>CANBCW010000020.1 GCA_947367115.1 uncultured Clostridia bacterium | reverse complement strand
CGCTCCATATCCACACAGATATCATTATCCGCAATACACAGAGCCCGTTTGTGTCCCCTCTCCCGAAAGTAAGTACCTGTCTGAAAACCGCCATCATAATTATCGATGGTGATATTCAGTATCCGTTCCGGTTTTTCACAGTAACCGTCGTAGACCACGAAGGGGATCCGCATATGGTTTCGCAGGTACATATAGTCCTGATCACAGAAGCCGATGACCACGATACCATCCATATTCCACATGGAAGCAAATTTAATAATATCTTCTGGGCTTTTTGCTTTTTTCACCATCATAAACTGCCCATGTGCTTCGATTTCCGTAGACAGATGGTTCAGGGAGGAAGCGATAAAGAAATCATCCAGGGTATGCCCTTCATACTTCTCATGGTCATTGACAAATACGCCGATAATTTTGGAGGAATTTTGCGCCAGAAGGATTCCTGCCATACTGGGGATATATTGCCGCTCTTCCAGCAGAGCCATGACCCGTTTTACCGTTTCATTCGAAATTTTCTTTGTTTTTCCATGGATCACATTGGATACAGTAGCTGTACTTAAGCCAAGCTCCTGCGCAATATCACTGATTCTGACGCGCTGTTCTTCCATAAGTATCCCCTCCCCTGTTGTTCCTTTATTTTATTACATTTACAAAGATTCGTCAAAGGTTAATCGCATAACCCACTCGAACTATACGAAAACAGCTCCCTCATTTGAGGAAGCTGTGATTCAGCGCATTTTCGGTTCGTTATGCCGACGGGCACTGGTACGACCGTCGATCCACGCCAGGCACGAGCCAGTTACGAAACTGCCGCGGTGCTGGGCTGCACCCCCGCCATGTACGCCCTGGCTCACTGCTGCGCCGACGGCCTTGGCGGGGCAGCGGACAGCACGGAGGCTCTGAACTGGTACTGCCGAGCCGGAGCGCTGGGGCACCGGAAAGCCCATGTCATGGCGCAGATCCTGCTCAGCAGAATAGCCGCAGTCCCCTTCCCCCGCCAGCAGCTCCAGGCTCTGGCGAAGCAGGGCGACCCCCAGGCGGGCTTCGAGCTGGCCGTATGCCGCCAGCAGGGCATTGGAATGGCTCCGAACCCTCGGGCCGCCTTCCTGGGCTATTTGCAGGCGGCAAAACAGGGTGTGATCCGGGCACCGGGCGCGGTGGGCCGCTGCTATGAACAGGGCATCGGCGTAGAGCCGGACCGGGAAGCCGCCGCCCGGTGGTACGGCCGTGGACTGGCCCGGGGGGATACCGCTCTGATGCTGGCGCTGGCTCAGCGGTGTTTGAAAGGCACCGCCCGGCTAACCGGAACCGGCATCTGCCTTACCCCGCCGGAAACGCCCGGCACTGCGGACAATGACGGTGCGGCATATCTGCTGCGTCTGGCGGCAGATCTCGGCAGCACCGATGCCGCCGACCGGCTGAGCAAGGCATGATTTTGCCTTGCTTTTGCCGCAATGTTCGTGTATGATGTAAGAAATGGGTCGAAATGCCGCCCCGGAGCGGTATTGCACGCAGGGAGGAGTATGATAAATGGCTTATCCGAATACCAGCGATAAAAAGACAACGGCGAAAGATGTGTTCATCACCGGTCTTTGGACGGATGCTCAGTGCCAGACCGTCTATAGCGCCCTCTTGGATATTTTCCCAAAGGCCGCGGCGCTTCTGTACGGCACAGATCCCACCGATCTTCAGGCCGCGGTTTCTGCTTTTCCCGAAAATCTTGCTTCTTATTGCCGTACGCTGTTTCCCAATGGTGTGCCGGTTACAACACTTAAGGGGCTCTCCCGCACCATGGTAAAATTCGTATACACTCTGGCCTCCTCACTGCGCTATGCCAACACAGGCAAGGATCTACAATCCGCCTTATATGATGCCTTGCATCAAGGATTGGGCAGCGTGGATTACGATCTGGCCACCCTCCTTTCCTACACCGGCTTATCCGCCGACCCTTCCGGCGTCGAACCGCTGTTGACTGCCGTCGGCTTTCCTGTCCATGACGGCAAGGTGACCATGGTTGGCAATCCCGTTACCTTCGCTCCCCTGGTCAGGAACGTGTGGAACGACTATCTCAGCTCCCCAGCGGACGGCGAGGCGAAGCTGCGCAGCACCGCCGCGGACTATATTCCCAAAGCCACCCCGGCGGAAACCGTTCCCGCGGAAGCTGTCCCTGTGGAAGCCCCCAGTGTGACTTCTCCTACAGCAACCCCTTTGCCAGTTGCTGCGCCCGCGCCTGCACCGCAACCCGCCCAAAAGGCACCTTCCACGGACAAGCTGACGAAGGTCTATATGGGCAGCAAGCCTTTGGATGTCAACGTCAAGCGGGCGCTGATGCATATTCTGGGTGATCTGACCAAGGATGTGGAGCTCTGTGAACAGTTATGGGCTGCCGTGCAGGAAGCCCATCAGGCCGCCGGTATCACGCCGGAGGCCTTTGAGAAGAACCTGGAAGCCAAGCAGGACAAGGATGATCCCCCACCCAGGAATCAGCCCCGTCCGGAGACGATCGTGACCTTCAGTATCGAGAAGCATCGGGACCCCTACCGCCAGTTGGACATCCCAACCTGGTTCAAGTACTTGATCTACGGCGGCTCCCGCATCGCCTCCAAGACAGGCACTGCCATCACGCCTGTAGATGATCAGGACAAGTTCTATGCCTTTTTCAATATCCCCTACAGCTATCAGGAGACGCTGGACACTCCGGACGGCAAACACCTGTGCCGCAGACTGAAGTGTGACTATACCGGCCATCTGATCGCCGCCGCCAAGGCCCGCAATGTGACCTCCCACACCTCTCCGGACGCGGTGGATCAGACCACGTTAAATAACCTGCGCTACTACCTGAAAGGCTGGGTGAACAGCATCACGCCCCTGTGCGACGGCCCCTCATGGCAGTATCAGACGGAGATGGCGCTGTGCAGAGAAACGCTCCTCAACCAGTTCTACCGGGCGCTGGATGCCGTATCCTACCGGGTCGACACGATTCTTGATCTTCTGAACATCCCCTCCAGTGATCAGGCCAAGGTCGAGCAGCTTCTGCACGAAGCCGGTCTGGACGTTTCGGCTGGCTATGTGGATGTGATGGGCGATGTGGAGCTCTTTGCCGAAGCCCTCCGGGCGGCCTGGAACCTTTGCCAGACCGACTGGGAGGCCGGTGCCCTGAGCCTGCACAAGCAGGTCTTGCAGACCCGCCAGCAGATCGAGTCCCAGAAGCTGAATATGGAAGCCCTGCGCATGGATATGCTGCTGGAGCTGACCAAGTCTGACGATCCGCAGACCCGGCTGGAGGCCATGCTGGAGATCGGCAAGCGGAACTGGAATGGCCGTCCCCGGAACGCCGGGGAGGCAGAGCGCTGGTTCAAAGCCGCTGTCTGCGACTGCCCCTCAGATCCGGAGGCCAATTACTGGGCCGCCTGCATTTATCTGGACCGGGACTGCCCGGCCGACAGCTACGGCATCACCGGTGATGTTGCGGAGGCCATCACCCACCTGCGCAACGCGGCGAATGCCGGTCACGCTCCGGCTCAGGCCCTGCTGGGCCAATGCTGTGAAACCGGCCGGGGTGTAAGCCAAGATACAAACGCAGCCGCCGAGCTGTACCGTCAGGCCGCCGATCAGCACAACGCCGATGGTCTGTACCATCTGGCCCGGTGCACCCGCACGAGCGAAACCGAGGCCTTCTATCTCTATAAGGAAGCCGCCATGCAGAACCACCCGGATGCCCAGTGCGCCCTAGCCAGATACTATTGGTGGGGCCATGTAGTACAGTTCGATTACGACCGGGCGGTCCAGATCTATGAGAATCTTGTGAAGCAGAGCCACGTTCAGGCCATGGTGGAGCTAGCTAACTTGTATTCAATGGACCGTAGCGTAGGCCACAATCTATATCGGGCGCAGCCGAAAAGAGCCAAAGCCCTTTACGAGCGTGCTGCCCATCTTGGCAGTACAGATGCAATGGTCAAGCTGGGGTCTGATCATTGGAACAGCGACTCTATCCGATGGCTGGTTCGGGCCGCGAAGGTGGGCGACAAGAAAGGTCAGTATCTGCTGGCACAGCGGTACAGCCAGGGAAAAGGAACCGAGAAAAACCCATTGGAAGCCTTCCGCTGGTATCTGGAAGCCGCCCAGCAGGGGGGGGAGAGTCTGGCCATCATTGAGGTAATCGGAATGTTACGCCAACGGCATCGGAACCCCTGAGAATTACTCCGAAGCCATTGTCTGGTGTCGCAGGGCTGCCCCCCGCTCCCTTTACCGTTGCGTGGCGGACTTATCCAGCGCTAAAGACGAATTTCATTCGCGCGGCAAGTACGTCTCCCAGACGCTCCACCAGCTTGCGGATACCTTTCAGAAGCTGCTGGAACGTGTCCAGAGCCGAGAGCAAGAGATCGCATACCATCACAGCGGCTGGAATGAACGGGCCATCCAGAAGGCCATCGCGGCAGATAATCTCCCCGGTACAGCCATGGCCCGATATGAACTGGGTGAAAGCTGCGAACATGGGCTTGGTACCGATGCTGACCCCGTGGCTGCCTTCCAGTGGTACGAAAAGTCCGCTACACTGAGGCTGCCACAGGCCATGTGTGCCATGGGCCGATGCTATGAACAGGGCATTGGCGTGGCTGCCGACGCGGGCCAGGCCGCAGAATGGTACCGGAAGGCCGCTGAAGCCGGTCACGCCCAGGCCCAGCATGAATGGGCCCGGTGTCTGGACGCAGGAAACGGCATCGACGTTGATGCAACTCATGCCCTTGAATGGCACCAACGCGCCGCTGAGTGTGGCGTTGCCATAAGCCAATACATCTTGGCTTGCCACCTCCAGCCCGCCGACCCGGAGGCGGCCCACCGCTGGTATCTGGCTGCAGCGGAACAGGGCTATGGGCCGGCCGCGCTGAAGCTGGCCGCCTACTACGCCGCCCACTCTCTGGATGATCTCCATCATGGCCTTCCTCTGGATGATTCCTATAATGTCAATCTGGCATGGTACTGCTGCATACGTGGTTTTTTCCCCGAAAAGGGGGATGTAAAAATTGGCCTGGCAGTCTCATTGGATCTTCCTGAGGACTCAGTTTGGTCTGAAACGCCGGAGCTGTTCCGAAATGCGGTGGCCGGAACTCCCTCTGACGGTGCTTCCCTCGACACCGTGTCTGATCTGACACCGCAAGAGCGGGGGCTGATCGAAGCGGTATTGCGGTACCATGACGGCTATTGCCACATGAAACGCCGAGATGATCCGACGCAGACCGTGGCCTGCTACAAAAACGCCGTCCGCATGGGCCTGCAATACGGTCTGGTGGCTCTTGGCGAATGCTATGAGCGTGGCTACGGCAATGTGCCCATCGACCGCGACAAAGCGAGGGAGTATTACACCCAGGCCGCCGCCCTTGGCAGCAGCACCGCCGCAAGTCGCCTTAAGTACTTGAACTGGAGGAGCTGACTAATCCGCAAAAACGCAGATGCCCTTCCGGGCATCTGCGTTTTCAGTGCGTCAAAAAAGTGTATTTATAAGGAAAATTATGGTTCAAAAACCGGCATCAGTTCCAGTTTGAAGCGGTTCCTTTCGTGCAGCGCATCGATGCGCGCCTTCACAGCTTTGTCCTCGCAGGTTCCCTGCCGAATATATTGATCCAGCACCTGATAGGAAAAGCCCAGCTTTTGTTCGTCTGTGCTGCCGCAGAGTCCGTCGGAGGGCGTTTTGTCCACCAGATTCTCAGGCAGTCCCAATTCATGCCCCAGAGCCTTGACCTCCTGAACCGTCAGTCTGCCCAGCAAGGATACGTCTCCGGCGCTGTCGCCATAGCGGGTAGCATAGCCCACCCAATCTTCGGAAAGGTTGCATGTATTGATCACCCTGCCATTCGCAGACTGGGAGACCGCGTACAGCACCGCCATCCGTACCCGGGGAGGCAGATTAATGACCGTCTGTTCTGTGGCCTGAATACCCGAACGGTACAGCTCAGCCCGGATTGCGCCCACAGCACCGCTGACATCCATAGTAAAGGAACGAATCCCCAAATGCCGCACCAGCAGGCGGCTGTCCTCAATATCTGCCTGCTGTCCATTGGGCATCAGAACCCCAATGACCCGGTCTTTTCCCAATGCTTCCGCGCAGAGAGCCGCGCATACAGAGCTGTCCTTGCCTCCGGAGATCCCGATAACCGCGTTGCAGTTTTTGCCGTTATGTTCGAACCAGTCCCTGATCCACTGGATGAGGGACTCTTTTACTTTTTTTGCATTAAATTCCATTGTTTCCAACCTCCCGATCATATAGTTCGGGTTTTCTATCCCGGAATACCGGAATCGTGTTACGAATATCGGTGAGCACACTCAGATCGCATTCACCTGCCAGTGTGGTCTCGTTTTCTCCGGCAGAGGCAATGGTTCGTCCCCACGGATCAATAATGGCAGAATTTCCACCGTAGACCGTCTCGCCTGCGGTACCGCAGGCATTACAGCAGACCACAAACATTTGATTCTCGATCGCCCGGGCGGCGGTCAGGGTACGCAGGTGGGAAATGCGCTGAGCGGGCCACTGGGACACCACGAACAGCATATCCAGTCCCGGCACCGCCAGGCTTCGGGTCAGCTCCGGGAAGCGCACATCGTAGCAGATGATGATGCCGCACTGCACGCCATCCAGCATAA
The DNA here is from genome assembly GCA_947367115.1 of uncultured Clostridia bacterium. Classification (GTDB taxonomy): domain Bacteria; phylum Bacillota; class Clostridia; order Oscillospirales; family Oscillospiraceae; genus Faecousia. The sequence continues at coordinate 28,924 of CANBCW010000020.1, read as the reverse complement.
ATCTGCACAGGTGATTTCCCGGGGTATAGTAACCGTCCTCCCCCATCGGAGTAAACAGGTGCGTCTTGTCGTAGGAAGCAATGCATCTGCCGCTTCGGTCAAAGACCATGGCGGTATTGTACACCTGCCCGCCCCGCACATTGGACACACTGCCTGCCACGATATTCACCTTGTATTCCGCGGCCAGCATGCCGATCTCCCGCCTGACTCGTGCACCTTCCCGGTCGGACAGTTCAGCCAGCTTATCTTTCGGAAAAAAACCGGTATTCCAGGTTTCCGGCAGCACCAGCACATCCGGCATCCGGGTCATGGCATCCTGTATCAGTTGTCGGGCATGGATAAAATTTTCCTCCGGGCAGCCCAAGTGTACATTCATTTGCAAACAAGATATTTTCATATCCGTCACCTCAGCAGCTTGCAGAGCCGGTCGGCCGCTTCCTTTGTATCGTCAGGATCGCCGAAGGCAGAGAAACGGAAGTACCCCTTACCGCACTCACCGAAGCCCTCGCCGGGAATGCCGACCACCTGAATTTCATTCAGCAAATAATCAAAGAATTCCCAGCCGCCCATGCCCTCCGGACATTTTAGCCAGATATACGGCGAATTCTTTCCGCCGCAGTACCATATCCCGACCCGGTCAAAGGCTGCCATCAGTACCCGGGCGTTTTCCTTGTAAACCGCGATATTGCGCTGTATCTGTTCCAGACCCTCTGGGGTGAATACTGCGGCAGCGCCTTTTTGCAGGATATAGGAAACGCCGTTGGTTCGGGTCTCCCGATTTCTGGCCCACATTGTATTGAAGTTGACACCCATGCGCTCCAGCAACCTGGGCACCACGGTATATCCCAGCCGGGTTCCAGTAAAGCCCGCGGTCTTGGACAAAGAGCAGATTTCGATGGCGCAGGTCTTAGCGCCCTCGATCTCAAAGATGCTGTGGGGGATGGCCGGATCTTCAATAAAGACCTCATAGGCCGCGTCAAACAGAATCACCGCGCCCTGTCCGTTGGCATAGTCCACCCAAGCCTTCAGCTGCTCCCGGTCATATGCCGCGCCTGTGGGATTATTGGGGGAACACAGATAGATGATGTCAGCCTTCCTATCCGCCGGCGGCAAAGGCAGAAAGCCGTTGTCCGCTCCTGTCTCCAAATGCAGCACCTTTCTGCCTGCCAGAATATTGGTATCCACATACTCCGGGTAAGCAGGCTCGATCACAAGCACCGTGTTATCCTGATCGAACAGCTCTAAAATATCCCCCAGATCATCACAGGCACCGCTGGATACAAACACCTCATCTGCCCCCAAGTGAACGCCAAACCGCTTATAGTATTCCGAAACGGCTCTGCGCAGCTCCGGCGCGCCACTTTCCGGCATGTAGCCGTGAAAATTCCGCATACTTGCCTGATCCTCCACCGCCTGATGCAGTGCCTGGATGACCGTCTGGCACAGAGGGCGGGAAACATCACCTACGCCCATACGGTAGATCTTTGCTTCCGGGTGAGCCTTTTGATATTCGGCAGTTTTGCGGTAGATAGTATTGAAAAGGTAGGAGTCCTTCAACTCCGTGTAGTGCATATTTGGCTTCAGCATAATACGGTCTCTCCTTCATAAACGGTTTGAGCCGGGCCGGTCATCGTCACAGTCCCATCCGGGGCAACCTGAACAAGCAGTGTGCCGCCATCCAGATCCACGGCAACCGGGGTATCCCAGGCACACCGGTTTTTACTCACCGCTGCGGCCACACTGGCGCAGGCACCGGTTCCGCAAGCCATGGTCACACCGCTGCCTCGCTCCCACACCCGCATACGCAGCCGGTTCTCCCCCATTACCTGTACAAATTCGACATTTACGCCCCCGGGAAAGGATGGGTGGTGCTCGATCTTAGACCCCAAAGCGGTCAGCGGTACGCTGTCCATGTCGTCCACAAACAGTACCGCGTGAGGATTGCCTACGGATACCGGGGTGCAGACCACCTCGCGGCCATCCACGCTCAGGTGAATATCTTCTCCCACAGCCGCCGTTCCCATATCCACCCGGACGCTTTCCACTTCACCGTTGGAGACCTGGAGCTCCAGCGTGCGAACGCCGGACAGGGTCTCAATGTGCAGATGGGTCTTTTGGGTGTAACCCTTGTCGTAGACAAATTTACCCACACAGCGGATTCCGTTGCCGCACATCTTGGCTTCGCTGCCATCGGCGTTGAATATCCGCATTTTGAAGTCCGCCAAGTCGGAAGGCTCAATATAGATCATGCCGTCGGAGCCGGCGCCAAAATGCCGGTTCGACAATTGAATAGAGAGCTGGGAAGCATGTTCCGGGACTTCGCCGTAAACATATAAATAGTCGTTGCCCAGCCCATGCATTTTCGTAAAACGCATAACTGACCTCCTATGTGTCGATGGTGGAGATGCCCAAGGTGATCTCCTCCAAAACATCCAACAGCACCCGAACCGTGTCCAGCGCCGTCAGCATGGTCACACCGTTTTCCACGGCGCAGCGGCGAATCTGACTGGAACCGGAATGAACATCCTCGCACCGGACATCCATGGTATTGATGACATAGGTCACAAACCCGGCGCGAATGGCATCCAGAATTTCCCCGGAGCCCTCATCCACCTTGGCTCTGACACGAGTCTTGATGCCGTGATCTTTCAAAAAGTCTGCCGTACCTTTGGTGGCTTCAATGTTGAAGCCCAACTCGTAGAACCGCTGCAGCAGGGGCAGCGCCTCTTCCTTATCCTCATCCGAGACCGTAGCAAAAACCGTACCGTAGTTTTGCAGCTTCATGCCCGATGCCTGGAGCGCCTTATACAGCGCCCTGGTCAGAGAATTGTCATAGCCGATGGCCTCGCCGGTGGATTTCATCTCCGGAGACAGGTACGCATCCAGTCCCCGCAGCTTTGAGAAGGAGAACGCCGGAGCCTTGGCGTACCAGCGCTTCTTCTCATCGGGATACAGTTCGTTAATGCCCTGATCTTTCAGACTGTGCCCCAGCGCCACCAGCGTCGCAATGTCCGCCAAGGGATAGCCGGTAGCCTTGCTCAAAAAGGGTACCGTCCGGGAGGAGCGGGGATTGACCTCGATGATATACACATTCTCTTTTTCATCCACGATGAACTGGATATTGAACAGGCCCTTGATTCCAATGGCAGGCCCTAGCTTCCTGGCGTACTGCAAAATGATACCCTTCACCCGGTTGGATATGGAGAAGGAGGGATAGACAGAAATGGAATCGCCGGAGTGGACACCGGTGCGCTCCACCAGCTCCATGATTCCGGGAACGAACACATTTTCCCCATCGCAGATGGCATCGATCTCCACCTCCTTGCCCCGGATATACTTATCCACCAGCACAGGTTTGTCCGCGTCGATCTCTACGGCAGTGTGCAGATAGTGCCGAAGCTGGTCTTCATTGGCCACGATCTGCATAGCCCGGCCGCCCAGTACGAAGCTGGGCCGCACCAGTACCGGATAGCCGATCCGGGTGGCAGCCGCCACCCCATCTTCGATCTTGGTCACAGCCTTTCCCATAGGCTGCGGGATATTCAATTCCAGCAGAAGCTTTTCAAAAGCATCCCGGTTTTCCGCTTTTTCAATAGCGGCACAGTCGGTACCGATGATGGTTACCCCCAGCTCCGCCAGAGGCTCAGCCAGATTGATGGCGGTCTGGCCGCCAAGGGAGGCGATGACTCCCTCCGGCTTTTCCAGTTCCACCACATTCATCACATCCTCCACCGTCAGGGGCTCAAAATAGAGCTTGTCGGAGCAGGTGTAATCCGTGGAGACCGTTTCCGGGTTATTGTTGATGATGATTGCCTCATAACCCGCCGCACGGATGGTCTGGATGGCATGGACTGTGGAATAATCAAACTCCACGCCCTGACCGATTCGGATGGGGCCGGAACCCAGAACGATGATCTTCTTTTTATCGGATACCACTGATTCGTTTTCCGACTCATAGGTGGAGTAAAAATAGGGAATGTAGCTGTCAAACTCTCCCGCGCAGGAATCGATCATGCGATACACCGGCCGGAACCGCCGCCGCAGTTCATAGACGCTGCGCTGCGTAACCCCCCACAATTTTGCAATGGCACGGTCAGAAAAGCCCATTTTCTTGGCATTGAACAGCGCCCCATCGTTCATGGGGTTCTCCTTCAGGAATGCCTCCATTTTTACGATATTGCGCAGCTTTCGGATGAAGAAGCGGTCAATGGCGCTCTTTTCCGCAATTTCGTCCACCGTCGCATCCAGCCGCAAAAGCTGCGCAATGGCAAAGATGCGGTCGTCGGTTCCAATGGCGATATAACTTAGCAGCGCTTCTTTGTCCCAGTCATCGAATTTGTCCATATGCAGGTGATATACACCGATCTCCAGTGAACGGATCCCTTTCAGCAGGCTCTCCTCAAAGGTGCGACCAACGCTCATCGTCTCGCCGGTGGCCTTCATCTGGGTGCCCAGCCGGTTATTCGCGTCGGAGAATTTGTCAAAAGGGAACCGGGGCATTTTCGTCACCACATAATCCAGGGCAGGCTCAAAGGACGCGGGGGTATTCGCCAGCCGGATCTCATCCAGATGCATACCCACACAGATCTTGGCAGAGACCCGGGCGATGGGATAGCCGCTGGCCTTGGAAGCCAAAGCCGAGGATCGTGAAACGCGGGGATTGACCTCGATCAGATAATATTGAAAGGACTTGGGATCCAGCGCGAACTGAACATTGCAGCCGCCCTGGATCTCCAGCGCCCGGATGATCTTCAGTGCCGAGTCACGGAGCATTTGGTACTCCTTGTTGGTCAGAGTCTGGGAGGGGCAGACCACGATGGAGTCTCCGGTGTGGATGCCCACGGGATCTAAATTTTCCATGTTGCAGATGGCGATGGCGGTGTCGTTCCCATCCCGCATGACTTCATACTCGATCTCCTTGAAGCCTTTGATGCTCTTCTCCACCAGCACCTGATGCACAGGAGACAGTGCCAGCGCATTTTTCATGATCTCGCGGAATTGCTCCTCATCGTCCGCAAAACCGCCGCCGGTACCGCCCAGAGTGAAGGCCGGACGCAGTACCACAGGATACCCGATCTCCCGAGCCGCCGCCAGGCCGTCCTCCATAGAACCCGCGATTCTGGAAGGAAGAACAGGCTCTCCCAACCGCTGGCACAGCTCTTTGAACTGCTCCCGATCCTCAGCCATCTCAATGCTGCGGCTGGGAGTGCCCAGAAGCTCCACGCTGCATTCCTTTAAAATCCCCTTCTTCTCCAGCTGCATGGCAAGATTCAGTCCCGTCTGACCGCCGATGCCGGGAACGATGGCATCGGGCCGCTCAAAGCGAACGATGCGGGCGATGTATTCCAGAGTCAGCGGTTCCATGTAGACCTTATCCGCAATAGAGGGATCCGTCATGATGGTGGCAGGGTTGGAATTGCAGAGGATGACCTGATAGCCCTCCTCCTTCAAAGCCAGACAAGCCTGTGTACCGGCGTAGTCAAACTCCGCCGCCTGACCGATGACGATAGGGCCGGAGCCGATGACTAAGATTTTTTTCAAATCAGTTCTTTTCGGCATGGTTCATTTCCTCCATCATAGCGATAAACACATCGAACAGATACGCGCTGTCCTGGGGACCGGGGGCGCTTTCGGGGTGATACTGGACGCTGAAAATGTGATCCTTTTCGCAGCTCTGGCCCTCCACCGTATCATCCAGCAGGTTGATATGCGTCACGGTCAGCCCGGTGCCCCGAAGGGTATCCGCATCCACTGCGTAGGAGTGATTCTGGGAAGTAATCTCAATCTTCCCGGTTCTCAGGTTCTTCACTGGATGGTTGCCCCCGCGGTGACCGAATTTCAGCTTATAGGTCTCCGCTCCATAGGCAAGGGCAATGATCTGATGACCCAAGCAGATACCAAAAATGGGATATTTTCCCCTTAATGCGCGGACAAGCGCGATGGTGGGCTTGGCATTCTCCGGATCTCCCGGGCCGTTGGAAATGAAAATGCCGTCGGGGTTCAGGCTCTCCACCTCAGCGGCGGAGATATCCCACGGCACCACCGTCACATCGCAGCCCCGGGCGTTGAGGGAGCGGAGGATGTTCCGCTTCATACCGCAGTCCACGGCCACCACATGAAACCGGTGGGTCTTCGATTCCGCCTGCCATGCCGCTCTGGTACTGACCTGCCGCACCTGATCCGTGGGCAAATCTCTGGTCTTGAGCATGGTTACGGCACAGATGTTGGGCATCCCGGCATCGGTAATCAGCCCCTTGCAGGTACCTTTATCCCGAATATGTCGAGCCAGCTGCCGGGTGTCCACTCCAGCTAAGCCCACGATGCCATATCGCTTCATCACCTGCTCCAAGGTTTGAGCAGCGCGGAAGTTGGATGGCTCGTCATTATATTCCCGGACGACAAAAGCGCTGATGCTGGGCCGGTCAGTTTCGTAATCATCGTCGCACATGCCGTAGTTGCCCATCAGCGGGTAGGTCATAACCACCGCCTGCCCCGTATAAGAAGGGTCGGACAGGATCTCCTGATACCCTGCCATGGAGGTATTGAACACGACCTCCGCCATGATTTCCCGCTCCGCGCCGAAGCCGAAGCCGTAAAACTCTGCTCCATCCTCCAGCACCAGCTTTTTATCGTATTTTCTTACCATGTTCGTTCCTCACTTTTCCCGCTGAGAAAGCTTTCGCTCAAATTGATCTTTTCGAGTATCGGCTGGGATCGCCGTTGGATAATCGCCGCTGAAGCAGGCGCTGCAATAGCCATTGCTGCCGATCAGCTCATCCAAATCTTCCAGGGGCAGATACCCCAAAGAGTCCACCCCGATGATCTGGGCGATCTCCTCTACGCTCTTGTGGCAGGCAATCAAATGCTCCTGAGAGTCGATATCCGTTCCGTAGTAGCATGGGTACAGGAAAGCCGGTGCGGAGATACGCATATGGATCTCCGTCGCCCCGGCACTGCGCAGCAGCCTCACGATCCGCCCGGAGGTGGTGCCCCGGACGATGGAGTCGTCGATCAGCACCACCCGCTTGCCCCGCACCTCGCTCTCTACCGGGCTCAGCTTGATCTTCACCTGATCCAACCGGTGATCCTGTCCGGGTGATATAAATGTTCTTCCAATGTATTTGTTTTTGATCAGCCCGATCCCATAGGGAATCCCGGATGCCCGGGAATAGCCCAGCGCCGCGTCCAGTCCCGAATCCGGCACACCTATGACCAGATCCGCATCCACCGGATATGCCTTGGCCAGCAGCGCACCGGCCTTCACCCGGGCTCCGTGAACATTCACTCCGTCGATCACGGAATCGGGTCGTGCAAAGTAGATATGCTCAAAAATACACAGTTTTTTCGGCGCAATACCGCAATGGCTTCGGTCGGACTGGATACCCCGGTGGCTGATGGTCAGAATCTCACCGGGCAGGATATCCCGCTGAAACTCCGCGCCCACAGCACTGAGCGCGCAGCTTTCTGAGGCGATCACATAGGTTCCGTCCGCCATCTGCCCATAGCACAGGGGACGGAAGCCATAGGGATCCCGCACCGCGATCAGCTTTGTAGAGGACATGAGCACCAGAGAATACGCCCCCTCCAGCTTATCCATTGCGCGGCTCACCGCCTCCTCAATGGATCGGGCGGTGATGCGCTCCCGAGTAATGACATAGGCAATGGTCTCCGTATCGGAGGTGGTATGAAAGATCGCCCCGGATAGCTCCAGTTCCTGCCGCAGAGGCAAAGCGTTGCTTAGGTTGCCGTTGTGCGCCAACGCCAGCTTACCCTTCAGGTGGTTGACCTCGATGGGCTGGCAGTTGGCCAGTGCGCTGCCGCCGGTGGTGCCGTAGCGTGCGTGCCCCACCGCGATTCTCCCCTCCGGAAACCGCTTCATGGTATCCGGGGTGAACACCTCGCTGACCAGACCCAGCCCCTTATGGGCGGTAAACACCCCATCGTCATTGACCACAATGCCGCAGCCCTCCTGCCCCCGATGCTGCAGCGCATAGAGGCCGTAGTATACCAGCCCCGCCACGTCCTCATTTTTTTCGCTGTAAACACCGAATACGCCGCATTCTTCATGGATGCTCATGGTTTATCCCTCCAGTCCGGCCTTTATAAAGCCCATAAACAGCGGGTGGGGCTTATTGGGCCGGCTTTTAAATTCCGGGTGGAACTGCACGCCCACATGGAAGGGTCGGTTCGTTAGTTCCACAGTCTCCACCAGCCGTCCATCGGGGGATGTACCGCTCAGTGTCAGCCCCGCATCCGTGAGGATCTGGCGGTAGTCGTTGTTAAATTCATAGCGGTGGCGGTGCCGCTCGCAGATCTGTTCCGCACCGTAGCAGCGATGCATCGTGGTTCCCGGCACCACTGCACAGGGATAGCTGCCCAGACGCAAGGTGCCGCCTTTATCGATTTCATCACTCTGACCGGGCATAAAATCGATGACCTTATGCTCCCCTTCCGGATCAAATTCTCCGGAGTTTGCGTCCTGAATACCCGCAAATCGGGCATATTCAATGACCATGATCTGCATACCGAGGCAGATACCAAAATACGGAATGCCCTTCTCCCGGGCATACTTTGCCGCCAGAATCATTCCTTCTATGCCCCGGCCTCCAAATCCACCCGGAACCAGAATACCATTCAGCCCGGAAAGCACCTGTCCGCAAGTTTCCTCCGTCAGTGTCTCCGAATCGATCCACCGGATCTCCACATCGGCACCCAGCGCATAGCCCGCATGACGCAGTGCTTCCGCCACGGACAGATACGCGTCATGGAGCTGAACATACTTGCCTACCAGGCCAATGACAACCTTTCTGCTGCGGTGGCGGATCTTTTCCACCATCTGCTTCCACTCCGTCAAATCCGGCGCTTCCGTACAAAGCCCCAATTCCCGGCAGACAATCGCAGACAAATTGGCCTTCTCCAGCATCAACGGCGCTTCATACAGCACCGGCAGGGTTATATTTTCGATGACGCAGTCCGGCTTGACGTTGCAGAACAGACTGATCTTCTGGAAAATGGATTCCTCCAGCGGCTCATCACAGCGCAGGACGATGATGTTCGGATTGATGCCCATGCCCCGCAATTCCTTCACAGAGTGCTGTGTGGGCTTGGATTTATGCTCGTCCGAGCCCCGCAGGAAGGGCACCAGCGTCACATGAATGAACAGGCTGTTCTCACGGCCTACCTCCAGAGAGATCTGCCGCACCGCCTCCAAAAAGGGCTGGGACTCGATATCGCCGATGGTGCCGCCTATTTCGGTAATCACCACGTCCGCATCCGTCTCCTTACCCACCCGGTATACAAATTCCTTGATCTCATTGGTCACATGGGGAATGACCTGAACCGTGGAGCCCAGATATTCTCCCCGGCGTTCCTTATTCAGCACGTTCCAATAGACCTTACCGGTGGTTAAATTGGAAAACCGATTCAAATCCTCATCGATGAAGCGCTCATAGTGACCCAAGTCCAGATCCGTCTCCGCACCGTCCTCGGTCACATAGACCTCACCGTGCTGGTAGGGACTCATGGTGCCGGGATCTACATTGATATAGGGATCCAGCTTCTGCGCCGCTACCTTCAGCCCTCTGGCCTTCAGGAGTCTGCCCAGGGACGCGGCGGTAATCCCCTTGCCCAAGCCGGAAACCACACCGCCGGTCACAAAAATATATTTCGTCATCGCATTTCACTCCCATTCCACCGTAGCCGGAGGCTTACTGGTGACATCGTATACCACACGGCTGATGCCTTTGACCTCATTGGTGATCCGGCTGCTGGCCCGACCCAAGACTTCATAGGGAAGCTGGGTCCATTCTGCTGTCATAAAATCGTCCGTCGTCACGGCCCGCAGCACGATGGTTTCACCGTAAGTCCGGGCATCGCCCATCACGCCAACGCTCCTCAGATCCGTCATCACCGCAAAATACTGACTGGACTGGACTTTTGCCTTTTCCAGTTCTTCCCGGAAGATGGCATCGGCCTGTCTGAGCTTGTCCAGCTTTTCCCTGGTAATCCGCCCGACAATGCGCACCGCCAGTCCCGGGCCGGGGAAGGGCTGCCGCCAGACCAGCTCCCGAGGGATACCCAGCTTTGTGCCGACTTCTCTTACCTCATCCTTGAACAGATCCCTCAGCGGCTCCACGATCTCATCAAACGCGATTCTGTCCGGCAGGCCGCCCACATTATGATGGCTCTTGATGGTGGACGCGTCTCCCGCACCGCTTTCGATCACATCGGGATAGATCGTACCCTGCACCAGAACATGAATCTTGCCCAGCTTTTTGGCCTCATCCTCAAAAACCCGGATAAATTCCTCGCCAATGATCTTGCGTTTTTGCTCCGGCTCCGTAACACCGGCCAGCTTGCTCAAAAACCGCTCCTCGGCATTGACCCGGATCAGATTCATATTGAAGCCCTCGCGGAAGGTTTTTTCCACGAAGTCACCCTCGCCCTTGCGGAGCAGACCGTGATCCACAAAAACACAGGTCAGGTTTTTGCCGATCGCCCTATGAAGCAGCACAGCGGCGACAGAAGAATCCACCCCGCCGGACAGCGCAAGCAGCACCTTTTTACCCGCCAGCTTTTCCCGATACTTCTCAATGGATCGCTCCACAAAGTCATCCATTTTCCACTCGCCCTTACAGCCGCAGACACCGTACAGGAAGTTTTTCAGCATATCCTTGCCAAATTCCGTATGGGTAACCTCCGGGTGGAACTGAACGGCATAGAGCTTCCGCTTCTCGTCGCACATAGCGGCACAGGGACATTTGTCGGTATGCGCGATCACCCGGAAGCCCTTGGGCGGCGTTTCAACATGGTCGGTGTGGCTCATCCAGCAAACGCTCCGCTCCGGGACATCCTGCCACAGAACCGAGCCATCGGTGCAGACCACTGTCTTGCCATACTCGCTGCCGGATTCCGCGCTGACTACTGTCCCGCCGGCCATATAGGCCATAAGCTGCGCGCCGTAGCAGATCCCCAGGATGGGGATGCCCAGCGCCAGTACGGCGGGATCATAATGGGGCGAGGTAGGATCATAAACGCTGTTGGGGCCGCCGGTGAAGATAATGCCGCTGTATCCGGCAGCCCGGATCTGCTCAGGCGTGATCTTGTTGAAGGGCTTGATCTCCGCGTAGACGTGATTCTCTCGAACACGCCGGGCGATCAGCTGGTTGTACTGCCCGCCAAAGTCCAGAACGAGAATTTTTTCCATGTATTTTCCCTCTTTTACAGATCGATTTCAGCGGAATTTCCGGAAATATCCACAATCATTGGTTTGACCTTTGCCAAAAACGCGTCCACCTGCTGTTCGCATCGGCCGATATAAGCCCGGGGGTCAAGCAGCTCGTTCATTTCTTCCTCTGTCATGCCGAACTCTTTCTTCGCCGCCAGGCGAGCCAGCAGATCACAGCTTTCCCCATTCTTCATTTTGGCTGTGGCTTCCATGGAGCAGGAACGGATAATCTCATGGAGCTGCTGCCGGTCACCGCCCCGTTTGACGGCCTCCATCATTAAGTTTTCCGTGGCAATAAAGGGTAAATACTCTCTGACCGTCTTTTCAACGATCTTTTCATTGACGTGCAGGCCGTCGGTCACATTCTGGGCAAGGCGCAATACCGCGTCCGCGCACAGGAAGCCCTCCGGCATGGAGATCCGGCGGTTAGCCGAGTCATCCAGGGTGCGCTCCAGCCATTGCGCAGAAGCTGTCATGGGGGCGTTCATGGCATCCGCCATCAGATAGCGCGCCAGCGAGCAGATCCGCTCGGAGCGCATGGGATTGCGCTTGTAGGCCATAGCGGAGGAGCCAATCTGGTTTTTCTCAAAGGGTTCTTCCACCTGCCGGTCATGCTGCAGCAGACGAATGTCACTGGCCATGCGGTAGCAGCTCTGGGCAATGGAGGAAAGCACATTCAGAATGCGGCTGTCCAGCTTTCGGGGATAGGTCTGACCGCACACATCAAAGCAGGCATCGAAGCCGAACTCCGTGCTGATCATTTTATTCATCTGGTCGATCTTGGCGGTATCGCCGTCGAACAGCTCTAAAAAGCTGGCCTCTGTTCCGGTGGTGCCCCGGCAGCCCAAAAATTTCATGGAGCCAATGACAAAATCCAGCTCCTCCAGATCGGATACGAAGTCTTGCATCCACAGCGTCGCCCGCTTCCCCACCGTCACCAGCTGAGCGGGCTGGTAATGGGTGTAACCCAAAGTGGGCAGCGCTTTGTACTTTTCCGCAAAGACGGAGAGGTTGGCAACCACCTTCAGCAGCTCGCGGCGCAGATAGTTCAGACCGTCCCGGTACAGAACCAGATCCGCGTTATCCGTAACATAGCAGCTGGTGGCACCCAAATGGATAATACCGGCAGCGGACGGAGCCACTTTACCATAGGCATATACATGAGCCATCACATCGTGACGGACTTCTTTTTCCCGGGCAGCAGCACAGTCATAGTCGATATCGTCGATATGCGCCTCCAATTCGTCAACCTGCTGCGCAGTCACCGGCAGTCCCAGCTTATGCTCAGCACGAGCCAGAGCGACCCACAGCTTTCTCCATGTCCGAATGCGCTGATCCATAGAAAACAGACGCAGCATATACGCCGACGCGTAGCGGGAACTCAACGGGGATTCATATTTCTCTGTCATGCTCTCTCTCCTTAGCGAATGATGATGCTGTCGCGCTCCGGGCCAACAGACACATAGCCGATGTGACAGCCGATTTGGTTTTCGATAAATTCTACATATTTCTGCGCTTGCACAGGCAGATCTTCCCACTTTCGGATACTGGAAATATCCGTTTTCCAGCCGTCCATATATTCGGTCACAGGCTGTGCTTTTTCCAGCAGTGTGGGGAACGGAAACTCGTCAGTGACCTTGCCGTCCAATAAATAGTGGGTGCAGACCGGTATTTTTTCCATATCGCTCAGCACATCCAGCTTGGTCAGGGCAATGTTGGTGGCGGCCTGAACCTGAACACCGTAGCGCGTGGCGACAAGGTCAATGGGGCCTACACGGCGGGGACGGCCGGTTTTGGCACCGTATTCCGCACCTGCCTTGCGCAGTTTTTCCGCTTCCTGTCCAAACAGCTCGCACACAAAAGGCCCTTCGCCCACACAGGTGGAGTAGGCCTTTACCACGCCAATAATTTCATCGATCTTGGCAGAGGGCAGCCCGGAGCCCACAGGCGCGTAAGCCGCAATGGCGTTGGAGGATGTGGTATACGGATGGATGCCGTAGTCCAGATCTCGCAGAGCGCCCAACTGTGCTTCAAACAGAATTTTCTTCCCCTCTGCCTGGGCGTTCCTCAAAAACACGCCGGTGTCGCAAATAAAGGGCTTGATCTTTTCACAATAGGTATTGATCCAGTTTTCCAACGCTTCCATGGTTACAGGCGCGGCACCGTATACGCCGGACAGCGTCAGGTTCTTCCATTCCAGCAGATCCTTCAAATGCTCCTTCAGATGTTCCGGGCATAGCAGCTCACCGGCGAGAATGGTCTTCTTCTGGTATTTATCGGAGTAGAACGGTGCAATACCCTGCTTGGTGGAGCCATATTTTTTATCTGCCAGCCGGGCTTCCTCCAGTCTATCCAATTCCCGGTGCCACGGCAGCAGCAACGATGCCCGGTCGCTGATCTTCAGATTCTCCGGGGTGATGGGCACACCCTTCCCGGCAACCTCCCCGATCTCCACCCAGAGGTTCTCCGGATCCAGCGCGACACCGTTGCCGAGAACGTTTACAACCCCCTTGCGAAAGATGCCCGAAGGCAGCAGATGCAGGGCGAATTTACCGTACTCGTTGATCACAGTATGCCCGGCGTTGCCGCCGCCCTGATAACGGATGACGATGTCATAGCGTTCCGTCAGCAGGTCTACCATCCGACCCTTGCCTTCATCACCCCAGTTGATTCCCACGATCGCACAGTTGCCCATCTGTTAACCTCCCATATTCTCTTCCAGCCGCTTCATGATCTCGGCATAGGCTTCCTCCACGCCGCCCAGATCCCGGCGGAATCGATCCTTATCCAGCTTCTCATGGGTCTGACTGTCCCACAGGCGGCTGGTATCCGGGCTGATCTCATCAGCCAGGACGATGGTTCCGTCGGAAAGGCGGCCGAACTCCAGCTTGAAGTCCACCAGCGTCACGCCGCAGCTCAACCAGCAGGCTTTCAAGATATCATTGATACGGAAGGAATAACGCTTGATCGTTTCGATCTCCTCCGGAGTCGCCACCTTCAAGGCCAGAGCGTGATACCCATTGAGCAGCGGATCGCCCAGTGCGTCATTTTTGTAGGAGAACTCGATGGTCGGCTGGTCGAACACCACGCCCTCCTCCACGCCGTAATGCTTGGCGAAGGAACCGGCGGCAATGTTGCGGACAATGACCTCCAGCGGAACGATGCTGACCTTCTTCACCAGCGTTTCCCGCTGGCTCAGTTCTTTGACGAAGTGCGTAGGGATGCCCTCGGATTCCAGCAGCGCCATCAGGCGGTTGCTCATCTGGTTATTGATGATGCCCTTTCCATGGATCGTGCCTTTCTTCAGACCGTTGAAGGCGGTAGCGTCGTCCTTGTACTCCACAATCAGCAGCTCCGGATCGTCGGTCTTGAAAACCTTTTTTGCCTTGCCTTCATAAAGCTGTTCTTTCTTTTCCATCTTGATTTTCCTCCTGTTTATTTTCCGCTGTCACCGTAGTTTGCCAGAACTCTGGCGGAAGGGTCGCTGACATTGCAGCCCTCCCATTCCTTGTTGGGCATCCAGAAATCCGCGATCATCTGCCCCTGTCCAGGATAGTATTTCTCAAAAAGCTCCCGGTACAGCAGCGATTCCTTGGTAAAGGGCTGGGCATGGGTATACTTTTCGCGTTTTTCCTCAAATTCCTCCGTGGTGTAGCAGGTTTCCGCGTATTCCTTCAAATAGTCCACCATGGAGTGACCCACCGCGTCGGAAAACGCCGCTTTCTCACGCCATAGGATATCGTGGGGCAGGTATCCACCCTTTTCAAAAGCATGCCGCAGCAGGAACTTACCCTTATTGTATTTATTCAGCTTACGCTCCGGGTCGATGGCCATGACATATTTCACAAAGTCCAGATCACCGAAGGGCACTCTGGCCTCCAGAGAGTTGACGCTGATGCACCGGTCTGCCCGGAGTACATCATACATGTGCAGCTCCCGGATGCGCTTCTGCGCCTCTGTCTGGAATGCCGCGGCAGTGGGAGCGAAATCGGTGTATTTGTAACCAAACAGCTCGTCGGAGATTTCACCTGTCAGCAGCACCCGGATATCCGTGTGTTCATGGATGTATTTGCACACCAGATACATTCCAATGCTGGCCCGGATCGTGGTGATATCGAAGGTTCCCAGCAGCTCCACCACCGGCTCCAGTGCCGCCAGAACATCCTCTTTGGAGATGATGACCTCCGTATGGTCACTGCCGATGTAATCCGCCACCTGTTTTGCGTATTTCAGGTCAATGGCATCACCGCTCATACCGATGGCAAAGGTTTTGATCGGTGCAGCGCTCTTTCTGGCGGCAATGGCGCAGACCAGTGACGAATCCAGACCGCCGGAAAGCAGAAAGCCCACCTTAGCATCCGCCACAAGGCGCTTCTCCACGCCGGAAACCAGCTTGTCATGGATATTACCGCACACCGTTTCCAGATCATCACGGCAAACGGCATCTACGTTCGCGATATCACAATAGCGGACAAATTCGCCATCCTGATAGTAATGCCCCGGCGGGAATGGCAGAATCCGATCCGCCAAAGGAACCAGATTTTTCGGCTCGCTTGCAAAAAGAATCGTCCCACGCTCATCGAACCCATAGTACAGCGGACGGATGCCGATGGGATCTCTGGCCGCGACAAAGGTTCCCTTCCTGCCATCGTAGATCACGCAGGCAAATTCCGCATCCAGCATGGCAAACATGGATACACCGTATTTTTCATACATCGGCAGCAGAACCTCGCAGTCGCTGCCGCTGGCAAAGGTGTATTCCCCTTCCAACTGCGCCCGGAGCTTTTCAAAACCGTAGATCTCACCATTGCAGACCAGATAGCTCCCATTCAATTCAAACGGCTGCATTCCGTTGGGTGTCAGACCCATAATCGCCAGCCGATGAAAGCCTAAAAGGCCCTGACCCACGTCTACAATGCGGGAATCATCAGGGCCTCTGGAAAGAGTACGGTCAAAGCCCGCGAGAAACTTTTCAGAATCCAGGCACTGTCCGCAATAGCCTATAATAGAACACATACGCCTACCTCCTAAGCACGACCATTGGGAGGGCTGCCATTTGCACAGCAGCTCTCCCGTGATGTCGTTTGTTATTCAACGTCTTGCAGGGCATCATAGCCCTCTTCGCCGGTACGAACCTTCACCACATTTTCAACGTCGTAGACGAAGATCTTGCCGTCACCGATATGGCCGGTATAGAGCACCTTCTTGGCAGTCTCGATGACACTGCGGACAGGTACCTTGCTGACCACAATATCCACCTGCACCTTGGGCAGCAGGCTGGGCTCGACCTGAACACCACGATAATATTCGGGCTTTCCCTTCTGCACACCGCAGCCCAGGACATGAGAAACGGTCATGCCGGTAATGCCCAGCTCCATCATGGCGTTCTTCAGGTTCTCCAGGCGGGATTCCTTGCAGATGATCTCCACCTTCGTCAGCTTCGGGGCAGAACCATCGTCGAAGGTGGGCATCTTCTTTACGCTCACCGCCTCCGCAACAGGCACCTCACCGCTGACGACCACAGGGGCGTCCTCCGCCGTGGTATCAGGCAGCATGGCAAAGCCGGCGTAAGCGGTCAGCAGACCGTGCTCGGAAACATCCAGACCGGCGATCTCATCTGCCGCGTCAACACGCAGACCGATGGTCTTCTTAAGTACAAAGAATACGATGGTGATGACCACTGCCACATAAGCGGCTACGCTGACGACACCCAGCGCCTGAGTGCCCAGCAGATGCCAGCCGCCGCCGTAGAATAGACCCTTTTCCGTGGAGACACCGGTGGCAAACAGGCCCACCAGAATGGTGCCCAAGCTGCCGCAGACACCGTGGACAGAAACCGCGCCCACAGGGTCATCAATCTTGGCGACCTTGTCAAAGAATTCAACCGCCAGAACGATCACGATGCCAAAGATCGCGCCCATGATGGCAGCGCCCAGAGGAGACACGGCATCACAGCCAGCGGTGATGCCCACAAGGCCAGCCAAAGCGGCGTTGTAGGTCATGGAAACATCGGGCTTACCGTAACGGATCCAAGTGAAGATCAGCGTTACGCAGCAGGCAACCGCCGCAGACATATTGGTGTTGAAGAAGATCAGACCGGCGCTGGTCATAGCCGCGTCAGAGTCCATCGCCACGGTGGACGCGCCGTTGAAGCCAAACCAGCAGAACCACAGGATGAACACACCCAGCGCCGCGAAGGTCAGGTTGTGACCCAGGATCGCCTTGGGCTTTCCGTTCTTGTCATACTTGCCGATACGGGGCCCCAGCATCCAGGCACCGATCATGGCGCAGATGCCGCCGACCATGTGAACAGCCGTGGAACCGGCAAAATCATGGAAGCCCAGCTGGCTCAGCCAGCCGCCGCCCCAGATCCAATGGCCGGAAACGGGGTAGATCAGCAAAGAAATGGCCGCGGAATAGATGCAATAAGCGCTGAACTTGGTGCGTTCCGCCATAGAGCCGGAGACGATGGTGGCGGAAGTGGCGCAGAATACCGTCTGGAAAATGGCATAAGCCCACAGGGGAACGCCTTCCGGCAGGATATGGCTGTAGTCCTTCATGATCATGGGATCGATCCAGCCAAAGAGCTGTGTTCCGGCACCGAACATGATGCCAAAGCCCACCAGCCAGAAGCAGGGCGTACCGATGCAGAAGTCCATCAGATTCTTCATCAGAATGTTGCCGGTGTTCTTGGCCCGGGTGAAGCCGGCCTCACACAGCGAGAAGCCAGCCTGCATGAAGAATACCAGGGCTGCGCCCAGCAGGACCCAAATGGTGTTCACAGAACTGAATTCCATAAAAATAACCTCTTTTCTGAATGTGTACTATATATTTATCTCACACCAAACAGCAGTTCGCCGTAGGTGGGGAAAGGCCAGACCTCCTCAGCAGTCAGCGTCTCTGCCTCGTCAGCAACGGCGCGGAGAGCGGCCATCTTGGGAAGCACCGTGTCGCGGATCGCGTAGGATTCCTCCTCCACAGTGCAGGTGTTCTTCAGCTCCAGCACAGCGCGCTCCAGTTCGTCGGTCTTGTCGGCGATCTGGTCGGTCAGCACGGAGAGCTTCCCGATCAGGCCAGTCTCGTAACCGCAGCTCGCACCGGGAACGGCGGCCTTCTTAGCCGCTACGTCTTCCGCCAGATCCGCGGTAAAGCCCGCCACAGCCGGAAGGATCTGCTTTCTGGCCATATCTACCATGGTATTAGCCTCAATGACAACGGTCTTGCAGTAGTTCTCCAGCATGATCTCGCAGCGCGAATGCAGCTCTGGAACCGTGAACACCTTATGAGCGGTCAGCATATCCACATTCTTCTGATCCAGCAAATGTGGCATGCAGTCCGGTGTTGTGCGGTAATTGCACAGGCCGCGCTTGGCCGCTTCCTCCAGCCATGCGCCGTCATAGCCGTTGCCGTTGAACAGGATGCGCTTGTGATCCTTGATGGTCTTTTGGATCATGGCGTGGAGGGCTGTTTCAAAATCCTCCGCGCCTTCCAGCCGGTCAGCGTAGATCTTCAAGGACTCCGCCACAGCCGCGTTGAGCATGATATTGGCACAGGCAATGGAGTTGGAGGAGCCCAGCATACGGAACTCGAACTTGTTGCCGGTGAAGGCAAAGGGCGACGTACGGTTCCGGTCGGTGGTATCTCTTGCGAAGCGGGGCAGCACATCCACGCCCAGCTTCATCGTGGTCTTCTTGGTGCCCTCGTAAGGCTTATCGTTCTCGATTGCATCCAGAATTGCGGTCAGCTCATCGCCCAGGAAGATGGATACCACTGCAGGAGGTGCCTCATTGGCACCCAGGCGATGATCGTTGCCCGCTGTGGCAACGGACAGCCGCAGCAGATCCTGATAATCGTCCACCGCCTTGATCACCGCGCACAGGAACAGCAGGAACTGAGCGTTCTGATAAGGTGTTTCGCCGGGAGACAGCAGATTCACGCCGGTATCTGTGGCGATAGACCAGTTGTTGTGCTTGCCGGAACCGTTGACACCGGCAAAGGGCTTTTCGTGGAGCAGGCACACCAGACCATGCTTGGCAGCTACCTTCTGCATGATCTCCATGGTAAGCTGGTTGTGATCCGTGGCGATGTTGGTGGTGGAATAGATGGGTGCCAGCTCATGCTGGGCGGGAGCCACCTCATTATGTTCAGTCTTCGCCAGAATGCCCAGCTTCCACAGCTCCTGGTTCAGATCCTCCATGTAGGCTGCCACCCGAGGCTTGATGACACCGAAGTAGTGATCATCCATTTCCTGTCCCTTGGGCGGCTTGGCACCAAACAGAGTCCTGCCGGTATAAATCAGATCCTTACGCTGTTCGTAGAGCTCCTTGGGCACCAGAAAATACTCCTGTTCCGGGCCAACGGAGGTCTTGACGCACTTCACATCCGTATTTCCGAAGAGCTTCAAGATCCGCATAGCCTGACGGTTCAGTGCCTCCATAGAACGCAGCAGCGGTGTCTTCTTATCCAGCGCCTCGCCGCCGTAGGAGCAGAACGCCGTGGGGATGCACAGGGTCTTGCCCTTAATAAACGCATAGGATGTGGGATCCCAGGCAGTGTAACCTCTGGCCTCGAAGGTCGCCCGGAGGCCGCCGGAGGGGAAGCTGGATGCATCCGGCTCACCCTTGATCAGCTCCTTACCGGAGAAATCCATGATCACGCCGCCGTCCGGCGCGGGAGAGATAAAGCTGTCGTGCTTCTCGGCGGTGATGCCGGTCAGCGGCTGGAACCAGTGGGTATAATGGGTCGCGCCATTGGCCACCGCCCAGTCCTTCATCGCACCCGCCACCGCGTTGGCAACGGAAGCGTCCAGCTTTGCGCCCTCGTCGATGGTCTTTCTTAACGAGGCATACACATCAGCGCTGAGGCAGCCCTTCATCACACGGTCGTCGAACACCAGACAGCCAAAGTAATCAGATACGGTTTTCATAATGATCGCTCCTTTTTCGGCAAAATAAAAAAGACGCCTCTGAGCCGAAGCTCAAAGACGTCTTTGCCTTTACGTCACGCATTCTACATCAGAATTTTTCATTTGTCAACACCCTGCACAAAAAAAGTTTTTTGTCTTTGGGCATATTGACAAACGATTATTTATGGAATATAATGCCTATGATGAGCAAAGGCGTTCATCGGTGTACTTCGTGTACCCCGGGGAGGCCTTTGCTTTTTTTATTTTCGATCTGAAGGGAACGGATACCATGAGATTAGAAGGACAAGTACGCATTCCTTCCGGCTGTGCCATTGCCGCCGTGATCTCCAAAGAAGGAAAGAAAATGTCCGGCGAAGGGATTACCAATGCGATGCGGCCCATGCATGACCGATCCAACGGTCTGGGCGGCGGCTTCGCCGGTTACGGCATTTACCCGGAATATAAAGATTTTTACGCACTGCACCTGTTCTACGACGAGCGATCCACCCGAAAAAACTGCGAAGTGTTCCTGAAGGAACGCTTCGAAATCGTCAAGTCCGAGATCATCCCGACCCGTAAGATCCCGGCCATTACCGGTGAGCCCATCATCTGGCGGTATTTCGTCGCACCGCTCCAGTCTGTCCTTGCATCCCAGCAGCTTGACGAAAAAGAGTTTGTCGCGCGAACCGTTATGAAGATCAATACCGAGATGCCCGGTGCCTACGTTTTTTCCAGCGGCAAAAATATGGGCACCTTCAAGGCTGTGGGATTCCCCGAAGATGTGGGGGTCTTTTATAAGCTGGAGGAATATGAGGGCTATTCCTGGACGGCTCATGGACGCTATCCCACCAACACTCCCGGCTGGTGGGGCGGCGCGCATCCGTTTACCTTGCTTGATTATTCCATCGTCCATAACGGCGAGATCTCCTCTTATGATGCCAACCGCCGTTTTATTGAAATGTTCGGCTATAAATGCACTTTACAGACGGATACCGAGGTCATCACTTATATCATGGACTACCTTCTGCGCCGACAGGGTCTGACGCTGGAAGAGGCTGCTTCCGTTATTGCCGCCCCCTTCTGGAGCACCATTGCCGGGAAGGCGCCGGCGGATCAGGAACGTTTGACATATCTGCGCACGGTATTCCCCAGCTTGCTGGTCACCGGGCCTTTCTCTATTGTGCTGGGTTTCGACGGCGGACTGATGGCTCTGAATGACCGTCTGAAGCTGCGCTCCATGGTAGTAGGAGAAAAGGATGACAAGGTGTTCATCGCCAGCGAAGAAGCGGCGATCCGAACCATGGAGCCGAATGCGGAAAAAATCTGGGCTCCCGCCGGCGGCGAGCCGGTAATCGTTAACGTAAAGGAGGGCGCGTTCTGATGGGTGTGGAATTTATCTATCCTGAATTTGAGGTCGTGCGAAACGACGCGCGGTGCATCACCTGCCGGGTCTGCGAACGGCAATGCGCCAACGAGGTACATTCCTTTGACCCGGAACGAGGCCTGATGCTCAGCGATGAGAGCAAATGTGTTAACTGCCAGCGCTGTGTCTCCCTCTGCCCCACCCGCGCGCTGAAGATCGTCAAGAGTGACTGCCGCCTGCGTGAGAACGCCAACTGGCAGGACGATACCATCAAAGAAGTGTATAAGCAGGCAAATTCCGGCGGCGTGCTGCTCAGCTCCATGGGCAACCCCAATCCCTTGCCTGTTTACTGGGATAAAATTCTCATTAACGCTTCCCAGGTCACCAACCCGCCCATTGACCCCCTCCGGGAGCCTATGGAAACCCGGGTGTTTTTGGGCAAGAAGCCGGAAAGGGTCAGCCGTGATGAAAATGGGAATTTGAAGTGCGAGCTTTCCCCCCAGCTGGAGCTGAGCATGCCCGTCATGTTCTCCGCCATGAGCTACGGTTCTATCAGCTATAACGCCCACGAAAGTCTCGCCCGAGCCGCCACGGAACTGGGTATTTACTATAACACCGGTGAAGGCGGTCTCCATGAGGATTTCTACGTCTACGGCCCCAACACCATCGTACAGGTAGCCTCCGGCCGGTTCGGTGTTTACAAGGATTATCTGGAAGCAGGCGCGGCTGTGGAAATCAAAATGGGTCAGGGTGCCAAGCCCGGCATCGGCGGTCATCTGCCCGGAGCCAAGATCGTGGGCGATGTCTCCCGAACCCGAATGATTCCCGAAGGCTCCGATGCCATTTCCCCTGCCCCTCATCATGATATTTATTCCATTGAAGACCTTCGCCAGCTGGTATTCTCTTTGAAGGAAGCCACGCAGTACAAAAAGCCGGTGATCGTCAAGGTGGCTGCCGTCCATAATATTGCCGCAATTGCCAGCGGCATCGCCCGCAGCGGTGCGGATATCATTGCCATTGACGGTTTCCGCGGCGGCACCGGTGCCGCGCCCACCCGCATCCGTGACAATGTGGGTATCCCCATTGAACTGGCTTTGGCCTCCGTTGATCAACGGCTCCGGGACGAAGGGATCCGCAACAACATTTCTTTGGTGGTGGGCGGCAGTATCCGCAGCGCTGCCGATGTGGTCAAGGCCATTGCCTTAGGTGCGGATGCCTGCTATATCGCCACCGCCGCCGTGCTGGCTCTGGGCTGCCACCTGTGCCGCACCTGCCAGAGCGGCAAATGCAATTGGGGCATCGCTACCCAGCGTCCGGAGCTGGTCAAACGCCTGAACCCGGATGTTGGTAGCCAGCGTCTTGTCAATCTGATGACTGCCTGGCGGCATGAGATCAAGGAATTGATGGGCGGTATGGGCATCAACTCGATTGAAGCCCTTCGCGGCAACCGGCTGATGCTTCGCGGCATTGGCCTGACAGAGAAGGAACTGCAGATTCTTGGCATCTCCCACGCCGGTGAGTAATTTTTTCTGGAAATCAAACGAAAGGTGTGATATAACAATGCTGTTAGACGCGCAGAGCATGGATCAAAGTATGCTCAACCAAGCGATCCGGCAGAATGGATCGGATGTCCATATCATAAACTGTCTGGGGCAGCGCTTTATCGCCGCAGGTATGTCCGATAAAACCATCACCATTGACGGCATTCCCGGCAACGCCCTCGGTGCCTATCTGAACGGCGCTGTCATTACAGTACGCGCCAATGCCCAGGATGCCGTCGGGGACACCATGAATGACGGTAAAATCATCATCCACGGCAATATCGGTGATGCCGCCGGCTACGCCATGCGCGGCGGCCGGATCTTCATCAAGGACAGCGCCGGTTATCGGGCTGGAATCCACATGAAGGCCTATCAGGATAAGGTGCCCGCCATGGTCATCGGCGGCACCGCCGGAAGCTTTCTGGGTGAGTATCAGGCTGGCGGTGTGATTGTTGTGCTTGGCCTGGATTCCGGCAGCAGGCGCATTGTAGGCAACTTCCCCTGCACCGGTATGCATGGCGGAAAAATGTTCCTGCGGGGCGACCACCGTGACATTTCCTTCCCCTCTCAGGTCACCGCCCGCGCCGCATCGCAGGAGGATATGGCGCAGATTCAGCCCCTTGTGGTTGAATACTGCCAGCTCTTTGGCCGGGACCCGGCGCAGGTGCTGGATGCACCCTTTACCATGGTAACTCCGGACAGTAAAAATCCTTACAAGCAAATGTATGTTGCAAACTAAAGAAGGCGGGTTGTTTATGAAATACACACCACAAGAGGTCATGCAGTATATTCAGGAGGAGGACGTAAAGTTCATTCGTCTGGCATTCTGTGATGTTCTGGGCCGTCCCAAAAACATCTCCATCATGCCTCAGGAGCTGGATCGTGCCTTTGAGTATGGTATTGCCATTGATGCCTCTGCCATCGCGGGCTTCGGTGACGAGGTTCACTCCGACCTGTTCCTCCACCCGGATCCGGCCACGATCACGGTTCTGCCATGGCGGCCGGAGCATGGCCGTGTGGTGCGTATGTTCTGTTCCATCACCCACCCAGATGGCACCCTCTTCGCCCACGATACCCGCTCGATTCTAAAGCAGGCCATTGCCGATGCTGCTGATGCGGGATACAGCTTTTCCTTCGGCTCAGAGCTTGAATTTTACCTGTTCAGGCTGGACGAAAACGGCGACCCCACATCCATCCCCTATGACAATGCCAGCTATATGGACGTATCCCCGGAGGACAAATGTGAGAACGTCCGCCGGGAGATCTGTCTGACTCTGGAGCGCATGGGCATACAGCCGGAATCCTCGCACCACGAAGAAGGCCCGGGCCAGAATGAGATCGATTTTCGGTATTCCGATCCTCTTTCCGCCGCTGACAATGCCGTGACCTTCTGTACAGTAGTCAAGACGATCGCTGCCCGAAACGGTCTGTACGCCGATTTTTCACCGAAGCCTCTGCATCATAAACCCGGCAGCGGTTTCCACATCAACATTTCCGTCAAAGGCGGCAGCGAAGCCGTCATGCGCAACATGATGGGTGGGATTCTCGATAAGATTGCCAGCATGACCCTGTTCCTGAACCCGACAGAGCGCTCTTACCACCGTTTGGGCTGCCAGAAGGCGCCCAAATACATCTCATGGTCTACCGATAACCGCTCCCAGTTGATTCGTGTTCCGGCTGCCGATGGCGAGTACCGCCGGTTTGAGCTGCGGAGCCCGGACTGCACCGCCAATCCTTATCTGGCTTTCGCTCTGCTGATCTGGGCAGGATTATCCGGTATACAGGAAAAGATTCCTCTCCCCGAGGTTTCCCAGGTTAACCTGTTCACTGCGGCATCCGCAGAGCTGGAGCGGCTTAAAACCCTCCCCCTGTCTCTGACCGCCGCAATGAACCAGGCTTCCGCCAGTCCCTTTATCCAAACCCATTTACCCCAGTCCTTGATCGACTACTTCTGCGGAAAATGACTGAATAACGGTAAATGAGGAAAGGAGGGAACGCCTATGGTATTCAGCGATCAAACCTACAGTGTTCTGGTCGTATCGGCAATACCAAAGTTTGACGACACAATCCGCCCCATGCTTCCAACCACGGATTACTGGCCTGTGTGTTTCGTCACCAACATCGCTGCTGCCCGCCGGGAATTGTTAGACCGCGCCTACGATTTTGTCATCGTCAACGCCCCCCTGCCGGACGACTTCGGCAGCCGCTTCGCCGTCGATGCTTGTGTCCGGCCCGGAACTGTCGTATTGCTTCTGGTTCGTTCCGAGTTGTATGAAGAGATCAACGCGAAAGTCACGCCGCAGGGTGTTTTCGCACTTTCCAAACCAACTTCTGTTCAGACAATGCAGCAGGGTCTGAAATGGATGGCATCCGCAAGGGAGCGGCTGCGGTGTCTGGAGAAAAAGGCCACTTCCATTGAAGAAAAAATGGAGGAGATCCGGCTGGTGAATCGAGCCAAGTGGCTGCTGATTGAGCATTTAAAAATGACCGAAGCCGATGCCCACCATTACATCGAACGACAAGCTATGGATCGCTGCGTTTCCCGGCGTGAGATTGCGATAGGAATTGTCCACACATATTCATAAAGCGCAAATACCCCCGGCTTTCCGTAGGAAAGCCGGGGGTATTTGTAACTTTCATACAGCAGTCAGGCTAAAATCCAAGCATTTTCATGGCTGCGTCTGATTTTATTTGCTCAATAACACTTCTTTTGTAGTGGGGTTTGAGGTGACCTGAAGGTAAAGGGAGTATTCTTCCAAATTACGCCAAGTGCTGCCCTCAAAATCGCTTTTACGCAACCCATAGGGAAGGACGAGCTGCTGTTCCGTTCCCGGGGCGAGAGCAAGGGCAGTATACCCACCCAACGCGGAGTTTGCCATGGGAAGAAGATCCCAATCCATATTTAAAGGAGTGTCCACGCCTCTAAGATGCAGATCCAGCAGCGATACCGGATTTGGCTCGCAGTTTTCATTGATCAACGTAATATACACCAATACAAGCTTATCCGATCCGTTTTTATCCTGCGTAATGGCAAAATCCCTTTCTTCCAGGTATTTGTCATAATCACAAATCTCATATCCGTCCACTCTGACAAAGTAACCATTTAAATCTGTATACAGATCGTTTCCGTCATCCTCAAAGGGGACAAGTTCCCCCATTTGATACAACTGATATGAACCGTTATCAAGATCATCGTAGTATCGGTTAAGTGTGATATACCGCCATGTCCACAGGCCAGCAAGGGATGCGATTACAGCGAACGCAAGAATAAAGCTCAATGCCTTTTTCATGTGATCGCCTTCCTTTCAACCCTTCCGTCGCAGACAGTAAAAATATCGTCAGATAGTCTTTCCAAAACAGCCGCGTCATGACAGGCCAGGATGACCAACGCACCACGGTTACGTTCCCGGCGGATTAGCTGGCAGATCTGTTCCACGCCTGCCTCGTCCAAAGCATTGGTTGGCTCATCCAGCAGAATCAGATCAGGCATTTCCATGATGGCAGCGGCAATTCCCAGCCGCTGCTTCATACCCAGGGAGAATTTTCGATATTTTCTAGTGTCATCCGGATCCAGTCCAACTTCCAATAGCGTTTGCCGAATCTGCTCAACACCAATGCGGTTTTGCAGTTGAGCCAGCATCTGCAGGTTCTTCATCCCTGTATAACCGGGCAGAAATGCAGGGTTTTCAAGCAGCAATCCGAGCGAGGGAGGAAAATCCATATCCTTTCCCAATCGTTTGTCGTCGATGAAAACCTCACCTTCTGTTGGGCGGATCAACCCACAAACAAGCCGCATAAGCATAGTCTTACCGCCGCCGTTGGGTCCTTGAAGGCCGTAGACTCTGCCGCTTTCCAGCTCTATGTTTACGTTTTTCAGAATGGTTGCGCCCTTAATCACTTTTGTAGCGTCTTTAACTACGATCTTCATAAGACCTCCTATTCTTCCCACCGAAGATGATCCATGCGGTTAAAACGGATCATACCAATTGCAATGCTCAGTATCATGATACCAGCGCAGGCCAAGGCAATTGGCAACGGATCCAGAAGACCATCTATCAAGATGCCGCTTCGGGCTGCCATAGCACCGTTGCCAATGAAGTACGGCGAGCTGTAAAACAGAGATGCCACAAGCAGGCACACGCAAGTCAGGAAACTGATAATGGGCTTCACCACCAGACTCAATGCCAGTTGCAGCATGTTAACAGCAGCTAACGTGAAATACGGCAGAATAACGCCGACTAACAGCGTTTGCGCAGCACCCGGATTGGTCAAGCAGAAAATCCCCAGTGCCTTTTGCATAACATCGCAGGTAATGTTGAGGTCGGTGCTTCCTCCGCTAAATACCGCGAAAGCAAAGGCTGTCACGCTGCCCAAAATGACATAAACCGTCGTACTCAACAGGCTCCAAACGCATTTGGAAAGAAACCAGGCCTTTTTATTCCTGCAGCGCACAATAATCTGCTGCCCGGCATCCGTCAAATCATTTAGCGGATAATCCAAATTCAGAAACAGGCATCCGGCCATAACCAAAAACCATAAGATTGGGAATTCAAAGTCCGCCATTGAAGCCACCGGCAGAATTCCCTTGAAGCACCCCACCAGATAGTCCATCCAGGTGCCCACACATCCGGCGTTTTGAATCTGTATCCAATTATAAAAACAGGGGATACAAAACAGAAGCGG
Organism: uncultured Clostridia bacterium; assembly: GCA_947367115.1. Classification (GTDB taxonomy): domain Bacteria; phylum Bacillota; class Clostridia; order Oscillospirales; family Oscillospiraceae; genus Faecousia. Next base: position 1,205 of record CANBCW010000020.1, on the reverse strand, counting down.
AACCGCCAAATATCGCCACCGCAGCAATCCGCTGCGAATGTCATATCTGAGTAGTTTAAGCCAATTCATGCTTTACCACCTGCCAATATCCAATGCCGAAAGAGAAGATCGTCAAAAGAGCCAGCATCAAAAAGACCCACCATTCCGGGTTGGCCCACCCGGGAGAAGACCAAACCAGCCGCAAGGGAGACAGAATGAGTCTTACATTCTTCAAAATCGAGGCTCTCAAACTGTTTGTCAGTGCGTCTATTGCTACAAACATCGCATAGGGTGTCAGAATAACCATGACGCTATAGCGCAGACTGGTGCCTACTACGAAGCACAGACACGCTGCTGTACCGCCGCAGAGGAATGTGACACCGCACCAAATCAGCCCATACGCCCAAGGGGCGGTATAATACAGCTCGGACAGAAAATTAATATTCGTTACGGCTCCTAAACCTTGCACAACCTGCGCATAAGGCACAAACATGGCATTGGCCAGCAATCCCAGCAGCACCGGAACTGCTACCGCCAGACCGCCGCTGACAAAAACGGCAATGTATTTCGATATGTAGTAGCGCATTGCGCTGGTGCGGGCAGCAATCTGATTGTAAACTCCACTGCGGCGTTCGTCACTGTAGGACCAGCCGTAAGCCATAGCCGCAAACACCGGCCATACCGTGTAGAACAGATTGGCGCCTTTGGTCTGTGGGGCAAGGCCGGACCAAAGGAAAAACAAGGAATAACCCTCATGTCCGGTTCCGATGGGAAGCCCGGAATTGACAGCCCATTGAAGAGTTTCGTCAAAAAACTTTATCTTTTCCTGGTTTTCCATCACATCCATAGCCCAAAAGGCAAGCCCGATCGCTATGGCAATATACAGCATCTTGTTGGTCAAAGCCTTATACAGCTCTGATCGGAGGGTGGATTTCATTCTTCCTCACTTCCTAGCTTAGTGTCAATAAAAATGGATCGATCCAGATCTCCTACACCTTGGGCTGCGACATTCCGCCCGGGGGAAGCAGTGAGCCACATGTCAGATGGATCCATAGAGGGTTCGTTTTGGATACCCGCGATGGCATAGCCTAGCGTAAAACTGACAGTATGGCCAATCGGAATTTGCAGCGCAAAGAGCTCTTGCCCTGAAGTATCGTGAAGTTCCTCGGGATAGTATTCTCCTGCCCGACTGTAGTAGATTAGCATTTCCTGCCAACCACCAACAA
>CANBCW010000019.1 GCA_947367115.1 uncultured Clostridia bacterium | reverse complement strand
AGCTTAATTTTACCACTGGATCGTCACTATGGATATTTTGTTGTCTCTATTGCAGGTTCATTTTACAATGCGCCAAATTTTCATTTTTAACAAAAATCAAGCATTTTTTAGAAATCTCAATAACAATCTCCCTGTATAATGCTGCCATAATAAAAAACAAAATTGAAAGAGGTTACATTATGAATAACGATCAGAAGTTTGCAGCAGAGAAGATCCGCTCCGAGTACATCCAGAAGGAAAGCACTGAACTGGATGCCCTGCGTGCATTGGATGCAAAAGTGAAGCGTCCTGCCAATGTGTTCGCTGGCATCTATCTTCAGCTACATTGTTGTTTCCGAGGGTACCTATGTGGATGCGTTTGGTGACTGGGAAGCCAACACGGCCCTGCTTATTGTAGACGGTGACGCAGATGCGATTGCGGAGCAGTTGACGGATCTGACCGAGATCACCAGCGTATCTCAGCTTTCCGCGGCAAAGGAAACGGTGGACAGCGCGCTGTCCTGCCTGAACTATATCATCTGGCTGATCGTACTGTTCTTCGGTGCTCTGGCGTTCATTGTTATTTTCAATCTGACCAATATCAATCTGGCCGAGCGCAGTCGCGAGATCGCCACTGTCCAGGTGTTGGGCTTCTATCCGAAGGAAACAGAGAGCTATGTGCTGAGCGAAAATCTGTTACTGTCCATCCTTGCGAGTTTCATTGGCATCCCGTTGGGCATGGTTTTCCACCGGGCGGTCATGAGCATGATCCTGATAGATTCCCTTGCCGTTGACATTCATGTTGAAAAAGTGAGCTTCCTGCCGTCCATTATCTGCACGATTGCCTTCGCCATCATCGTTGATGTCTTTATGAAACGGCAGGTAGATAAAATCAAGATGGCCGAATCGCTGAAGGCCGTAGAGTAATACCAGTTAGGAGAAAGCGATGGAGACAGAATGGATCTGGTGCCCGATTTACTCTGGTAAGACAAGAGAACCATCTGTTGAAAGGATTACGGCAGTTAAACGTAGCATAAAAGCAACCCCACAGGTATCTTAGAAATACCTGTGGGGTCGATTCGCATATGCTAATTTTTAACATATCTTTGATTTCTGCTGTTGGGCTTACCCGGAATATTTTATGCAATATTCAAAAGAAACCAGATAGCACTATAACAACAAAGGCCGCCGAAACCTGCGTGGTTTCGGCGGTTTTGGCACGCCAGAAGGGATTCGAACCCCCGACCCCCTCCTTAGGAGGGAGGTGCTCTATCCAGCTGAGCTACTGACGCATACGGACATATTGTACCCGAAAAAGCACCGGCTGTCAAGGTCAGCCGGTGCTGTCGACGGTGGGAAAGTTGAATTCGTAGAATGCAACCGGCCAGGAGGATTGTCCATCATCCCACATGTAATTGATGAGAGAAATCTCCGGGCCACGGTTGACATTGCCGCTATGGATGATGTAGTGATTGCCGTTATAAGTGCCTGCATAAATGGCGTAGTGCTTGGTGGGATCTTTTTTGCTGCCCATCTGGATCAGGGCACCGGGTTGAATTTTGCTGAATACATCGGAGTAATCTTCGCCGACTTCGTAGGTATACATCTCAATCCGGCCTTGGCTAGCCAGATCGCCACAGGCTGTGGGCCAGAAGTCCATGTGGTCATAGCATCTTCCAAATCTGCCTTTGTACTTTTCATACATTTCCGTCAGCATGGATACATCGGCACCTTTTATGTTGGGCAGATAGTTGACCAAATAGTAGGCGGCAAGATCCACGCAATCGAGGCCGGTCTTTTTGAAGGCTGCTACATCCGGTGCCAGACCGGTAGGGGTTGTGCTGTCGGCAATCGTTTGCAGGCCGCTGCCGTTACCGCTGCGGCTGTAGGGAACAGGAGATTTGGCATACGAAGGGGTGCGGCTTGCGATATAGCCAGTCTGGAACAATACGCCGTTATCCTTTAGTTTCTGCACATCGACTCCGAGATACGCCAGAGCCTGAAGAATGTCACTGTTCAGCATCTCATCGGGGACTTTGACCGAGGGCTGAAAGCTTGCGGTGAGTTTGGAAACGTAGTTTGTTTTGTAGCTGCTGCCGCAGTCACATTCACACAGGGTGTAGCCCTTGCTGGAAGTGGTGGGGCTGATGACTGTCTTTATATAGCTGTGACTGTGGATCGGTTCCGACTCTTCGGGAAACGTAGGTTCCGGTTCGGCTGGGAGGGCCTCCGTCGGCTCCGGTTCGGTGGGGGCCGGTTCAGCAAGGAGCGGTTCGGTCACTTCCGGTTCGGTTAGCGCTGGGGCGGTATCTGCCGGGAGACTGGTGACGGTCTCAGCAATAACAGCAGTGTCGCCGAGAGCAGCGGGGGAAACAGCATGACTCTGATCGGAAGAGAATCCGACCAAAATCCCCAATATAGCGGAAACCAACAGTGCAGTGCAGAACAATTTAGAATTCCTGTTCAAAAGCATCATTTGATTCTCTTTTCCTGTTTGATGGTTACAGACCGGTTACAATTGTAAGAGAAAAGTTACAATTTGTCAAGGTTTTCCTGTAAAAATAAGAATATAGAGTAAATTTATTCCAAATAGGAGCATATACTATCAGGTATCACTTTTGAAAGGAGTAAGAAGAATGGCAAAGTACGACGAAACAGAACGAGATGTAGATGACATGATTTTTGAAGGGGAGGACTGGGCACCCAGCGGAAGATAGAATGCTTTAAGATGCTTTTTGGGAATATTTTCGCATTTCCTCTTTACACTGGGGGAGATTTGGGCTATAATATATCGGAATGTTTATAATACGGAGTGTAGACTGCCATGAATATTGAATTTGACAGCTATAAGCAGAAACTGAATGACTGTAAGCCTGCGCTGGAGGGTCTGGCGGAATCGCTGAACCTTGCGGGGCTCAAAAATGAGCTGGAGCGTCTCCATGCCATGCAGGAGGCTCCCGGCTTCTGGGACGACCCTGAGAAAAGCCAGAAAATCGTTGTCAAGACCAAGCAGGCCGAGAATAAGATCGAGCGTTATGAAAAGATGTGTTCCACCTGGGACGATCTGACGACCATTTGCGAAATGGCCGCCGAGGAGGATGACGACTCCATGCTCGACGAGCTGAAGGAAGGCTTTTCCGGTCTGGCTGCTGAAATGGAAAGCTGCCGTCTGGAGACCCTGCTGACCGGCAAATACGACAAAAATAATGCAATGATGAGCTTTCAGGCGGGTGCCGGCGGTACGGAAGCGCAGGACTGGTGCCAGATGCTCTACCGGATGTACACCCGCTGGGCGGAGCGCCACGGCTTTACCTATAAGATTATGGATTATCAGGAGGGCGACGAGGCCGGCTTGAAGTCCGCTTCCATTATGATTGAGGGCGAAAATGCCTATGGCTTCCTGAAGGGCGAGAGCGGTGTTCACCGTTTGGTTCGTGTTTCGCCCTTTGATGCCAATGCCCGCCGTCAGACTTCATTCTCTGCTATCGAAGTCGTCCCGGATATTGAGGATGACAGCAACGACGTTGAGATCAAGGCTGAGGACTATGAGATGCAGGTATTCCGTTCCTCCGGCGCGGGCGGTCAGCACATCAATAAAACCTCCTCTGCTGTTCGCTTGATCCACAAGGCTACCGGCATTGTGGTGTCCTGCCAGACCGAGCGGAGCCAGTTCCAGAACAAGGAGACCTGTTTGCGGATGCTGCGCAGCAAGCTGGTGGAGATCCGGGAGCGAGAGCATCTGGCCACTATTGCCGATATCAAGGGTGTGCAGCAGAAGATCGAGTGGGGCAGCCAGATCCGTAACTATGTGTTTATGCCTTATACGCTGGTCAAAGATACGAGAACCGGCTGTGAGACCAGCAACGTTAACGCTGTCATGGACGGCGCGCTGGATCCCTTTATTGAAAGCTACCTGAACTGTCTGGCAACAGGCAATTGGGTGCAGAAATAATTGAATTTACTACTTGAAATCTGCTAAATGATGTGCTACAATAGTACGGCTATATGTATAAAGTCTCTCGAATACGGAGAGTGACATTGTAAATGCCGTCGTTGGCGGAGGGAGGTTAAAGAAAATGCAAGTTGTGAAGATCGTTGTGACCGTTCTGGAGGTCATTTTCAGCATTGGCCTGATCACTGTGGTCCTGCTGCAGTCCGGCAAGGAGTCTGGCCTGTCCGGTGCCATCTCCGGCAACGCGGATACTTATCTGGGCAAGAGCAAGTCTGGTTCTCTGGATCAGAAGCTGGCTTCCTGGACCAAGTGGATCGCTCTGGTCTGGGGTCTGCTGACGCTGTCCCTGAGCCTGATCTAATAATGTGATTGCTGCGAGGCGGAGGAAAATTCCTCTGCCTCGTTTGCGTTTGCATGGGGTGGACATTTTGAACCCTGTATGATAGAATATGCAAAGAAAACTGTAAAGGAGCGGTCAATATGCGCGCAGTCAAGCTGGCAGGTTTGGAGCCTGCCTCTGTATTTGCTTATTTTGAAAAAATCTGTTCTATTCCTCATGGATCTCGTAACACCAAGGCCATCAGCGATTATCTGGTATCTTTTGCACAAGAGCATGGCCTGGAATACCGGCAGGACGAGCTGAATAACGTGATCATCTTCCAGGAGGGAACCTGCGGCATGGAAGATCATCCCCCTGTGATCCTTCAGGGGCATATGGATATGGTTTGTGAGAAGGATGACGACTGCCGTATCAATATGGAAACAGACGGTCTGGATGTGACCCATGACGGAGCGTATGTATTTGCGAAGGGTACCACTCTGGGAGGCGATGACGGCATTGCTGTCGCCTTTGCGCTTGCGCTGCTTGCAGATAAAAGTATTCCGCATCCTCCGCTGGAAGTTGTGATTACGGTGGATGAGGAAATTGGCATGGAGGGCGCAACGGGGATCGATCTTTCCGAGCTGAAAGGCCGGACACTGATCAACATTGACTCTGAAGAGGAGGGAATTTTTACAGTCTCCTGCGCCGGCGGAGCCAGAGCCACCATCAGCATGCCGATAACGCGTCGCGCGGTTTATGGCCCCTGCGTTCGGTTAACTGTGGAAGGCTTGCAAGGCGGTCATTCCGGTGTGGAGATCCACAAAAAACGTGCCAATGCCAATAAGGTCATGGGCGAACTCCTGCTGCGGATTCAGAAACTGATGCCTCTTTGCTTGACGAAATTTACCGGCGGCTCCAAGGATAATGCCATTCCACGTTCCTGCAGCGTGACACTGGTGGCGATGGGCAGCTATATTGAACGGATCAACGATGTGGCGGAACAGCTCGAGAAGGAGATCCGGGAGGCTTATGACGAGCCGGAGATTAGAATCTATGGCGATGATGTGGATGCTTTCGGCGGCAATGCTCTGCCGACGGATGTGACGGATCAGGTCATTTCCCTGCTGATGACGTGCCCCAATAGTGTTCAGTCCTGGAGCCAGGATATTGAAGGACTTGTGCAGACCAGCTTGAATCTGGGCATTGCAAAACTGGAGAAGGAGGAACTGCAGCTTACCTTTGCGGTTCGCAGCTCAGTCAATCAGGAAAAACGGGAGCTTTTGAACCAATTGGCCTCCATTGCAGAGAAATATGGCGCGCAATACAGCGAGATGGGCGATTATCCGGCGTGGGAGTATCGGAAAGAATCCTATCTGCGGGATACGATGGTTCGCGTGTATCGGGAAATGTTTGCGAAGGAGCCGGAGGTTGTGGCGATCCACGCCGGTCTGGAGTGCGGTATTCTCAGCGACAAGCTGCCGGGATTGGATTGCGTGTCGATTGGCCCGGAGATGCATGACATTCATACCAGTCGGGAAAAACTGGGGATCGCATCCACCAAGCGCACATGGGATTTCCTGCTGGAGATTCTGAAAGCATTATAAGCGAATGACCCGCCGATGGCGGGTCATTTTCTATATACCAGACCTTTGATCCAGATCAAATCGTCACGGCTAAGGATTTTCAGAAGGAACAATAGGCACACAAGGATGGCGAGGAACGCTGCCACCCGGAGCATTGGAACGGCAAGAAATCCGGCAGCCCAGACGGCGGCAAGCGCGGAGGCAATCGTCAGTGCGGGGATGTGGAAGGGGAGCTTTTCCCCAGTGATCTTCAGTAACCGCCGCAGGCTGAGAATGAAATTGATCACATGGGTCACAACAAAGCTGAGGAAGTATCCGGTGATGCCGTAGTTCGGCAGAAGAATGAACAAAAATACCACATCCATGGCAGAGGTCAGAATGTTATAGCGAACACTGGCTTTCTGTTGACCCAGACCTTTGATCATGGCATCTGTGACGATGTCACAGTAAAGCATGACGGCCAGAGGTGCGAACCAGCGAAGATACATTCCTGCGTCAGTGCTGCCGTACAAAGAAAGGCACAGCTCCGGTGCGATCAGATACAGGATGCCTGCACTCAGAGTTCCGTAGATCAGGGCAACGCGCAGGCATCGCCGCATGAGATAAGTAATGCGCTGGCGGCTGCCCGCGGCGTTGCACCGGGCAAGTTCAGGAATCAGCAGCTCTGTCAGGCCGAAGAGTATGGCCGCAGGGAACATGAGCACCGGGAATACCATGCCGCAAACGGTACCGAAGAGAGCCAATGAATTTGCGGTATACAGCGCGAGCCGTTTTGGAACCATTAGATTTTCGATCGTGGAAATTCCGGCTTTCAGGTCATCCGCAAGAGCCAGGGGCACGGCTGTGTCCGCAAGACGGTGGGCGATGGGGATCCGTTTTCCGGCAGCAGCCCGCTCCCGCAGGCGCAGAAACACCAGACATAGGAGAGTCAGCAGCGCTCCGGCGCAGCTGCCCAATACGACGGCTTGACAGGCTCTGCCCGGGTCATTGCCTGCCCAAAATGTCAGTGCCAATACCGTTATGACCATAGAGCAAAGCTGCTCTGCCACCTCCACGGCGGCGAGAGTGCCGATTCGGTTGGCGGCGGTGAAATACCCGGTCATGACACCGCACAGGCAGCTGACAGGCAGGAACGCAGCCAAAAGCCGGAGCGCGTCAATGGTGCGGGGGTCGCCAATCCAGTTTTCTGCAATGGCGGGGGCGAATAAGTATACCAACGCGCCAATCGCGCCGCTGCACAGGACACTGTACAGATAGGAACCGGAGAGAACCCAAGTCACATTTCCGGGACGTTTTTTCCCTAGCTCCTCAGCGGTCAGATACATGGTGGCGGTGCGGATCCCGGCGATCCCGGCGGTCATGGACAGGCTGCCCACGGATAGAACCAGCTGCAGCAGCCCGATGCCTGCCGCACCGATACGTCCGGAGATATAGACCTGAAAGGATGTTCCCACCAGACGCAGCAGCAGGTTCACGCCTGTGAGCATCAGGGCACTGTAAAAGATTGGCATTGGTCGGCGCAAAAAGATCCCCCCTTGTCCACAATCTATGCGGACAAGAGGGGATTAGAACGTTTAGGGATTAAACTCCTTACACCACATGGTCAGGGGACATTCGCCGCACTTTGGATTTCGCGCCGTGCAGCAATCTCGTCCAAACAGGACGATGCGGTGACAGAAGTCGCTGCTTTCCTCCGCCGGCAAAATGCCCCGAAGCTGCTGTTCTACCTTTTCAGGGTCTGTGCCATGGGATAGACCAAGCCTGCCGCAGATGCGGATGCAGTGGGTATCGCAAACAACACTGCCGGGGATCCCATAGAGGTCACCAAGCAGAAGATTGGCGGTCTTTCGGCCGACACCGGGAAGCCGCAGCAGTTCTTCCATCGTCCCGGGAACCCGGCCGCCATAGTCGGAAAGAAGCATTTGACAGGCCAAAACAATGTCTCTGGCCTTATGCTTGTAAAATCCGCAGGAATGGACATGGTTTTCCACATCCGCAATATCGGCGCTTGCCATGGCCTCCAATGTGGGGTAAGCAGAAAACAGACCGGGGGTCACCAAATTTACCCGGGCATCGGTACACTGAGCGGACAACCGGACGGCGATCATCAGCTCGTAATCCTTGCCGTAATGCAAAGCACAGGGGGCATCAGCATAACGTTTTTTTAAAATATCTATAATGGCATTCACTTTTTCTTCCATATCGAGCCCTCCTTTTTGATTATTCTATCATAAAAGGGTGAAGTTGAAAAGAGATTTTCGCACATTTCCAGTTGAAGCGGGATATGATGGCGTAGCGATTGTTTGGAGGGATCGGTATGGGGATCATGCTGTGTGATATTTGGCCCGGTACGCGGGCAGTTGTGACAGAAATTCCGGATACAAACCCCCTGAAAAGCCGTCTGCGGCAGTTCGGATTGGTGCAAGGAACGAAGCTTTGCTGCCGCTTTTTGAGCCCTGGGGGCGATCTGGCGGCGCTTGAACTGCGGGGGACAGTCATTGCGGTGCGGCGAAAAGATTTAAGCGGTATCATGGTTCGGAGGTGCTTATGAAAACGGTTGCGCTGGCGGGGAATCCCAATGTGGGGAAGAGTACCCTATTTAACACGCTCACAGGACTTCGGCAGCATACCGGGAACTGGCCGGGGAAGACAGTGGGGGCAGCACAGGGGACAGCCCGGAGCTTGCCGGGCTTTCGCATTGTGGATCTGCCGGGTACATACTCTCTGGATGGTACGTCGGAGGATGAGCGTGTTGCGGCAGAGTATATTGCAAGCGGAAAAGCAGACTGCATCGTTGTTGTCTGCGATGGGAGTGCGTTGGAACGAAATCTCATCCTTGCATTGCAGATTTTGATGCAGACGGAAAAGGTGATATTGTGCGTCAATCTGATGGATGAAGCGGAGCGCCGGGGCTATCAAGTAGACGGCGCGGCACTTTCCAATGAGCTGGGCATTCCTGTGGTGCTGACAGCGGCAGGCCGGCGGAAAGGAATACGTGAGCTGACCGAAGCCATTCGCCAGTTTTGCGGCGAGACCAATGGAGACCGTCGAGAATGGTATGACCCGGTACATGAGGCCGGGGAGATTGCATCCAAGTGCGTTACCCACGTCACCAATGCGGACGACGGCTGGCGGCTGACGCTGGATCGGATCTTGGTCAGCCGCCGCAGGGGAGTTCCGATTATGATGCTTCTCCTGTTTGTTATCATCTGGCTGACTGTCTGGGGGGCGAATATTCCTTCATCATTGCTGGAAAGGCTGTTTGATACCGGTTATGGCGTTTTGCATAGGTTGCTGGAATTTTGTCCATGGTGGCTGTCAGGTATCCTGCTGGATGGGATCTATGCGACAACAACCCGGGTCATTGCAGTCATGCTGCCGCCTATGGCAATTTTCTTTCCGCTGTTTACCATTTTGGAGGATGTGGGTTATCTGCCACGAATGGCTTTTCTGCTGGATCGTGGTATGTGCCGATGCGGTGGATGCGGCAAGCAGGCGCTGACGCTGTGCATGGGGCTGGGGTGCAATGCGGTGGGAGTTACCGGATGCCGAATCATTGACTCACCGCGAGAACGGTTGGCGGCGATCTTGACCAACGCTATGGTGCCCTGCAACGGACGGTTTCCGACGCTGATTCTACTGGGCAGCTTGTTCTTTGCGGACGCAGGCGGGGCGTTTGCGGTGGCACTGTGCGTCGTGCTTGGCGCGCTTGGGGCGATGGCAACGACAGGCGTGTTAAGCAAAACGGCTCTGCGCCATGAGCAAAGCACATTCATTATGGAGCTGCCGCCCTTTAGACGGCCCAGATTGGGGCAGATTCTGGTGCGATCGCTCCTTGACCGCACATTGTTTGTAGCAGGGCGGGCGGTATGTGTGGCGGCTCCGGCAGGGGCGGTGCTGTGGATTTTGGGAAAAACGGATTTGCTGACATGGTTGGCCGGGGCATTGGATCCTGTAGGATTGGCTCTTGGGATGAATGGGATGATTCTGCTGGCGTTTTTCTTATCGCTGCCCGCCAATGAGCTGCTGATGCCGGTGATCCTAATGATGCTGACAGGTGGGAGTGTGATTGGAAGTGGAGCACTTTCCGGAGACTTGTTGACTGCAGCGGGCTGGACGTGGCAAACCGCGTGGTGTACGATGATTTTCTCTGTATTTCATTGGCCCTGCGCTACGACTTTGCTGACGATACGCAAAGAAACCGGCAGCAACGCAAAAACAGCGGCGGCATTTTTACTGCCCACCGCTGTTGGATGCGTCATGTGTCTGATGATGAATTTGCTGCTTCAGTAATCTGTGAGAACTTCCGCGTTTAACGCGGAGACTTCGTAAGCAACGCGCTCAATGGGGCCATCTTCAGTCAGCTTGGTGTAAGAACGGCTTTGAAGCCGTCCACAGATACGGATTCGGTCACGCGTATGACAGGCGGATACCTCCTGTGCGGTGCGGCCCCAGAGAATACAGGGCAAGTAATCCGCCCGGCGGAAGGCTCTGGGAACTGCCAGCATGACATCGCAGATCTCCCGGCCCAGTGGGGTGCGGCGATAGGTGGGCTCCCTGCACAGGGGGCCCTCCAGCATGACATCGTTTACCGGGGCGCCATCCTCGGCGGTGAGAGTCGCGGCAAACACGAAGATCAGCAGCCGGCGGTTACCGTCAGTGCGGATATTGTGGGAGCGAATCTGCCCGGTAACGGCAAGCATCTCTCCACCGGAAAGATCCAGTTCGTTCAGCAGATGTTCTTCGACCACCACCGGTAAAGAATCCACAGCTCCGCTCAGCCGGGGAACGTTCAGGGTAAAGCGGAAAAATTTCCGTCCGTGGTTCTCATGGGAGAATTCCGGCAGTGCTGCCAGCTCCCCGCGGAGAGTGATGATGTTTGTTGTATGTTCCATTGTACCACCTCAAGCATTCGATGTATGGAACATCCTATGGCGTTGCCGGAGAAATAAGAACTCCGCCAGCGCACTGGCGGAGAAAAGCTATATTATAACGACGCTCTGGAAGTACTGCTCCTGAAACCGGACGGCGGCTTCAATTTGTTCTTTGGTAAACGATGTCCCCTCCGGGATGACCACCCACTTATCCTCCACATCGTCCAGCCGGTGAATCACAGCGGTCACCCGTCCGGTGAAGCGGTCGACCGGGGTTTCGATGCCCAGAATATAGGCATCCTGTTCCTCACCATCCGGGGCGGGGATTCCGGGAATATAGCCGTAGTTGATGGGGTAGCGGATATCTGGATGCTTTGGGTGGCAGGAGCCCAGAGGGCGATCAACAATGACGGTGACGATTCTACCGAGTGGATGATCCATTTACAAGTATCTCCTTTTGTGCCTTTTTGCTGAACCCGGCCAGTACGGCCTCGTAAGCCAGATCGATCATATGGGGCAGCTCCTCCGCGGGAAAGCGGTTCAGATCGATGGTATTCCAGTAAGGCTGCTGCACCGGCGGACAGTGGTAGCCCCGGACGACGATACCGGGATACGCCTGCCGGAACATCTGCCCCTGAAAGGCGGTGCATTTCAGGGTGAGCTTATCCTCATAAAGCTGGGCGAAGATTTTTCCGTTTACTTTATAGCAGATGGGCCATTCTCCAAAGGGATAGGTTTCGACCGCTTTTGGCTTACTCAGACAATAGGACTTAATATCCATGCTTATCGCTTCTTTCTTTTTGCGCCGACTGTCTTGGGCGGTGCTTTCTGCACGGATTTTTTGACAGCAGGCTTCTTGGGCGGGGGAGCGGTGGGCTTGCCCTGCCGGGGCGGTACAGCGCGGATCAGGCACTTGGGGCCGGAGCCGATCAAATCCTCCCGGTGGGCTTGTAAGAGCGCTTCCCGCACCAGATAGTAGTTCTTGGGATTGCGGTACTGGATCAGGGCTCGCTGCATGGCCTTTTCATGGGGATCCGTGGGAACGTAGACCTTTTCCATGGTTCGGGGATCCAGACCGGTATAGTACATAACCGTGGACAGGGTAGAGGGAGTGGGGTAGAAGTCCTGCACCTGCTCCGGATTGTAGCCCATTTCCCGGATATATTCGGCGAGTTCAATGGCTTCCTTCAGGGTAGAGCCGGGATGGCTGGACATGAGGTAGGGAACAAGATACTGGTTCATGCCGTATTGCTTATTCAGGGCAAAATATTGATCCACAAATTTGTTGTAGACCGCGTTCCGCGGCTTACCCATACGGGTAAGGACGGCATCGGACACATGCTCCGGAGCAACCTTAAGCTGACCGGAAATGTGGAACTGTACCAGTTGCTTAAAGAATGTATCTTTCTTATCTGCCAGCAGATAGTCAAAGCGGATGCCGCTGCGGACGAATACCTTTTTCACACCGGGAATCTTCCGAAGCTTGCGTAAAAGCGACACATAGTCCGAATGATCGGCTTTCATATTCTTGCATGGGGTGGGATACAGACACTGCCGCCCGCCGCAGGCACCCTTTGTCAGCTGTTTTTCACAGGCAGGGTGGCGGAAGTTGGCAGTGGGGCCGCCAACATCGTGAATATAGCCCTTGAAGTCCTTGTCCTTGACCATCAGCTCGGCCTCTCGGATGATGCTTTCATGGCTTCGCGTCTGGATAATGCGCCCCTGATGGAAGGTCAGGGCGCAGAAGGAGCAGGCACCGAAGCAGCCACGGTTGCTGACAAGACTGAATTTGACCTCCTCAATGGCAGGTACGCCTCCGGCCTTTGCGTAGCTGGGATGCCAGGTGCGCATGTAGGGAAGGTCATAGACCGCATCCATTTCCTCGGTGGTCAGAGGTTTCTGGGGGGGATTCTGGATGATGTACTCCTTGCCGTAGGGCTCTGCCAATCGTTTGGCGGTGAAGGGGTCGCAGTTACCGTACTGCACCTTAAAGGATTCCGCGTATTTATGCTTGTTGGCTTTCAGATCGTCAAAAGACGGCAGGACGATGGTGGGGAGACTTTCGTCTAACTCGGCGGCACGGAAAACGGTGCCGTCGATATAGGTGATATCCTTGGCCTCCAGCCCTGCGTTCAGGGCGTCTGCCAGTTCAACAATGGACTTTTCTCCCATGCCGTACATTAAGATGTCTGCTTGAGAATCCAGAAGGATGGAACGCTTCAGGCTTTCGGACCAGTAATCGTAGTGAGCCAGACGGCGCAGAGATGCTTCAATGCCGCCAATGAGGATGGGCACATTCTTGTAGGTCTGTCGGATCAGATTGCAGTAAACGATGGTGGCATAATCGGGGCGCTTTCCCATGATGCCGCCGGGGGTGAAGGCATCGGTCTTGCGCTTATGCTTGGTGACGGAATAGTGGTTGACCATGGAATCCATATTGCCGCCGGAGACAAGAAAACCCAGCCGGGGACGGCCAAAGACATCAATGGACTTTGGGTTTTTCCAATCGGGCTGTGCAATGATACCCACAGAGTAGCCGTGGCTTTCCAGTACACGGCTGATAATAGCGTGACCAAAGGAAGGGTGATCCACATAGGCATCGCCGATGACGTATACAAAATCACACTGAACCCAGCCCCGGTCGATCATATCCTGTTTGCAGATTGGAAGAAAGCTCATATCTAACCTCCGAAGTTCATTTGTTTCAGTATAGCATTTTTCGCAGGAAAAGGGAAGATAAAAATGTGTACGGATTGACTTAAGGCTCGTTGGGATGTAAAATGAAGAAAAAAAGGTGCGGAGGTTGCAATATGAAGAAACGTGTCATGCCGTGGCTGCTGGCCATTGCCATCCTGCTGAGTGGCTGCGGCATTGTGATGGACGGTCACACGGACAAACCCTGTGAAAGCCACAGTGATGCAAATTATAACGGAGTTTGTGATCAGTGCAGCCAGTCCGTGATGACGACCTTTGATTTTTATTCGATCAATGACCTTCACGGAAAGATCGTAGATGGCGAAAATCATCCCGGAGTGGATGAACTGACGACCTTTTTTGTCAACGCCAGAATGTCGGATGACAATGTGGTGATTCTATCGGCCGGTGATATGTGGCAGGGCAGCGCAGAGTCAAATATGACCCATGGACTTCTGATGACCGACTGGATGAATGAAATTGGCGTGTCTGCCATGACTCTGGGCAACCATGAGTTTGACTGGGGAGAAGCGTACATTGAGCAAAACGCGGATTTTGCGGAGTTTCCTTTGCTTGCCATCAATATTTATGACCGGGCCACAAATACGCGGGTAGATTATTGCCAGCCCAGTGTCATCGTGGATAGGGATGGTATTCAAATCGGGATCATTGGTGCCATCGGTGACTGCTATTCTTCGATCTCTTCGGATAAGGTGGAGGATATTTATTTTAAAACAGGTTCGGAGTTAACCGCGCTTGTTAAGGCGGAATCCGAAAGACTGCGCAGCGAGGGCGTTGATTTTGTGGTTTATGCCCTCCACGACGGCTACGGCAAGAGCGGTGCGGCAACGACTACCAGTATCTCATCCGGGAAACTGGCATCTTATTATGATGTTTCACTGTCCGACGGATATGTGGATCTGGTTTTCGAGGGACACACGCACCAGCAGTATCTGCTTATGGATCAGTACGGTGTCTGCCACCTGCAGAACAGCGGTGATAATAAGGGCGGTATCTCTCATGTGGAAGTGGCGTTCAATACCGTCCATGGCAGCTATTCGGTGCAGACAGAAGAATTGATTGAAACGGAAATCTATTCTGATATGGCCGATGATCCAATTGTGGAAGCACTTTTGGAAAAATACAAGGAACAGATATCGCCTGCCAATCGAGTGGTCGGCTACAATAAAAGTGAGCGCAACAGTACCTTCCTTCGGCAAAAAGTAGCGGATCTTTACTACCAGATTGGCTTAGAAGAGTGGCAGGATGAATATGAGATCACGTTGGGCGGCGGTTTCCTCTCAGTTCGCAGTCCCTACTACCTGCCGGCGGGCGATGTGAAATATTCCCAGCTTCAATCGCTGTTCCCATTTGACAATGATCTTGTTTTGTGCAGCATCAAGGGACGCGACCTGCTGGCCAAGTTTATTAATACCTCCAATGAAAATTATTTCATCAGCGGTAATCCCGATTTGATGAACAATGTAGATCCAAGCGGTACATATTATGTTGTGGTCGACACCTACACATCTTCTTATGCGCCGAACCGCCTGACGGTGGTGGAGGAATACGAAAAGGGAATTTATGCCCGCGATCTGCTGGCGGATTATATCGGTCAGGGATCATTGGAATAAAGCGTGAACCCCGGTTTGAAAAAATCCGCAAAAACAAGAAAAAGATGTTGACAAATTCCAACAGTCGTGCTATCATGTTGAAGTCGTCAAGAGACGGCGCAGATATGGGCGAGTGGTGGAATTGGTAGACTCGCTAGATTCAGGTTCTAGTGTTCACTGCGGACGTGCGGGTTCAAGTCCCGCCTCGCCCACCAGAAAAAAACGACGTGTTTCGACACGTCGTTTTTTTAGCTAAATTCGCCTTGCGGCGAGCTAAATTTGCTCCGCAAGCTAAATTGGCTATCGCCAGCTAAATTGCCTGCGGGCAGCTGGGGCGAATTTCATTTAGCGTCACGAAGTGAAATTTCGCTGCGGAGCAATTTTGCTGCCGCCCATCGGGCGACTCGGATTTTTGCGTGGCGAATCATTCTGGAATCTGCTGACAAGCTCGGGCGGCTGTATGAGGCGGTCATGATGGATAATCCGATGTTTTCCTATGCTGGACATGCCGTGGGCGTTCATGTGGCAGATGAGTCGAAAGTTCATCGGAATTTCGCGACTTCCACGGAGGCGTTGGAATATCTGCTGAACCTGCTGTAAATTGATCATTTTATTTTTAAACTGAGGAGAACAATTATGAACCGTGCAGCCGTTGCCCATATGCCGGACAGCCGATACTGTTATTGCGTGACTCCTGGACGCTTTCTGTTTCGTTTGCAGACCGGGCGGGATGATCTTGCCGTCGTAAAATTGCACTATCGTGATAAATACATTCCTGTTCCGCTTCTGGATACCCGGGCGGTGACGGAAATGAGACGTGTCGCTCAGGATGGATGCCACGATTATTATGAAATCGAGCTGGAGATCGATGTGGTTTGCCTGCGTTACTTCTTTGAATTGGTAGGCCATGACGGAGAGCGGATCTATTACTCTAACTGCCGCTTTCTGCGGGAAGCGCCGGAGGACAATGACCGGATGTTTGATCTGCCCCAAAATCTGCGGGAGACAGAGCGCTTTGCGGTTCCCGAATGGGCCAAGGATAAGGTGGTCTATCAGATTTTTCCCGCGCGATTTGCTTCCAGCAAAACGGTGGATCAAAAGACATGGTATCAGACTCCTATAGATGCGTTCACCGACTTGAAGGGAGATTTAAAGGGCATTACAGACCATCTGGAATATATCCATGATCTTGGTGCGGATGTGGTCTATATGACCCCTATTTTCATGTCCCGCTCCACCCACAAGTATGATACCATTGAATATTATACCATTGACCCTTCCTTCGGTACGGAGGGGGATTTGATCGAGCTGGTGGAGAAGGCACACAGACTGGGAATGCGGGTAATACTGGATGGCGTGTTCAATCATACAGCCCCGGAGTTTTTCGCGTTCCATGACCTGGAGAATAACTGGGAGGCCTCTCCCTACCGTAACTGGTATTACTGCAAGGAGAAGCCTGTCTGCCCCGAGAGCCGTTTAGTCAAGCCCAATTACAAGTGTTTCAGCTATTTTGGCGGTATGCCCAAGCTGAATCTGGACAATCCTGAAACGGCGGAATATTTTATCAACGTAGCACTTTACTGGCTGCGTACTGCCAAGATTGATGGATGGCGGCTGGATGTGGGGGATGAGATCTCCCACTGCTTCTGGCAGAAATTTCGTTCCACAGTGAAACAGAAGTTCCCGGAAGCGCTGATCGTGGGCGAGGTGTGGCACTATGCCGCTGATTTCCTTCAGGGGGATACCTGGGACAGCGTGATGAATTACCCATTCCTCAACGCCGCTATGGACTTTGTGGCAAAGGAAGAGATCAGTGCGTCGGAATTTCTGAATGAACTGGGATTCCTGCGCGGTAATTTGAACAATGCCTGCCATCATGTACTGTGGAACTTGCTGGACAGCCATGATACGCCCCGGGCATTGTTCCGGTGCGGCGGGGATAAGCAGAAAATGAAGCTGCTGGCGGCGATGCAGCTGCTGCTGCCCGGAATGCCGTTCATTTATTATGGCGACGAGATTGGCATGACTGGAGGCCCAGACCCGGATTGCCGCCGGGGGATGCTGTGGGATGAAGCCCGGCAGGATCAGGAAATGCTGGCCTACTACAAACGGCTGATCGCCATTCGCAAGGCATATCCCTGCATGGATGGGGAAGAAATGATTGCCAATGATGAAACCGGCCTTGTCACAATATGGCGCGGCGGTCTGACGATTCTGTTCCACGGCAGAAGCGGAGAAATAAAACTTCCGCAGTATGCTGGCATGACAGAATTGCTCAGCGGTAAGCCCTTCAACGGTGTGCTGGGTGCTTATGAAGCCGTGGTTTTGAAAGTGTAAACGGAAACGCCCCAGAGCGCATTTTTGCTCTGAGGCGTTTATCTTATTCGGAAAGCTGTTCAATGGTATTGCGGATACGCGCTACGGTTCGTCCGTAGCCCAAGATCTGCATTACAGTGTACAGATCGGGGGAATTGGTTTTGCCGGTGACAGCCTGACGGATAAAGGTGGATACGTCGGCTACTGTTCCGGGGAAAGCGGTAGGGTCAGCCTTGTAGGCCTTCATGTCTGTGGTGAAGCCGATCTCCTCGGTGATGGCCTTGACCTTGTCAAACCAAATGCCGGAGTCGTCAGAAATTTCAAATCTCTCCAGAAAGCGGTTCAGAACATCAATAATGACGGTTTTCTCGAACTTCTCGTCAAATACAGGTGCTTCAAGGTATTCATCGTAGAAGAAGCCCATGTAGTCCTTCGCATCCTTCCAGACTGCAAGATCCTTACGAGGCTTCTTGCCGCCGCGTCCGATTGAGAGAATTGCTTTTGTGAATAGGGGATCGGCGGTGAGCTTGGCTGCAAAGCTGGGATCGAATTCCTGTGCCCACTGGGTCAGCAGGTCGTAGACCTTGGCTGCATCCATCCGGGCAATGACATTCTTGGAAACGTCGGTCAGCTTGGCGTAATCGAACAAAGAGCCGGCAGGATTCAGCTTCTTGGGGCTGAATTTGAAGGTGTCCGCAGCGGCATCAGGATTGGCTCGGCGCCAGTCTTCAAAATTGGAGTTCAGGAGTGTCATGATGTACTCATAAACCGCCTCAACAGGGAAGCCTTCGGCCTTGTAATAGGTCAGAGCCAGTTCGGGATCCTTGCGCTTGCTCAGCTTACGCTTGGAATTGCCGTCCATTTTCATCAGAGGTCCGATGTGGACATACTTGGGCAGCTTGAAGCCCAATGCCTTGAACAACTGAATATGGAAGGGCAGGGTAGGCAGCCACTCGTCACCGCGAACCACATGGGTGGTACGCATCAGGTGATCGTCTACCGCGTGAGCAAAGTGGTAGGTGGGGATGCCGTCGGACTTCAGCAAAACGTGGTCGACATCGTTTTCAGTAATGGTGAGCTTGCCCTTGACCAGATCGTCGAACTTGAACTGGTTTTCAATAGAACCCATAGATTTAAAACGAAGAACCCAAGGATTGCCTGCGCTGAGCTGTTCCTGAATCTCTTCCATGGAACGGTCACGCCACATGGCGTACTTGCCGTAGTAGCCGGTGGTTTCTTTGTTGGCTTCCTGCTGTTCACGCATGGCCGCCAGCTGATCCTCCGTGCAGAAGCAGGGATAGGCCTGTCCTTCCGATACCAGCTTTTTTGCGTAAACGTGATAAATCCCAGCCCGCTGGCGCTGGCGGTAGGGGCCGTAGGAGCCAAAGTCACCGTCAATGGTAGCACCTTCGTCAAAGGAGATGCCATAGTGCTTCAGTGTGTTGATCAGAACCTCTACAGCACCGGGAACCTCCCGCTTGGCATCTGTATCTTCCACACGAAGGAACAAAACGCCGCCGCTCTGATGAGCCATACGCTCTGCGGTCAGACCCTGCACCAGATTGCCCAGGTGGACAAAGCCGGTGGGGGAGGGAGCCATGCGGGTGACAACGGCACCTTCGGGCAGGTCACGGGCGGGGAAACGCGCCTCCAGCGCTTCCGGGGTGTCCGTGACATGGGGGAAAAGCAAATCAGCAAGTGCTTGATAATCCATAAACAAAACCTCTGTCTTTCAAAAATCTCTCATTACTATATCATCTTCCGGTGATAAAGTCAATTTTTCATTGCGTTTTTCTGAAAGCTATGGTAGAATACAGGATATTATCCGAAGAGAGGCGTATATCAATGGAAGAAATCGTAAGTAAGAAGAGAATGTTATCCGGCATTAAGCCCTCCGGCGATCTGACGTTGGGTTCTTACCTTGGAGCGGTGAAGAACTGGGCAGAACGTGCCGATCAGTATGAATGTTTCTATTTTATGGCGGATCTTCATGCCATCACCGTGCGTCAAAATCCCGCCGATCTGCGCCGCCGGACGCTGGAGCAGCTTGCTCAGTACATTGCCTGCGGTCTGGATCCTGAGAAGAATACGTTGTTTATCCAGAGCCATATCCATCAGCATGCGGAGCTGGGATGGATTTTGGATTGCTATTCCATGTTCGGCGAGCTGAGCCGCATGACCCAGTTCAAGGATAAGTCCGCGAAAAACGAGGAAAATATCAATGCTGGTCTGTTTACTTATCCCAGCCTGATGGCGGCAGACATTTTGCTGTACCAGCCCGATCTGGTGCCTGTGGGCGAGGATCAGAAGCAGCACGTAGAGCTGACACATGTGATCGCACGGCGGTTCAATGGCATTTACGGCGAAGTGTTTAAGATCCCGGAGCCCTTTGTCCCCAAGGTCGGTGCCCGGATCATGAGCCTGACCAATCCTACAGCCAAAATGTCCAAGTCTGAAAATGAGGATACCGGCCGCGTCCTACTGATGGATCCTCCCGAGGTGATCATGAAACAGTTCAAGCGTGCCATCACTGACTCCGACACGGAGAACTGCGTCCGTTACGACAAGGTGAATAAGCCCGGTGTAGCGAACCTGATGACCATTTACTCTGCTGTCACAGGAAAGACTTACGAAGAGATCGAAAATGAATTTATTGGCTGCGGCTATGGAAAGTTTAAGCCTATGGTGGGCGAAGCGGTTGTGGAGCATCTGCGTCCCATTCGGGAGGAGGCTCAGCGTCTGATGAAGGATAAGGCGTATCTGGAAAGCGTATACCGTGACGGTGCCGAGAAGGCCAGCTATGTAGCCGAAAAGACTCTGCGCAAGGTCTACAAGAAGGTCGGCTTTGTGGCAAAATAAAAATCGAAAAGGGAGGCCTGCTCAATCCGAGCAGGCCTCCTTGCGGATCTATTCATCTGTTAATTGGGAGTAATCCGGAACAGCGTAGCCGCGAATTCCGGCTGCGTCTATTGAAATATAACGGTAGGCGACCTGTTCATTGTAATTGCCCTCGATAACCTTGATCAAGTTTCCTGAGGTTCCAACGACAATGCCGACGTGGTCTGACCAGCCGGTGCAGTCTCCGCTTTTTGCGGTATCTGTCCAGCAGTAGTAGATCACATCGCCAGGCAGGGGGTTATAGTCATCTGCTTCTTCCCAGGAGTCGAGTTCTTTAAACAGCTCGATCTGCCGCTGGCAGCCGCATTCCGTGGGGATGATGTCCGTAAAACCGCACTGGATGGCGGCGGCGCTGACAAAGGTAGCGCACCATTCATCCTCGTACTTTACCGTGTAATCCTTCGCCAAAGGTGTGTGGCTGTTATACAGGTCAATGATTTCTTTATGACTTCCGTTGCTTTCCTTGCAGCCGAGCCATTGCTCGGCGGTCTGAACCAGCTTCGTGCGTGCTGCGGCTTCTGCATCCGGAACGGTTGTGTGAAAGCCATAATCCAGGTTCTCGCTGTGCTGATTGATCATAGTTCGGGCGATCAAGACAACGGCAATGATGGCAGCCGCGGCGATCAGAAGCAGGATTCTCTTTTTCACAGGCATTCTTCCTTGCTGAATGGGATATGCCTATTATAGCAAAAATAGTGCCAATAAACAATTTGTTTCAGTTTAATCTTTTATTAAAATCACATAAAGGAATGCGATGGATGGAACTTCCGGGGATAGTATGATGGGTTTAATCGAAATAAATACGATTTTCCACCTATATCATGTAATGGGTCTGCCTGTTTTGAAGCGAAACTCAGCTCATTCGCCATAAGCTCGGTTTAAGACATCGTCGATCACGCGGGTACTGTTGACGGTGGTGAAATAGTAATGCTGTGTGGAATTATCCTGGAAGGTTCGGATGATACAGAGCAGAACCTGTGAACTGGTTTGGTCAATCAGCACAGTGTATTCCACTTCCAGAGTTTGCGTTAAGTGACCATCCTCGGGATCTCTTGCAGTTCCGGTCTTTGTTAGCCTTAGCTCCAGGATATTGTCATTCAGTTCCTTTGAGATGGCACCGGCGGCTTCGTTGGAGATTAAGGGAAAACCTGTAACTTGCATGTAGTCAAAAGTGGCTTCTCCATCCGCCGATTCGAGGGGAGGAATCTCCTGATTTCGGATGTCTAGCACGGCCGGAGAAATGATGCTGCCCTTATAGGCCAGATAGCCTTGAAGGTGATAGTCGATGAGGGAAGCGGCAGGAGCAGTGATATCGGTGCTTATAGGGGCGGTTGTGTTATCGGTGCAAGGCGGTACGGTTGGGGAAGAAGCTTCCCGCCCGAAGCAATATATCAGTACGCTCGCGAACAGAATGGTCATCAAAACGATGATAATCAAGCATATTTTTGTAGATCGTGGCATATCTTCTCTCCTTTTTGCCTGTCATGGGTGCGTTATGGGAACAATTGCAGTATCAATTTCGTCCCAAAGTACGATGAAGTATGGGGGAAATTCTGTTTCCATTTATATGATATCAGAAAGTTTTATTGTACGCAATTGTAAGAAATAACATTTTATACCAATAAAAAATGTGGAAATTACCAAAAAATGAGAAAATAAGTTACTGGAACAGATACAATAAAAGAGTCAGCAGGGCACTGTTCTGATCCTCGTTGCTGTCTCCGGCCATCAGTAGGAGCAGCAGGACGATGAGCAGATCTCCGGTGTCAAAATCCTTGGGCAGCAGCTTCTTCAGAAAACTGCCAACACTGGTATCCTGCTGTGGTTCCGGCTTTGGCTGTGATGCGGGACGCTGCCTTTGATGGGGGCAATTTCGCCGGGGTTGCGAGGATGGGAGCTGTTTGGGCTGTTCCTGCTCCTGCTGTGCAGGCCGCGGTTCAGGGCAGGGGGATTCCGGTGCGGTTCTTTGCTGCGGCGGCGATGGGGCACGGCTGGGATCCGGCACCCGGTTCCGGCGGTAGGAGCCGTCGGGCTGGGGTATGTAACGGTTATACATAGGTGTTCACCTGCTTTGTCAGAATTTCAGCACGCCGGAACCGATCATTCCGGTGGCCATGCGGGCGATTTTAGCGGCACGCATGGCTTTTTCAAGCTTGCGGATCCGTTCCCGGCTTAAGTAAGGGCCAAGGGCACGAAGAAGCGTCTGCTGATCTTTATCGATGCTGCCCTGTTTGGCAAAGCCGGAGAGCTTTTGCAGCATACCAAGGTCAATATCCGGAAAGCTCTCGTTTTTTTGCTGGGGCGGATCATTTTTGGGCTGGGTCTGAGCCCCCATGGATTGCGCCATAGCCATGATTTGCTGCATCATCTGAGGATTGTTCAGAACGGAGTTGAGTCTTTCTTCCATTTCATCCATTGTTCTGCCTCCTCATTTGCTCCAGCATGGCTTGAACCTGGGGTGAAGCCAGTATGTCGGAAAGAGTCTGCCGAGCCTGCGTATAGTCTCCCGCAGCGGCCTGATCCATGGCTCTATTCAATGTGTCGCCGTTTTGAGCTTTCAGCAGCGCGAAAAGCTGTTGGCCAGCGTCACTCTGTGCCATACGCAGGGCATCCTGCATAGAAAAATTATCGGAATTTTTCTGCATTTGATTGCCTCCTGTCAAAATACCTGTTATAATCAAATAGATCAATACTACTATATGCATGAATGGAACGGTTGGTGAACCATGAAGATCCTTGTTTTGTCCGATTCCCACGCGGCGTTGAGTTTTATGCGCTTGTGCATCCGCTGTGTCAAGCCGGACGCGGTGGTGCATTTAGGGGATTACTATGACGATGGTACGGCGATTGCTGAGGAATTTCATCTGTCCCGGTTCTATCAGGTTCCGGGAAACTGCGACAAGTATCGGGTACTGCAGCCTGTGCCTGAGACCCTCGTAGAAAAGGTATGCGGCGTGAAGCTGTTTATGACTCATGGGCATATTCACCGGGTTAAGAGTGGATTAGGTGCGCTCATCAAGGATGCCCGGTCAACAGGGGCACAGGCAGTGTTGTTTGGGCATACCCATTCTCCCCATTGCAGTCGAGAGGAAGATGGTATGTGGGTTGTGAACCCCGGGAGCTGTGGATACTACGGCGGAAGCGCTGCGGTAATTGAGGTGGATCAAAATGTGATAACCGGCTGCCGCATGATACGGCAGCCGGATCTGGAAGAAATGCTTTGACAGTGCTTACATTAGCAACAGGAACACCAGCGCGGTGAGTGCGCCGACAACAGTGGCCAAAGCCAGAACACCGTCGAGAAGCCGGCGCAGAAAATAACGGCGGTCGGCTGCATTGGGGTAAGGGCGGCTGATGGGCTTGACAGGACGATAGATGGTAGCTGCTTTCATATTGTGTTCCTCCTTGGTTTTCTTTGATGATCCAAGGATAACATATGTTCGGTACAATAAAACGGACTAATAGATCGCTTTCGACAAAAAATCTCTGTCTTGCATCTGCCGCGGCGATGTGATATGATGTACTGAAAGAAACCTGATACCCGGAGGTTGCGTATGAATTTTTTGAATATGATTGAAGAAAAGTGGCAGGCGTTTTGTGAAAATACAAAGCCTGCGCGGGAAAAATGCGGCAGGTTTTTGCGAAAAACCGGTAAGGTTCTAAAAATCATTTGGGCATATGTGTACAAGCTGCGGGCGGCACTTCTTGCGGTTCCTGTTGCCATCGGTGCCATATGGCTTGCAGTTATGAATTTGTCGAAGCTGCCGAACCGTGTGGGGATCAATCTGCTGGCAAACGGTGAGTTTTCTATGATGGTCTCGAAGGGCGTTGCTGTATTTGTGCCGTTAGGGGTGACAACGTTGTGCCTGGTTTTAATGCTGGGCGCTCGCAAACCCCTTTACCCCTGGCTCATCAGTCTGTTTTCTCTGGTACTGCCGCTGCTGATCCTCGTTACAAATATTTATCCTGCGTAAAAGTGGAGGAAAGAAACATGACCAAAAGAGTACTTGCCTGTCTGGTAACATTGTTAATGACGCTGAGCGTGCTTGTTAGCTGCGCGGAAAATCCGGAAGGAATCAAGGGGCAGAATACGGAGAACACTGGTGCGGCTACATATCCCTCGGATACCAGCCCAGAGCCTGAGATCAGCCAGCCTGTAGATCCGTCGGATGATGAAACGATCCCGGAGGATACACTGCCTGCGGAAACGGTGCCGCAGGAGTCTCTGCCTGAGATCGGAACAGATCCCGGCGGGTTCGGACAGATTTTTTCCATTGCTGAGCTTAAAGAGTTAGATTCAACGAAAAAGGGTTATGGCCCCGGGGCACAAGTGGACGGTAGCAACCGTCCACTTGGTGCTATTACCTTGCAGGAGCGGTACGGTGAGTACGACGCGTACTTTATTGCGCCGGACGATGGTGCGCTGTATCTGACATTTGACGAGGGGTACGAAAACGGCTACACATCGACGATCCTAGATGTGCTGAAGGAGAAGAACGTAAAGGCCGTATTTTTTGTGACACTGAGCTATTGCAAGAAAAATCCGAATCTGGTTCGGCGTATGATTGATGAGGGACATGCTGTGGGCAACCACTCAGTCAGCCATCTGTCCATGCCGACACTCAGCGTTGAGACGATGATCGATGAGGTCATGGTGCTGCATGATTATGTACTGGAAAACTTTGATTATGAGATGCACCTGTTCCGTCCTCCGATGGGCGAGTACTCCAAGCAGTCGCTGGCTGTCCTGCAATATCTGGGGTATAAGACGGTAGAGTGGAGCTTTGCGTATGCCGACTACGACACGGCGAACCAGATGGATCCCGACAAGGCCTATGCCAAGGTCGTTGGTGCGGCACACGGCGGCGGTATCTTTCTGCTGCATGCGGTTTCCAAGACCAATACGGAGATTCTTGGTGATGTGATTGACGAATTCCAGCGGCAGGGCTATAACCTTGCGCTGTTCAGCTAAATAAAAAATACAGATGTCCGAGAAGACATCTGTATTTTTTTGTATGTAAGAGATGGGACTTGTTTTGCTTTCATTTCGTCGGAAATGTGAAAGAGGATTTTGATGAATCCGCACGAAACGGTGCGCAAGGATGGGGAAGAAAAGTAAAAAGGTGCGTGGTTCTATTTTGCTTTTTTCTCGCAGCTGTCGTTTCTTCATGTAAACACCATACGTCAGAGCTGTGATGAAATTAAATCCACCCTTCAGGTGCTCACACCGGATTTCACCCCCGAAGGGGGATTTCATCATCGAAGATGATTTATTTCACCCATAAGGGTGGATTTAGTTGAAAAAAGCACCCCGAAGGGTGCTTTTTTCGTGGTGCGAGAGATGGGACTCGAACCCACACGGCGAAACCACACGCACCTCAAACGTGCTTGTCTACCATTCCAACACTCTCGCAAGCGCCTATGTATTATAACCTCAGGCGGTAAATTTGTCAATACTTTTTTGCCCTTGCAAACCGATCATTCATCTGCTACACTATACAAAAAGCGTGGGAGGGTTCGATATGACGCGATTTTTTGTGACACCGGAGGAGATGCAGCCGGATTTTATTGTCCTGATGGGAGAAAACGCGAAGCACGCGAAAGTTCTGCGTCTGAAAAATGGAGAAGAAGTGCTGGTGTGTGATGGGCAGGGAAGAGAGTGCTTGTGTGCCGTCAGTGATGTCAGCGAAGGGCAGATCAGTCTGGTGGTGCGCCGTCAGCAGGAATCCGCGTCAGAGGCTGCTGTTCGGGTCAGCGTTTATATGGCTTTCCCCAAGGGAGATAAGCTGGAGCATGTGATCCAGAAGGCCACGGAGCTGGGAGCTGCGGAAATCGTGGCGTTTCCCTCGGCGCGATGTGTATCCCGCCCTGATGAGAAGAGTCTAAAGAAAAAG
This sequence comes from uncultured Clostridia bacterium, assembly GCA_947367115.1. Classification (GTDB taxonomy): domain Bacteria; phylum Bacillota; class Clostridia; order Oscillospirales; family Oscillospiraceae; genus Faecousia. Next base: position 10,056 of record CANBCW010000019.1, on the reverse strand, counting down.
GTCGAGCGCTGGCAGAAGATTGCGTCTTCCGCCGCGGAGCAGTCCGGACGTGGGGTGATTCCGGAGGTCATTGTACTTTCCAGCTACGGTGAAGCACTGAAACGCGCGGCGCAGGCGGATAAGGCCATCCTGTTCTATGAAAACGAACAGGCTGTGACTTTGCGCATGAGTCTGGAAACAGGGGCTTATCGTACCGTGAGCCTTATGACAGGCCCGGAGGGCGGTCTGGAGCCCGGTGAGGTGGAGAAGGCGCGTCAGGCAGGGTTGGATATTTGCACCCTCGGAAAACGGATCCTGCGCTGCGAGACGGCTCCGCTGTGCGCCCTGTCCGCGGTTATGTATCATATTGGAGAATTCTGAAAATGCGTTCCCAGCTCACAAGAGCTGGAAATGTAATTTTATATAAAACTGTGTTTGCGTATTTGTCTTAGTTCACAAATATGTGTGCCGAGGTCTAATTTGGGTTGACAATAAATGGAATTTGTGTTATTAGATAAATAAGAGTTCGGTAGAACTCTAATTAAATACAAGGAGATGGTGTTATGAAAGGGTTCATCAGAAAGGTTTTAGTGTATATCCTGTGTGGGTGTCTAATGCTCTGCCCGGATATCACAGACACAGTAAGTGCGTCTGAGATTATACCATCCGCTTTAAGCAATAGTACGCCAGATGGATATGACGATGGATTTCTGGCTGCATACGAAGAATTGAGTGAATTTATTGCTTACCATGAACTTCCAGCCAGTATTTCTTTGGAAACATTCAAAGAAAATTATGATGTATCAAAATATTCTTCTTACGATGAATATCTTCAGGCGTGGTATTCCGTTTTTGATGTGACTGATTACGACTCTTCAACGGCATATACACTAAGTAGAGCAATTGGTATTATAATACGGGTACGCGATTAACGGCAGTTCCCAATTATTCAAAATATAATCTTTTAAGTATTGTTCGGAAGGGTGATATTATATTTGAAGCTAATGGCAGTTCGGGCATTTATGGACATGCTTGTATTGTAGAAGGAATATATTATGATGCATTTTATGGAAGATACTATATTAGAATGATTGAATCCATCGGATATACCAGCACAGGTGGGCAAGCGGATGGTGTTTCTAGAGGTGTCTTGGATGATGAACGCTTTGACAATAGAGCAGGTGCGGTTTTGCGAGTGAATTCGGCGTCTGAAGATGTGATTAATGGTGCTGTATCTTTTTGCGTCAGTCAAATTGGTAAGTCATATTTCTATGACGGGAAAAAAGATACAGAGTCTACTCAAGAAGATTGGTATTGTTCAGAATTGATTTGGGCTGCTTATAAGAACCAAGGTATAGATATCGAAAATGATACAAATAGTTTGGGAATCTTACCCGTGGAGATTAATTCATCAACAATGGTAACGAATGTAGCTGTATCAACCATTGGAACACCTCAAAATGTTCAGGTTTCAATGTCAAATAGTACTACAGCACAGATTACATGGTCTTCGGTAAGTGGCGCGAGCGAATACGACGTTTATTATTCTGACAGCTACAATGGAACATATTTGTATTTGGGTACTAGCTCAACAACAAGCATGACAATGGGGATTGCTTCAGGGGCAATTAGATACTTTCGCGTACAGGCACTTAAAGGAAATGTAACTGGTAATTTAAGTGATCCAAAGGGTGTGAGAAATGAGTTTGTTGCGCCGTCAATTCTGAATATTTACACACCGTCCTCGACTAGCATATCACTTACATGGTACGCAGTTCAGGGTGCAACATCGTATAGAGTATATAGATCGACTGATGGAAGCAGTACATATACGCAGATTGCAACTACAAATTCTCCGACATATACTGACACAGGATTAACTTCTGGGATTAAGTACAATTATAGAGTTGCCGCGGTCAATGGAACGGAAGTAACAAGTCAGTCTGCGGTAAGAAGAAAAATGCCAACAAAAGTATTAACGCCACAGATTTACTATGTTGCTCCAACGAACGATGGTGGATTTATTGCAAAGTGGACGTATATACCCGGGGCTACGTCTTATTCGTTGTATTTAGCGGATAATATATATACTCCCGAATATGTTTATGTTTCCTCATCTACAAGAACTTATATGACGTTTATTTCACCTAGCAATGCAACTATGTGTATAATTAAAGTTGTAGCTCATGGTAATGGAGGAGACAGTGATTATAGTGATACGTATCATTTTTCTACTTAGTTAAGGAGTGAGATTCTATGGAAATCGTATGGATTTTGGCTGGGGTTCTCGCGCTGATTGCATTACCTATCGTTGTATATTTGTTCAGTGTTAGGCCAAAGCTGGAGGAAAAAGCTAGATGGGTGCTGATCACAGGCATCATCATGTCAGGAACTGTGATCGCCCCTATTATTGCTATGCCGGCACTCGTATACCTGGTGATTTGGCAGGTGGTTTTGACGGTTATGTTGATCGTAAATGCTGTCGTTTGGATCGTGGGAATTGTTAGAAGAAGAGTCTGCTACATTCCCGGTGCGTTGACAACGGGGCTTACGGTTATTGTATCCAGTCTGTTGCTTGGGAACTGGCTTGCTGTGATTGCGTCGATGTTCTACATGGTGATGCTTCTTCGCCTTTGGGTGGAGCGGCGTGAGAAATGATAATAGATATCCCCGGATGATCCATGGAGGTTCATCCGGGGATGTGTTATTTCGGTCACATTCCGTCGCTGGTTTTCAGCTGAATGGCAACATCATGGTCAGGCATAATGAAGGAAAATTCCCAGCAGTGGATCTCGTCGGTCAGAACCTCTCTCTGCTTGCAGATGAATACACCGTCTACATATAACTCCAGATCCACATCGGTGAGGATATCGGTTTTGATGGTCACGTTGGTGCCTGCTGCGTAGGTTGCCATCGGAGGTTCCAGAAGCATGTCCTCGGTGAAGCTGTTAGCATAACGAATTGAAAAATTGGTGGAATTGAAATAAACCTCCGATTTGGTTTCGCCGCAGACTGTGCAGGTATAGAGCAGCTCCTCGTGGCCGCCGCCGGGAACGGTTAGGACGATGCCTTCATCCCAAAGGTGATTACAAACCTCACTCTGATCGACGGATACCTGACAGCCCAGGCCGGATACACGGATCTTGCAGTGGCCGTTGCCGCAAATATAGCTTCCGTCATTCAGTGTATAATCACAGCCGGAACGGAAGTCGATGGCAAGGCCGTCCGCATCGACGATAAAGCCACAGTCGGCAGGAAGGGTCAGATTCAGGGAACAGGCGGCTCCGTCAATACTGATGCGGTCAGGGGAGTTCGTGCAGTTCAGAGTCAGTTCTGCCGCGGCGCCGTCACATTCAAGCTCACCCAGCTTTCCCGCGAAGGATAGCTCAGTTGCGGCACCGTCCAGGTCAATGGACTCTACGGTCAAACCGGATATTTCGATATCCAATGCTGCACCGTCAATGGAAAGTTCCTTGCAGTTCCAGTTTTTTGGGACGGTGATGACCAGATCCTTTCCGGACAGGGAGCCAAGGTGAATGGATGGATTGCTGCCATATTGGATCGTCAGGGTGTCATCTCCGGATACGGTGACGAGGGTATAGGGATTATTGGAATCCTTGGTTTCTTTAACAGTAATCTGATCGGTATCTCCGGTCACAACTTTAATTGAACCGGCAGCCCATTCGATTTCCAGATTTGTGAATTCCTCTGCGCTGACGCTGCGCTCTACGATGTCATACTCTCCGGAAGGACTCCAGGATGAGAAGAGCGACATAAATTCTCCGAAAAAGATTCCGCCCAGAAGAATGCCCAGCAGCACGAGGAACAGAAGGGTATAAAGGACGATTCTGACGATGGCACTTGCTTTCATTTCTTACACGCCTCCTTTAGATCAAAAATGGCAGTGGCAATGCCTTGCACGCAGGCCAGCATGGGGAAGATCAGCCAGGTAATCCACCAGGCGTGGGTAAGCAGGGATACTCCGATGTACAGGCAGATGCCACTGCCCCAAATGATGCATCGGGCGATCTGAAGACCCGGCGTATGAGCCTGGGCAGGGAAGGGGGCTGACTGCTGATGAGTCTGCGCCGCCTGGCCTTTCCCTTTGCCGGTGTAGACCATAATGGCGGTTGCCACGGCTACGATGATGATGGTGAGACAAAGTCCCAATGTGCTTCCGTCTGTCAGAAACAAGGGTACGGCACACAAGATATATAAAGCGATGGCAATGGAGCGCAGCAGCTTTCTGTTTGCCATGGGTGCATCTGATAGGGCGGGACTAGGTGAGGCGGCCTTTTGGGGCTGCTGACCGAGGATCTCGTTGATGTCTCCGATGCCGGAGATCGCAAGCCGGTAGGCTGCCTCCGGGGCTTTACCCTGAGCAACCATATCGTCGTACCGGTCAAGGGTGTTTTGCAGGATCTCCTGTTGAATTTCATCCGTATCAGTGGTGCCTGCAAAAAGCAGCTCCACGTATTTGGCAAGTTGTTCTCTCATTTTGCTTCCTCCGTTTCTAAGAGTTTATCCATGATCTCTTTGGTCTCCCGCCATTCTCCCAGCAGACGGTGGCTGGCTTCCCGGCCAGCGGGGGTGATGGTGTAATACCGCCGCCGGGCACCGGCACCGGAGTCGCCCCAATAGGAGGCGATATACCCCAGTTCTTCCAGCCGCTTAAAAGCGGTATAGAGGGTGGCCTCCTTCAATTCAAACCGTCCAGCAGAGAGGGTGGAGATGATTTTATTGATCTCGTAGCCATAACTATCAGCCTGTAAAAGTCTTGCCAATATGATAGCATCCGTATGACCGCGGATCAGATCGCCTGCGATGGACATGGTATTCCCCCTTTCTGGAAACCATAATAACATACAATACCTCGCCTGTCAAGGTATTTCACATAGAGGGGGAAGATTATTTGCTGCTTATCGTTTTCTTTGCAGGGCATGCACACAATGCGTGCCCTACAAAAATTACTTCAAATACACAATTAACCGGCCAAAGAAATAACCGGGTCTGCGGTTGGCAGACCCGGCTTTGGTTATTTGTGATATTTGCTCCCGGCCTGAATAGCCTCGGCACGGTATAGTTGTTCCAGAACCATGACCCTCGCCAGATGGTGCGGGAAGGTCATCCTGCCCATGGATAGCTTAAAATCAGCTCTTGCCTTGATGGTGTCGGACATACCGAAGGAGGAGCCGATGAGAAAACATGCGCTGCTTTTGCCGGACAGCTTTACTTGGCTCAGTTTCTGCGCGAAGTCCTCACTGGAAAGCTCCTTACCCTCCGGCGTGAAAACGCACAGCCATGCCCCTTTCGGGATCTTGGGGCGGATCAGCTCCGCTTCTTTTTCAAGACTGGCGCTTATTTCAGCGGGAGATGGGTTTTCCGGCAGATACTGCTCAGGAAGCTCCAACAGTTTAAAGCGGCAGTACGCCCCTAAGCGCTTGGCATATTCCTCGGCTGCGGAGATGTAAAACTTCTCCTTCAGTTTACCCATCGTAATGAGCGTGATATCAAACATTATGCGCGCTCAGCCTCAAACTGTTTCAGGCACTCCACCAGAGCCACAACACCTTCCTTGGGCATGGCGTTGTAGATAGAGGCCCGGAGTCCGCCAACAGACTTGTGGCCCTTCAGATTGTCAAAGCCCGCGGCCTTGGTGTAGGCCACAACCTCGGCATCCAGCTCCTTAGAGCCGGTGACGAAGGGAACATTCATAACGGAACGGACTTCCTTATCAACAGTTCCGTTGAAGAGCTTGGACTGATCCAGATAATCGTACAGCACGGCGGCTTTATCTTCATTGATCTTCTGCATTGCCTCCAGGCCGCCGTTGTCCAGCAGATACCGGAACACCTTACCGCAGACGTAAATTGCCCAGCAGTTCGGGGTGTTGTACATGGAACCGGCACCGGCGTGGGTATCATAACGCATATAGATGGGCGTCTTGGGATCCAGATCGTCCCGAATCAGATCCTCGCGGATAATGACAATCGCAAGGCCGGCAGGGCCGATGTTTTTCTGAACACCGCCATAGATCATGCCGTAGTCGGAAACATTGCAGGGCTTGGACAGGAACATGGAAGACTGATCGGACACCAGGATCTTGCCTTTGGTATTCGGGAGCGTCTGGAAGGTGGTGCCGTGAATGGTCTCATTCTCGCAGATGTAGACATAGTCCGCATCATCACGGATAGGCAGGTCGGAGCAGTCAGGGATATAGGAGTAATTCCGATCCTCAGAGGTGGCGACGCATTTCACATCGCCAAATTTCTTGGCCTCACTGAATGCCTTCTTGCTCCATGCGCCGGTAACGATATAGTCGGCCTTGCCGTTTTTCATCAGGTTCATGGGGATCATAGAGAACTGCAGGGTAGCACCGCCCTGAATGAACAGCACCTTATAATTATCGGGAATGCCCATCAGCTTACGCAGGTCGGCCTCGGCGTTGTCGTAAATCTCCTGAAAGGCTTTGGAGCGGTGAGACATTTCCATGACGCACATACCAGTGCCGCGGTAGTTCATCATTTCGTCCCGAATTTCCTCCAGAACGGGAACCGGCATGGTAGCGGGGCCTGCGGAAAAGTTATAGCTGCGATCGTACATGGGGTAGTTCCTCCTTATATGTGAGAAATTTCTCCTATTATACCGCTGAAAGCTGAAAATGACAATTGGCGAATTGGTAAATTTTCCGTCCGGAATGGACACTTGTCCTTGTGGCATCCTACAAACAGGACGAGGAGGTGCGTAAATGGAGAAGAAAAAAGAGAATATAACCATTATTCCGCCGCTGCCGCAGGTCAATACGTTTCCCATCGTAACAGACCCCTTCGGCAGCTATACCGGGCTTGTTCTTGAGCCGGATGAGAAGCCGATTCAGGATGCGGATGATCTCTAAGCGAAGAGCCCCAACCATGCAGTTGGGGCTCTGTTTCATATCGTTCCCTTGTACTTTTGCCGAGTTGCCATGCCGCCACGAATATGGCGTTCCTGTTTGTTCAGGTCAAGCACCTGCCGCACCTGCGTATAAAGCGAGGCGTTGCATTTTGGCAGACGTTGCTGCAGATCCTTGTGTACGGTGGATTTGGAGATGCCGAAGTGCTTTGCGGCAGCGCGTACCGTGGCGCCGTTTTCGATGATGTACACAGCCAATTCGCAGGCCCTTTCCTCAATGGTGTCTGACATAGTCTCCCCTCCGATGCTGTGTGCTGCCAAAAAACTCTATGTGTCAGTTTGACCGCTTATGCATACTTGACAGGCGGTGCAGGGGTGAATACAATCATGTCAAAAGAAAAGTTTATCGAAATTTGAAATGTTCACAGCTTGTTAACTGGATTTTTAATTTTGGTTAAGCTATAATGATATGGAAATGATGGAAGGGGGAAACTCATATGCACATTGAGCGAAAAACGCTGCGCAATGTTTTTTTGGGTGTGGCCGCATGTATTTTTCTGTATTGGCTGCTCCATGAAACAGATCGCGTTCGTGCTGTTTATCAATTCTTCAAAAATATTTTTTCACCGTTTGTCATCGGTGCGGGCATTGCCTTTGTTTTGAACGTTCCCATGCGGGGAATTGAAGGAATGCTGAAAGGTATCAAAAACCGTTCGCTGCGCCGGGTCGCCGCGGTGCTTCTGACCTTTGCATTTATTGGGCTTGTGCTCTTCCTGGTGTTCCAACTGCTGCTGCCTCAGGTGTCTGAAACGGTTCAAAATCTGATTTCACGTCTTCCCGCATTTTTTAACAGTGTGGTAGAAAAGGCGAAGGAACTGCTGAATGAAAACCCTGAATTGCTTGATTGGCTGAAGGCGAATACGGAACTGGAGAAATTGGACTGGTCAAGCATCGTTCAGAAGGTTGTCACCATTGTTGGAAACAGCATCACCGCCATTCTCAGCGGCGCGTTTAGTGCCATTGGCAGTCTGTCTACCGGGATCTTCAACGCGGTCATTTCGTTGGTGTTTGGCCTATATTGCCTGTTCCGCAAGGAAATTCTGGCTCGCCAGGCCAGACGGCTGGCGTATGCATTTTTGCCGGAACGGATTTGCGATGAAAGCATTCGCATTCTGCGGCTGACCAATGTGACCTTCTCCAATTTTATTTCTGGACAGTGTTTGGAAGCGTTGATTCTCGGATGCCTGTTTGCAATTTCTATGCTGATTTTCCAGATGCCGTACATTCCTCTGGTCAGTGTTCTGGTAGCGGTAACAGCCCTGGTGCCCATCGTCGGTGCCTTTGTGGGCTGTATTCTGGGCGCGTTCTTTATTCTGGTTGACAATCCCATACAAGCTGTTTGGTTCGTAGTCATGTTCCTGGTAATTCAGCAGTTCGAAGGCAATGTGATCTATCCCAGGGTTGTGGGCAAGTCTGTTGGCCTGCCGGGAATGTGGGTGCTGCTGGCGGTAACACTGGGCGGTGAGCTGATGGGCATTGCGGGGATGCTGATCATGATTCCTCTGGTTTCTGTGCTGTATACGCTGCTGCGGGAAATCACAAAGTCACGCCTTGAAAAACGTGACATTGATCGAGATAAGCTTCAGGATCATCCCCCGGAGCTGCGCTCGCGCTTGCAGCAGACTCGTGAACGCGTCAAGGAGCGGAACAAGGAACAGGGAAAGCCTGCTGCTGAAGAAGAAACGGAAAACTCTGAGAGTGAAGCGTGAATTGAATCAAAAAAATCGTGCCATTTTCAAAATGGCACGATTTTTTATATGGCGATAAATTCGTAATTCTCAAATTTCAGCTTATCGCCCACATCCACGCCAAAAGGCAGCAGGGCGATGGCAACCTCGGAGACAACGCCAGTATTGTCGTATTTGACAAAGGCGTAATCGCCGCGGACATCAATTACAGTGCAGAGCATAGATTCTCCTTTACGGTTTTAACCAATTCCCAAGCGATACTGCCGGGGCGCAATCTATCCATTGCGGTGCTGAGAGGGAACCACTCCACAGCATCCACCTCCCGGGAAATACGGAAATCCGCTTTCTTTACCGATGCGTGGAAGCCAAGCATCAGCATTTCCTTTTTTTCATAGGGATAGCTGCGGATGAATTGAAGCTCATTTACTTCAAGACCGATCTCTTCAGCGATCTCACGGCGGGCAGTTTCCTCAGCAGATTCGCCCAGCTTCATGACACCGGCGACACAGACGTAATTTGTTGTGGACACATAGTTTTGACGCAGCAGCGCGATCTCGCCATACTCATTGACTACCGCGCATATAATGCAGGTCGTAAACATATTCCATAGCGGTACTTTACAGCTTTCGCAGTAAGGGATCAGTCCTTCGTCACCGATCTCTTTCTTCGTCAGCAGGGAACCGCAGTGAGGACAGTAGGTAAAACGCATGAGTTTCTCCTTTATGAAAACCGCCCCGGTTGCCCGGGGCGGTAATGCATTGGTAAATGTCAGGAATTAGTCCTTGTACATCTCGACCAGCTTGTTCAGGTGCTCCCAACGCTCCTTGGCAGCGGCCTCGTTCTTGGCGAACAGGTCGGTGGCGCGCTCGGGGAACTCGCGGGTCAGACGGCTGTAACGAGCCTCGTTCATCAGGAATTCCTGGTAGCCATCCTTGGGCTGCTTGCTGTCGAGCTGGAACTTGCCGGTCTCCTTGGAGGGATCGAAGCGGAACAGGTTCCAGTAGCCGCAGTCAACAGCCTTCTTCATCTCGGCCTGGCAGTTGGTCATGCCGCCCTTGATGGAGTGCATCTCACAGGGAGCGTAGCCGATGATCAGGGAAGGACCGTTGTAGGCCTCAGCCTCGCAGATAGCCTTGATGGTCTGAGCCTGGTTGGCGCCCATGGCGATCTGAGCAACGTAAACATAGCCGTAGGACATGGCGATCTCAGCCAGGGACTTCTTCTTGGTCTCCTTACCGGAGGCTGCAAACTGGGCAACCTGGCCGATGTTGGAAGCCTTGGAAGCCTGACCACCGGTGTTGGAGTAAACCTCGGTGTCGAAGACGAAGATGTTGACGTCCTTATTGGAGGCCAGAACATGGTCAACACCGCCGAAGCCGATGTCGTATGCCCAGCCGTCGCCGCCGAAGATCCAGACGGACTTCTTGGACAGGTATTC
>CANBCW010000018.1 GCA_947367115.1 uncultured Clostridia bacterium | reverse complement strand
GTCTGTGCTGGTGTATGTTCTGGATCAAGTGCTGCGGCTGCTGCACCCCTTCATGCCCTTCATCACCGAGGAGATCTGGCAGTCCATCCCCCACGAGGGCGATGCCCTGATCGTGGCGCAGTGGCCTGAATATCGGGAAGAGCTGGCGTTCAAGGCAGAGGAAACGATGATGGAGTCCGTCATGGAGTGCATCCGCGCGATCCGCGCCCGCCGGACTGAGATGAACGTGCCTCCCAGCAAGAAGGCGGCCCTGTATATCCTGACTTCCAAGAAGGACATCTTCGCCGAGGGCGAGGGCTTCCTGCAGCGTTTGGCTTATGCCGATGAGGTGAGCCTGCTGGATGCAGAGCCTGAAAACCTGGACGGGATGGTGACGATCACCACTGCCGATGCGAAGCTGTATATCCCCATGGGTCAGCTGGTGGACGTGTCCAAGGAGTTGGAGCGGATCGGTAAGGAGCTGGAGAACGCCCGGAAGTTCCTGAAGTCTCTGGAGGGCAAGCTCTCCAACGAGAAGTTCGTTTCCCGTGCCCCCGAGGCTGTGGTCAATGCGGAGCGGGAGAAGGCCGCCAAGACGGCGGAGCTGATCGCCCAGCTGGAGCAGAGCGAGGCTGCACTGAAGAAGCTGTAATATATGAGGAGCCGTCACGTTTTGGTGTGACGGCTCCTATTTTCAACCCTTCAAGAGTCTGAGGTAGTGGTTCGCCTCCCGGAGGACATGATCAGCGAGCAAAGGCAATATCACACTGCGGATCTTACACTCCAAGATCCCTTGGGTGCCGGCGGCTTTGAAGTCCCGGAGCGCGGTGGTCTGTTCCAACACATTGGCTTTGCTGTGGGCATTTCGGCTGCATTCCAGAAGTTCGCAGAAGCTTTTGGCGGAATCGTCAGCGGTGTGGATCAACTCTTTCTCACAGGGGTCCAGTAGGCCCCGGATGAACAGGGCGTGCTCCATCATGATCTGGTTCCAGAATTGCTCTGTTTCCTGCATGGAACGGTAGGACAGATCTCCGGTCTTTTCCAATGTGACGATACTCTTTTGATATAGTTTGGCTTCCCGGAGGATATGCTCGATCAGCAATGGGTAATTGATGGTAAACATGGATCCGTGCAGCACGCAGTCCAGGATCTCTTCTTTGAAGCAGATCAGCCCTTCCAACAGACGAAGCGCCGTCCGGTTCAACTGCCGTACCATGGAACGATTTTCGTTACAGCGTGGTGTCGGCTGCGCGCCGGAGCAGAGGCGTTTCGTTCTTTGAGTGATCGATCGGTCTATCGGCAGCCCCGTCAGACATTCGGTCCGATCTTCTGCATCCAGGGTGAAGTCGGTGACGATCTCACCGGAACGAAGCACCTCATTGCTGACGATCCCGTCGCTTATGGTGACGGTCTGGCGTAGCAGCTCCTCGAAGTTCTTTCTGAAAAATGCAGCTTTTTCTTCGTGCTCCGCATCCACCGGCGTAAAGCCCGCCTGGAGGAACAGGGAATGCTCCTTCATGATCCGTCCGAAGAATAGATGTAGCTCCAAAGACTTGCGTACATAATTGTCAGTCTGCATAGCTTCCTCCCATCGACAGTCGCTATATCATACTATGCTGACCCGGAACATTTTGTGAAAAATGATTGACATCCCATGTGACCGGTGGTATAGTATGGAAAACCAACGGGAAGGATGTGTCGATATGAGCCGTCTGTATGTTCATCATATGTGCGCTGCTGCTATGAAGCCTTGGCTCATGCAGGGGCTTGTATCGTCATACCCATTTTAGATCGTTCGTGGGATATAGACGTAGTGCAGGCCGTTTATCGTGGCCTGCACACTTTTTTTGTTTGGAGGGGCAGATATGGAAACGAAAAAGATATTGGAACAGTTCTACTCCGGTTATGACGAGGATGGCCGTCTGCGGTCGAAGCATGGGATGGTGGAATTCCTCACCACCATGCGGTACGTGGAGCGGTATCTTCGGCCTGGCATGAAGATCCTGGAGGTGGGTGCCGGGACGGGGCGTTACAGTCATCATCTGGCCCGGATGGGCTATCGTGTGGATGCTGTGGAGCTGGTAGAACATAACATCCGAGTCTTTCGGGAGCATACCACGCCGGTGGAGGACGTCACTGTCGTCCAGGGGGATGCGAGATGTTTGGCTCGGTTTGAGGATGATACCTATGATATCACGCTGCTTTTGGGTCCGATGTATCACTTGTTCACTCTGGAAGATCAGAAAATGGCGCTTTCGGAGGCCGTGCGTGTGACGAAGTCCGGTGGTCTGCTTTTCGTAGCATACTGCGGGAATGAGGCATCTATGATCCAGTTTTGCTTCCAGCGGGGGATGCTCCGGGAAGAACGATACAAAAGACTGGTCGACCCGGTGACTTTCAAGGCAGCATCAGATCCTTCGGAGCTGTTCCAGCTGTATCGGAAAGAGGATATCGATGCGTTGATGGCGCCTTTTCCTGTGCGACGGTTACACTATGTGGGTACGGATCTTGCCACCAATTATATGCGCGAGGCGGTCGACCAGATGGATGAGGAGCTGTATGAGCTGTATTTGATGTACCATTATTCTATTTGTGAGCGACAGGATCTGGTGGGAGCGTCCCATCATATCCTGGATATTTCGCGAAAGGAGACTTGATGATGCTGACCCATATCGGTACGAAGAGGATAGAGACGGAACATCTGGTGCTTCGTCGATTCCATATCGGCGATGAACGAGCGATGTTCGATAATTGGGCTAATGATGATGAGGTCACGAAATATCTGTCATGGACCACTCATTCCAGCGTGGATGTGACCCGGATGGTACTGGATGGCTGGATCGAGGGCTATGGCAAGGATGATCAATATTTGTGGGCGATCACTGTAAAGGAGGAAGGTGATGACCCGATCGGTTCGATCAGCGTGGTGAAGCATGACAGTGAGATCGGGAAGATGGAGATCGGTTACTGCATTGGACGACATTGGTGGCATAAGGGGATCATGACAGAGGCTTTGGGGGCGGTGATCGATCATCTGTTTCATAACGTGGGAGCCCAACGGATCGAAGCGTGCCATGATCCAAGGAACCCGAACTCCGGGGCAGTGATGAGGAAATGCGGTATGGTCTTCGAGGGGATGCTGCGCCGATCCGGCCGTAACAACCAGGGGATTTGCGATGTATGCTGGTATGCATCGATCTCGTCAATTTAAAAATCCAACGCGACAAAATTCGACAAGATCCGCACAGAAATTACAGTATAATACAAAAGGATCATCCCTGAATCAGGAGACGATCCGAAACGCTGCGTTTGGGGAGACGTATGTGTGCGCCTGCACTGGTGAAGCTGAAAAGGAGAGGTATCAGTGCAGGCGCAGTGTTTATCATGAAATGGGACGATGGATCATAGCGAAGAGTGGATGGTCAATAGTGAATAAGTAAAATCGACGACCTCCTGCCGAAGGTCGCCGATTTTTGGTCGGAGTGTCGGGATTCGAACCCGAGGCCTCTTGGACCCGAACCAAGCGCGATACCAAACTTCGCCACACCCCGTAACTTTGTCATTATAATGAAGTTTGCCGGTTCTGTCAAGTCCCAAAAGGCAATATAAAATTTCACCGCTCGCTTTTCAGCAGACTATAGAAGCACTCATCACAGATTCCCTGATTATTGCGTCCCGCCTGACGGAGCGTACCCTCATAGCGCATGCCGCATTTGGCCATGACCCGGCCGGAATTGGGATTGCGTGGGTCAAAACAAGCCTCACACCGGTTCACTCCGACTTCATCGAACAGATAGTCCATCACCGCCTTCAGCGTCTCAGACATCATTCCCTTTCTCCACCATTTGCGTCCGATGCAGTAGCCGATATGAGCCTTTTCGGCGTTGTGGTTCATATGCACCACGCTGATGGAGCCAATCGCCTGCCCCTCAAATTCGATGACCCAAAGGTAAAAATCATCCCGGTCATAGCTTCCGGTCCATTCTCTTAAGACCCATTCTGTCTGATCCAGAGCGGTATGGGTGGGCCATGTCAGATACTTCGTAACCTGATCATCACTTGCCCAGTTATCAAACATCGCCTGAGCATCCTCCATGCGGAACCGACGTAAAATCAGCCGCTCCGTTCGGATGGTCTGTGTACCCTTGTGTGTCAGCATCATGATCCTTCCTTTCTGAACACATCCAAAATGTGGTGAGACGCGCCTACCAGATCCGCCCGCTCGCAGACAGCGAAGTGGTAGCGCAGATACAATTCAAACAGCTCATCGTCCATGGCATCCACAGCTTCACGCATATAATTGGTGGCCAGATCACTGCCAACGTAGTGAAGCCGTTTCACCGGCAGGTCTTTCATCAGCATGTCGATGTCCTCCTTCCGGTAGAGCTGGAACAGCTCTGTCGGATCGGAGCTTGCCTTAAAGGATACCGGATCAATGAGACTGCGATAACGCTCCTGCCGGATCATCCCCCGCTGGAAGCAAAACTGCACAATCGTCGCATCGTTACCGCAGTATGCCGCAAAAACGACGCCTCCGTTCCGTGTGACCCGGATGGCTTCAGAAAGCGCTTTCCTCTGATCCTCCGCCGTAAACAGGTGATACATTGGCCCCAGAAGGAGTGTCACATCGTATGTATCATCGGCAAAGGCTGAAAGATCGCGGGCATCCCCCTGTATCACAGTAACAGGCTCCCCTGCTGTGGTATTAGCCCGAAACACTTCAATATTATGCTCCACCAATTCCACCGCGTCTACCCGATACCCCTGCTTCGCAAGGGAATGGCTATACCGTCCGGTTCCTGCTCCGATCTCCAGCACGCGCATATCAGGTTTGAGGTATTTTTCAATGTAACGCATCGTGGTCAAGTACTCCACCATGCCATGCCTGGAACGCAGCCGGCCATCCTCATCGTAATTCCCATAAAATTGCTCCAATATTTTTTTCGTTTCCATTTTTCTTCTCTCCAAAATAAAAAAGCAGTGCATGCGGAACATAACGTTCGGCTTGCACTGTGGCTATCCTATGATACGGCGTTCATCCGTAAAATGGGTATGACAATGTAAGCCCATCATGATACCAAGGCATCATATCGGCAGGCTTCACATGATAACTAAAACAGCGGGACTGGCTCACATTCTCACATCCTTTCGATTTTTTCATACTATAACACCGTAAAATTGGAAAGTCAATCATCCTGCACATATTTCATACGCCGCGCATATCATACGAATGATGACTATTGAATGGAGGAAGCTATGCAAACCGATCTTTATGTCAGCAAGTCGCTGGAGCTGCATCTTTTCTTCGGACGGATCATGAAAGAACACGCGCTCTTCCTGCGGGCAGGCTTTACCCCGGCGAATCCGGATTTCTCCGAAAAAGCGGAGTACTATATGAAGGAATTCGAAAGTCTGCTGAGTCAGGCGGTAACGCTGAGTAACGGCCTTGTACAAAAAAATGTCCTCTGCTCAGGCGAGATCGTCACAGAATTTACGCTGAACGCCGAAAAGCAAACGGAGTGCTTCACCGGCATCCCCATCGATCAAACCATCACGGAGCGCACCCGGAATATTCGCTGCTCCGATCCAAACAGCAAGCGATATGCTGACCGCAAAAGTCTGGTGCATCGCCTGAATCAAACCGCACTGCGGCTGCTTGACGGCTTGATCACGTTCAAAGAGGAGATCCTTAGCTGCGTTCTGCAATGCAAGCTCTTCACCTTGAACTACCCACTTCTGATTGAACACATTATTCGTGAAGCAAAGCTGTATCGACAATATGTAGCCGCTCTCCAAATGAACCGAGATCTGCCTTTGCGCTCCATGCGGGATGCGGAGTGCTTCTGGAATCAGATCATGATGGAACATGCCATGTTCATCAGAGGCTTGCTGGATCCATGTGAGGCAGAGCTGATTTGCTCCGCCGATAAATTTGCAAAGGAATTCTGTGACTTACTGGCCAACTGCCGCAAGGCGCACGATAAGACAATTACACTGGAGAAAACCATGGCGCTTCGGGACTTCAAAGCGGCTGGCACACAGGGCATCAGCAGCTGTAAGATCCGCAGTGTGATACTGCCGTTGCTGGCAGACCACGTTCTCCGGGAAGCCAATCACTACATAAGATTGTTGGAGCACGCCTGACAAAAGCCCGCCGGATGATCCGGCGGGCTTTCCCTTATTCAATTTCAATCAAATGGTACTCACGGCTGCCGTAGCCCAGAGCGGCAGCAGCTTCAATCGTATGGATGCCGTGCCGGCTCTCAATGCGCTCCACCAGATGATCCCGGCCGGGATCATTGGACGCATACACCAAATCCACACAGGCCTGATCGATGGCAATGGGATCTGTGGAGACCAAAATGCCGATATCTCCCATACAGGGATCCTCAGCCACCGCGCAGCAGTCGCAGTCCACGGACATATTCTTCATCACATTGACGTAGACCATATTCCCATTCAGATACTTGATCACAGAGCCTGCCGCGTCAGCCATTGCCTCCAGGAACAGATCCCGCTCAGCCGTCCAGAAGTTCGCAGGGTCACCGGCACCGTGGATATAGGCTTTTCCATAGGAGGAAGCAACGCCGATGGAAAGCTGCTTCAGCGCGCCGCCGTAGCCACCCATGGGATGACCCTTGAAATGGGACAGGACAAGCATGGAATCGTACCCGGCCAGATCCTTCCCAACATAGTTTTTGCGGATGACCCTGCCGCCGGGGATATCCAGCTCCAGGTCTGGACCGGCAGCATCCAAAATATCCACAGGGAAATATTGACTCCAGCCATGATCAGCCATCAGCTTTACATGGCGTTCGGTCACGTTCCGCTGCCCCTCATAAGCAGTGTTGCATTCTACCACAGTGCCGCCGACGTGATCAATGACCGGCTTCCAGAAATCAGGCTTCAGGAAATTCTGATTGCCCTTCTCACCTGAATGAACCTTCACCGCGACCTTGCCGGGCAGCGGCTTATTGACTAGACGGTACAGCTCCAGCACCTTTTCGGCAGTGATGGTGCGGGAGAAATAGACAGTTGCGCTCATAATTCGTATCCTCCTTGAAGCTTGACAGGATTCTGGGTTCATTATAACATAATGATCAGATTTAATCAATTTCTTCTGAGTAAATTTCCATCGAACTGCGTTTAAGGTATAGGGAGGTGAAGTGTATGTCTGAAATGGGTCTTGCCCACTACAATGATTACTTAAAGGGCGACGGGGACGCGCTGGAGCAGCTTGTACGTACATACTCCGATGCGCTGATCCGCTATGCCTACTGCTATGTGCAGGATTCCACAGCAGCGGAGGATATCATGGAGGACACCATCGTAACGCTGATCATGAAACAAAAGCGTTTGAACGATGGATCAAGCCTGCGCGCATATCTTTACCGCATTGCCAGAAACAAGTCCATTGACTATCTGCGCAGGCAGAAAAATCATGTACCCTTGCAGGATGTGGAGAATATTCTGGCATCCGGGGATCTGGAGTCCGCCTATTCCATGCGCGCGAGGAATGAAGCGGTATATGTCTGCATGCAGGCGCTGCCAGAGCAGTACAAGGAAGTCCTGCAGCTTACTTATTTTGAAGGCTTGAGTCTTCAATCTGCCGGACGCATCATGCACAGATCCGTCAAACAGATGTACAACCTCCATAATCGAGCAAAATCGGCATTAAAAGAACTTCTGATAAGGGAGGGAATTTCTTATGAAGACTTACAGTGAACAAGCCCGGGACATCCGTGCGAAACTTACCACCAAAATCGCCCGAAAGCGAAGGAACATCCTCGCAGCAACCTCCATGTGCTGCTGTCTGGTACTGATACTGGGTCTGGTGCTATTTGTACCGTATAACCATAATTACATCAATGTCACCAAATACGCTTTCAACGAATACTATCCCCTGATCAAGACACTGAACAAAATGAAAAACGATTCAGCCGTAAAGTATAGCAACTTTGACCGCTGGTTCGGCAACAAGCTGATAGACTTGGACGGTATGAATTGGGCTGGCAGTTCCGGCACACAATTTGACGGAACGATCTATCAGGATAAATTCAGTGATTCCTTTCAAATTTTCGAGTCTACCGGATCCTCACAAAGCGCGCCTTTGGGATCCTATGGCAGCTCCTCCTACGAAGAGATCACGGACAATCAGGTGCAGGGGGTAACGGAAGCAGATCGAATCAAGCGCAGCGACAAGTATATTTATTATCTCCGGAATGACACGCTGTTTATCTATTCCATTGATGGGGAACATTCACAGGCGCTGAACAGCTATACCCTGGCTCCGGATGATGGTTTTCAGATCACCCCATATGGCAATTCGCTGGAGATGTATTTGTCCGAGGATTGCACGACCGTCACGATCATCGCCGCGTGTTCAAAGGAATGGAAAACATACACCTACATCGTCAGTCTGGATGTATCGGAACCCATGGTGATCCGGCTGAACAGCCAGATGTATATTACCGGCAACTGCCTGTCTTCCAGGCTGATCGACGGCAATCTGTACATTTTCTCCCGGTGGTACTGCGACCCTTTCCCAGATTATTCCGACAGTTCCACCTTCCTCCCCCAATACGGAACGGCTGATCAAATGGAATGTATCCCCATGGATAACATCATTATCCCCGAAAACCCGACCAGTACTCTTTATACGGTTGTATCCAAACTGGATCAAAAGACGCTGGCCGCGGAAGATACCGCCGCCCTGCTTTCCTATGCCAGCACAGTTTATGTATCGGATCGCAATATTTTCCTGACACGCGTTTTTTCGAACAAACAGAATGCATGGAATCATACTCTGTATCAGGATCGGACGGAAATATGCCAGATTGGATATACCGGCGACGGTCTGGAGTACAAGGGCTCCTTCTGCGTTGACGGAACCGTCAACAATCAGTACAGCATGGATGAGTATGACGGCATTCTGCGTATCATCACGACGACTGAAAGCTACACACGGAATGAGCAGAAATACGGAAGCAATACCTTAATCACCACAGATAACTCCACCACCAATGCCAGCCTGTTCTGCATTGACCTATCCGATCACAGCGTTCGAGCCAGTGTGGAGAATTTTGCTCCTGAAGGCGAGTCGGCACGTTCTGCACGTTTCGACGGTGAATGTGCCTATGTCTGTACGTCTGTTGTCTTGATGGACCCGGTATTCTTCTTCGATCTGAGCGATCTGGATCATATTACGTACAAAGACACAGGAACCATCGACGGATATTCCATGTCCCTGATCGACTTTGCAGACGGTTTCCTCATGGGTATTGGGTATGGAGAAAGCTTCAACACGCTTAAAATCGAAATCTACCGCGAAGGTGATAACTCCGTCGAGTCGCACTGCAAATATGAGAAAAATAATGTCCTCTTCTCATCTGAATATAAATCCTATTATATTGACCGGGAAAACCAGATGATCGGTCTGGGGCTTACCATGTACGGCACCGGAGCTGCCTCTGTATATACACTCCTCCATTTCGACGGATATGCGTTGACTGAGCTGATCCAAGTGCCCATGGAAGGCAATAACACCAACAAACGAGCCGTCTATATCGATGGATACCTCTATGTATTCGGTGATACCTTTACCGTAGAAAAAGTCGGATAACCACACGCGTAAAAGAGCCTGCCACCACGGCAGGCTCTTCTGTTCTATGCGGCTTGTTCCCTGCGTTTGAGTATCTTCCGGAACTGAATAAAGAATGTCAGTGTGGTGATGGCCGCGGCGGCGATATCACTAATCGGCTCCGCGAGAAATACCGCAAAGACTTTTTGCTCATTCGTTTCAAAGAAGAGGGGCAGAATAAAAATCAATGGGATCAACAGAATGAGCTTTCGCAGACAAGCCAGCAGCAGGCTGACCTTCGCCTGCCCCAGTGCCATAAAGGACTGCTGGCAGCTTAGCTGAAACCCTACAGAAAAACCGCCCGCAAGGAATATCCGAAGCGCCCAGCCAGCATATTCCACCAAGGTCTGATCCGAGGTGAAGATTCCGGAAAAAGCATTCGGAAAAATCATCAGCGCAAGCCAGAACACGGTAGTATAGGCTACACAGACCGTGAAAACATTACGGAACGCTTCTTTTACACGATCCGTTTTACCTGCTCCGTAGTTGAAGCTAATGATCGGCTGACCGCCCTGACAAATGCCCTGCAGCGGCATCGTGATCAGCTGGTTAATGCTGGTAAGCACGGTCATTGCACCAACAGCCAGATCGCCGCCAAAGTTGGACAAACTCCGGGTAAAGCTGATCGACAGAATGCTCTCTGTGGAAACCATTACAAACGTAGAGATGCCCAGTCCCAGGCACGGCAGGATGACCTTTGGTATCAGTTTCATGTTGGACAAACGCAAACGTAATATCGTCTTCTTCCCCGTGAGGAATTTCAAAATCCACACCGCACTGACCGCCTGACTCAGCACTGTCGCAATAGCCGCACCTTTTACACCCAGGCCGCACCAGAAGATAAGAACCGGATCCAGGACAATATTAATCACAGCTCCGATAATGGTCGTCAGCATACTGATCTTTGCGAACCCCTGTGTCGTAATGAATGTATTCATTCCCATTACAATCAATACAAACACGGAGCCAAGAATATAAATTCTGCCGTAATCCAAGGCGTACGGAAGTGTATCCTTACTGGCTCCAAAGAACGCCAGCAAGGCAGGCGCTGCGAAGTAAAACACGATGGTTAATACGACAGCAAGGATCATCAGCACCGTAAAACAGTTCGCCATGATCTTCTCGGCAGATTCCTTGTCCCCTTTGCCCATGGCAATCGCTGCACGAGGCGCACCGCCGGCACCGGCCAGCATTGCAAAGGCGGTCAGCAGCATAAGAATTGGGGTAAACAAACCCACACCGGTCAGCGCGTCCGCGCCAATGCCTTCGATATGACCAATGTAGATTCGATCTACGATGTTATAAAGCAGGTTAATGACTTGTCCCACAACAGCTGGAACCGCCAGCTGAACAAGGAGCTTTTTGATACTTCCCGAGCCCATATCCTGCTTTGGTGTGTCTGCAGACATAGAAGCACATCCTTTCCGGTCATAAATATTGTTAAAATGTTTCAGTTTGACGCATATAAATCAAATTAGCACAAATATTATATATCCTGGGTTAATAAAAAGCAAGAAACAAATCTTCGAACAGCCTTTATGATGCTTTTTTTGCGAATACCCATTGTAAAAACGCAAAAACAATGCTATACTGTTAAAAATAATGTCGTATTCAGGGAGGTTTTGCTATGTGTACCGCGGTCACTTATCAGACACGGGATCACTACTTCGGCAGAAATTTGGATCTGGAGTACTCCTACCAGGAAGCCGTAACCATAACGCCCCGAAATTACCCTTTCCGATTCCGTAACGCAGCCTCTCTTGAAACGCACTACGCCATGATCGGAATGGCTACGGTCGTCGATGACTATCCCCTTTACTATGAAGCCACCAATGAAAAGGGGCTGAGCATGGCCGGTCTTAACTTTCCCGGGATTGCTGCCTATTTGCCTGCGCAGAACGGTATGGAGAATATTGCGCCCTTTGAATTTATTCCCTGGATCTTAGGGCAGTTTTCTACGGTTGCAGAAGTAAAAGAACAGCTCACAAATCTTAATCTTGTCAACATTCCCTTTAGTCCGCAATTCCCCCTCTCTCCCCTGCACTGGATCATTGCGGACCGGGAGCGTGCAATCACAGTGGAGCCCATGGAAGATGGACTGCGTGTTTTTGACAACCCCATTGGTGTTCTTACCAACAATCCCCCATTTGATTTTCACCTTTACAATTTGCGTAACTATCTGAATGTGTCTATCGACCCCGCGTCAAATCGTTTTTCGACACATTTTGATATGAAACCGTACAGTAACGGCATGGGCGGTATCGGCCTGCCCGGTGATTTTTCATCCGCATCCCGATTTGTCAAGGCTGCATTCGTCAAGCTCAATTCCTTATCCGGCAAAGATGAAGCGGAAAGCGTCAGTCAGTTTTTTCACATTCTTTCTTCCGTGGCCATGCCCCGGGGATGCGTTCGTATGCGGCCTGAGGAATACGAGATCACACTTTACTCCTGCTGCTGCAATGTGGATCAAGGCATCTATTACTATACCGCCTATGATAACAGCCAAATTATCGGTGTGGACATGCACCGTGAGGATTTGAATGGGTGCGCTCCTGTTGCTTACTCTCTTATAAAAAATCGCCCCTTTGAGATACAAAACTGATGCAAAAGGATGGTGAACGGCCTATGAAGCTGTACCAGAAATTCAGAAATTCCAGTCTCGACACATCCATACTGGGATTGTTCTCCGGCGCCGATACCAGTGACAGTGTCTATACCCCCTCCGGTGCCAGAATCGTTGCTTGGATCGGAACGTCAGGCGGTCATTTCTGTCAGGTGATGGGATTCGGGGATATGGTCTTTGCGGTAGATCCCTCCGCGCCTCCCGGTGATTGTGTCCATCCTGTCGCAAACGGCTTGCTGGACTTTATCAGCCTGTTGTACCGCTGCCGGGATGCAGGCCTGATCTTCCGTGCCTATCAGTGGAGCCGCACGCGTTTTGAGGAGCAGGCAGCCGCGATCCGTCCGGATTATAAGATGCGTTCTGTTCTTCGGGCGCTCGAAAACACCTACCGGCCGCCGGTCATCCAGGATCCTTACGGCTACATATCCCAGCTTCAGCAGAGTTTTGACTATAGCAGTCTGCCGCTGCATCCTGATTACTACGAATGGTGTCCCATCCGTCCCGGCGCGCCCCGCTGGGATGTGGGCATGAACACCAGTTTTGCGGACTACTGTGATAAAAAGAAGGCCGGTCAGGAGCTGACGGTCAATCGAGCATTCCTGTGGGAAGGCGAAAATTGGCAGGTTCCGGCAGTCTACCTGTGTGAAAATGGCATTGTGGTCGATTCCTACCTGGAGGTTCCCTGCGAGCGGATCGAGCAATATCTGGAGAAATGGGGACATACCGATCCGACTCAGCTTTCCATCGAGGAAAAGATGCGCCGTGAGCTTGACGATCCTCTGAAAATGGATGCTGTGGGCGTATTGATCGTGAATGGCAAGGAAGCGCCTCTGCGCACCACCTATACCCTGACCTGGAACCCGAAAACAGAGAATACATGGCAAACCCGCAGAACACTGGAACACTACGGTCTTGACCGGGAAAAAGGCTATCTGTTGCGCCGTGAGGCTTTCCTGCGCAAAAGTTCCAGTCCTCCCATTCGCAATATGGATCTGGTTCTCAAAGCCGAACCTGTTGCTGTCCCCGGCCAGCGCTTTGTTGCTCCAAAAAACGGTGAAAGCATGACATTTACGCATCCTGTCAGTGGCAATCTCCACAGTCTGACTGTAATCTCCCAAACCCGGGAGGCTTTGGATCCCAACTTCCTGAGCAACCATCCCTGTTGCTACACCCGGCTCAGCTTCTCTCTCGAGCCTCAGATCAGCCGGGAACTGTTCAGCGTTGTGGACTGTGACCCCGGTGACGGATGGAATGGACCAAAGGATGGCCCTACTGCTGTATTCCTGACCGGAAAGGTTCCCAGTGTTGGACATTGCGCTTTTTCCTCCCTTCGCTATACTCCTGCTGATCAGATCATTTGGCGCATGGTATTTATGCAAAAGACCCGCCAGGATGTGACCGTCCCTCTGCTTCCCTAATGATTAAGCTCTGAATCGTTACAGTGCAAAAACCTCCCGGGATTAATAGGTGGATACCATAAGACAGTTAACAGGAACAGCCGGTATGATCTGCCGTTCCTGTTCTTGTATCATTTGATTTCGTATGATAAGATCAAAGCATATCGATAAATAAGAATTTCATGGAGGATGTACTGGTTTGGGTGGTGATACTTTGAAAAAACCTGGATAAAAATATCAGCGATTTATTTATTAAATTTATTGCCATATGTTTTAAACTATTCGTTTTTGTATACGAATGAAAAAATTGCAAGTATTTTAGAATGGATTGACCCTGCGTATTCGATACAGTTTCTTGTTATAGGACTAATTGGGTGTGTATGTTTATGTAAGCAAACGTTAAGAGAATTTAGTAAAAATATTTTCAACTTTGAAAGTTTGATTATCTTATTGGTCAATGTGAGTTTTATCTTCTTTGTTATGTTTGTCGGTAAAGCTATTGGACAATATGAAATCAATTGGATAGGTGTTTTAAATTGCAGTTTGTTTTGCTATGTATTTGTGGCATTTACCGAAGAATGGATATACAGAGGGTTCATTGTTACGCAAATGAAAAAGATTTTTAAAAGCGACCTGACGATTATCATTATTTCGGCAATCTTATTTGCTTTATCTCATCTTCCAGCTTATTTCTTGAATACGGAAAACATTACGTTGGGTGGAGCTATATATCGCGTGCTGATACCGTTACTTTTAGGGCTTGTGTATGCGTGTATATTCTTGTGCAATGGAAATTTACTTGTTTTGGTAATATTACATGGTACATATAACTTTATTGAAAACATCGCATTTGACAGTTGGTATTATGTGTCTTATGGTATT
Organism: uncultured Clostridia bacterium; assembly: GCA_947367115.1. Classification (GTDB taxonomy): domain Bacteria; phylum Bacillota; class Clostridia; order Oscillospirales; family Oscillospiraceae; genus Faecousia. Next base: position 22,843 of record CANBCW010000018.1, on the reverse strand, counting down.
TGTTGGCTGTTGGTGATTGGATATGTGGTATATTGTTATAGACGGATGAAAGGAAAAGTAAAAATGTGAACTCTGCAGCAAGTTGGTTATACATATCTGATTGTAATACTCAAGGGCGAGAGGCATATCAAAACATCATACAAAAATCCGACCTACGATCGTAACCATAGGTCGGATTAACTGTTTTGTGAACCCCTCAAAAAACCGGGAGGTTTGTTATAATGAGATGTTCCACGTCGCGGTCATTGCGGCTTCGGACATTGTATGTATACTGCTTATCGAAGCTGAGAATATTGAAATTCTTTTCGTACAGCCCATAAATAAAATCTGTATTCTTTATAACCAGGATGAACTTAGCCTCTGTACGCTTCAATGCATTCGCCAGGCGCTCCTGATCATTTTTTGTAAAGGCTTTGCCCTCATAATCCGAAAAGTCCGTATCGTAGGGCGGATCTAGGAATATGAAATCCTCTTTGGAAAGCTGAAGATTGTCAAAGAATACTTCGAAATCAGAACAGTGGATCTCCGTTCCGTTGAATAACTGCTCCACATTCTGATTGAACATAAGCTCGATCTTGGACTTCATATCCTTCCGGTTGTACGACATACCGCCATAAGGAATATTGAACTCCCCTTTCGCATTATAACGGAACATGGAACCGTAGCAATATTCCCGGATAAAATAGTAATTCGCCGCGGCATAGGCTTCGCCGCAATCATAGATACGCCCAAGACTGATATCGTTGTACACCTTGCGGAAGTACATGTAATATCCGCTTGCAAAGCCCGTAATCAGATTTTCACGAAGGTCTTTTGCGGAGAAGGGCTTTTTTCGATAATGCGACACAGTTCTGATAAACTTGTCCACTGCCATTTTGCGCAGCAGTTCAACAAACTCATCCGTGTTCAGAATCAGCGCCTGACGAAAGCCGGAAAGGATATCCCCTTCCACGCCGGACAGGAATTGACTGACCGCATGGATCAAATCTTCTTTGCTGATTCTATCGTTATACAGCTCCTCAAAAATACCAATCAACGCCGAAGCGTTTTTATCGCAGACAGAAATTAGATTCTGAAAGCTGTCATTATAGCCAATCAGAAGATTGCGCAGCTTCTGATCCTGTGCTTTGACCAACCGATAAAAGCTGATCAAAGAAGCCGAAATATCGTTAATTGCGGCGGATTTCGGCATCAGATGGAAATACAGCGCGCCGCCGCCAAAAAACGGCTCGACATATCTTGCAAAATTTTGCGGGATCAGATATTTAATTTTATCGATTTCCCGCGTCTTTCCGCCGGGCCATTTTATGATGGAATGCACCTTACCGCCTCCGTTCCAATGTAGTATACCACACAAAAATCTGTTCTGTAAAGGAAATTCTTCTTCGGCATGCTTTCAGCCCGGTTCAGCAATGACTGAACCGGGCTTTAGCACCGTTTTAACTTAACCGCCTAAATAAGCCTTGCGCACCTTTTCACTGGAAGCAAGCTCCGCCCCTGTTCCGGAAAGGACGATACTTCCGTTTTCCATAACATACGCACGGTCGGAGATCGCCAGAGATTTACCGGCGTTTTGCTCCACGAGAAGAATCGTCGTACCCTCACGGTTAATTTCCTTGATGATCTCAAACACCTGATCCACAAGCAGCGGCGATAAGCCCATGGATGGCTCATCAAGCATCAATAGCTTCGGATGACACATAAGCGCTCTGCTCATTGCCAGCATCTGCTGCTCACCGCCAGAAAGTGTACCGGCAATTTGATTGCGCCGCTCCGCAAGTCTCGGAAAACGGTCAAAGGCCGCTTCCAGATCCGTTTTAAAGCGCTGCTGATCCCGGATTGTGTATGCGCCCATCAGGAGGTTTTCATACACCGTCAGCTCCTGAAAAATGCGGCGGCCTTCCGGAACCTGTGTCATGCCCAGTTTCACGATCTTGTGGCAGGGTGTTCTCGAAATATCGTGACCGTTGAAGGTCACCTCACCATTCTTTTTTGGGATTAGTCCCACGATGCTTTGCATCATGGTCGTTTTCCCCGCGCCGTTGGCACCGATCAGGGAAACGATCTCCCCTTCGTTGACCTCAAAACTGATCCCCTTAAGCGCGCAGATAACGCCATAGTACACTTCCAGATTTTTAACTTCCAACATAGCCATAGCGCTTATCCTCCGATGTATGCCTTGATGACTTCAGGATCCTGCAGCACCGTTTTCGTATTTCCCTCTGCCAGAACTGTGCCAAAATTAAGGACTGTGATCTCATCGCACAGATCCGACACGAAATTCATATCATGCTCGATGAGCAGGATCGTCATATCAAAATGGTCACGGATAAAACGGATGGTCTGCGCAAGATCCTCGGTTTCATGGGGATTCATACCTGCGGCTGGCTCATCCAGGAGCAGCAGCTTGGGGTTCGTAGCCAGCGCTCTTGCAATCTCCAGTTTGCGCTGCTTACCGTAGGGCAGATTGCAGGCAAGACTGTTGCGCTCTTGCTCAAGATCAAAAATCCGAAGCAGTTCCTTGGCCTTAGCACGCATTTCTTTTTCAACCCTGAAATGCCGGGGCAGCCGCAGCACAGATTCGATCACACTGCACTTGTACTCCGGACAATTGTGCAGGCCAACCATAACATTTCGGACAACTGTCATATTATTGAACAAACGGATATTTTGGAATGTGCGCGCGATTCCTTTATGGTTGATCTTATCCGGAGAAAGACCTTTCATTTCCTCTCCGTCCAGATAGAACTTACCGGCGGAAGGCTTATAAACACAAGTCAGCAGATTAAAAATCGTGGTCTTGCCGGCGCCGTTGGGGCCGATCAATCCGTATATCTGATTTTTCTTGATCCGGATGTTCACATTCTGCGCTGCTTTTAATCCACCGAAGGAGATGCCCAGTTCTTTTGTTTCAAGAATATACTCTGCCATCAGTTCTCCCCTCCGTTCTCCCAAGTATTGTCTTCATTCTGCGGAACAAAATCAATCGACAGAATTTCGTCCATACTGATCTTCGTCGGAACAACATCCCATTTGGCTTTGTCGTCTTTGATGTTTGCGGGATCAGGACTGGCTTTCTTAAACTTCTCCATCAGCGCGCCAAAATTGTATTTATCGCGGAAGCCTTTCAGCGCAGGAGCATTGTTGTAGATGACGATCGCGATCAGGATCAGTGCGTACAGCAGGTTCTGCAGCACGGCCAGGTCACCGGTCAATACAGTTGCCAGCTTGGTGTTCAGATACGTAATCAGCGTTGCGGCGATAATAGAGCCGTTAATGCTGCCCATACCGCCCAACACAACCATAACCAGAATTTCAATTGAGTAATTATAGCCAAACTTCGTACTCTGAACGGTGTAGTTGCTGAAACTGTACAAAACACCTGCCACGCCGGCAAAGGCTGCGGATAGTGTAAATGCCAAAAGCTTATACTTCGTCACATTGGTTCCTGTGGCTCTGGCCGCGATCTCATTGTCACGGATTGCCGTAATGGCACGGCCATGCTTCGAGCGCATGAGATTCTGCACCACAGCAAGGGTTACCAGCACCAGAACAAACGCAATGATAAACAGATACTTTTTATCATAACGCGGTGTTTCCAGACCCAGAGAACCACCGAAGGACTCATCCGAGGAATTCTGGAACAAAGACTTGACGATCTCGCCAAAGGCCAGCGTCACAATTGCCAGATAGTCACCACGCAGTCTGAGCGCAGGGATACCAATGATAATACCGCAGATTGCCGCGGCGGCACTGCCTGCCAAAAGCGAGATGACAAAGGTAATCAGTCCGTTCCCAAGCGTTGGCATCAGAAGCACAGCGACTTTACCACCAAGGTATGCACCGACGCACATAAATCCCGCGTGTCCCAGGGACAGCTCACCCAGAAAACCAACAACCAGAGAAAGCGAAACCGCAAGAATGATGCTGATTGCAACCTTCTCCAGCAGGAACAGCAGTGAATTATCCAGCCGTCCGCCGGATAGGACGATTGCGCTGAGGACAGCCGTCAGTATACCGATCACAAAATAATTGATATAGTGCTTGATTTTGAATTTTCCAAGTCTCATACCTTTTCTCTCCTTTTCTTGCCGAGGAATCCGGTAGGTCTGACCAGCAGAATCAGAATCAGAATGGAAAACTCGATTGCGTCCGTATAAGGAGCGATTGCAGTAATCTTATAGGAGATGCATTCAACGATGCCAAGCAAAATACCGCCGAGCATAGCGCCGGGTATCGAACCAATGCCGCCGATAACCGCAGCGGTGAACGCCTTGATACCGGGCATTGCCCCCAATGTACTGGAGACGCTGGGTGCCTTCAGCAAATAAAACAGCCCTGCCAATGCCGCAAGAGCGGAACCGATGGCAAATGTAACCGTGATCACACCGTTGACATTAATACCCATAAGCTGCGCCGCACCCTTATCTTCAGATACAGCGATCATAGCGCGACCCAGCCGAGTGCATTTCACAAACAGCGTCAGCGCAACCATGACCACAACGGTCACGCCAAGTGTAACCAGAGCAGAAACCTGCACAGGTGTACCGAACAGGTCAATGGATCCAAACTCAAATACGGTGACCATTTTGGGTGCGGAGCCGAAAATGATCTGTGCAAGGCTCTGCAGAAGATAACTCACACCAATCGCCGTTATCAGCACTGCCAAAGGCGAAGCACCCCGAAGCGGCTTATAGGCAACTTTTTCGATCACAATACCCAGGATCACGCAGAATACGACTGCCATCAAAACAGCCAGCAGCGGATTGTTCGTCGCCATGAACACGAAAATCACATAGCCGCCAATCATGATCACATCACCGTGGGCGAAGTTCAGCATTTTGGCAATGCCGTACACCATGGTATAGCCCAGAGCGATCATGGCATAGATGCCGCCAAGGCTGAGACCATTAATCAATGTAGATAAAATTACATCCATATACGATACCAACTTAAATCAAATATTTCTTACAACGGAAAATAACTGCACATACCGCAGGAAACGGTATGTGCAGATATTTGTGTCTGAAATCAGGAATTGGCTTCCTTGATCACATACTGAATAGCACTCTTATTAACGTATCCGGACTTTTCCCATTTGATCGTATCGCCGGTGACAGCGTTCTCCAGCGTGTAGCCACCCTCAAACTGTTCTTTCAGGATGTCACACAGATCAGAAGCGCTGATCGTCACAGGAATATTCTTACCCTCATCCATAGCCTTTTTCATAGCGCCATAGATCGCGTATACGCAGTCATAAGCGGAAGCACCAAACTGGTTAAGCGTGTCGGCACCATATTGGGCAGTATACTTGTCGATAAACTCCTTCGCAACACCATCCGTGGCCTTGGAGTTGAAGTGGGAAAGCATGGTAACCTTCTGGGGAATGGTCGTGATATCAAAGCCCTCGATGTTGTCGATGCCATCAAAACCGTCACAGCCGTAGTAAACCGCGGAAGCACTGATAACATCCTTGGCCTGCTTCATGAACAGAGAAGCGGGCGTGTAGTATGTAGGCATGAAGATGAAGCCACAGTCCTTCAGAGTGTCGATCTGCACAGAGAAATCCGTAGCGTTGGCATCCGAGAAGGAAGTTTCCACAACGGTAATGGAAGCGTCAAGATTGGCCTTGAACTGGTCGAAGATACCCTTGGAATATGCCTCGTCGGACTTGTAGAAGGCACCAATCGTCTGGCCGGCGAAATTTTCATTCACGAACTGAGCCGCAACCTTACCCTGATTACCGTCTGCAAAGCACATCTGATAACCGTTGGGGTTGGTGGGAATGTCGTCGCCGGAGGCAGAGGGAGTCAGGAAGAACACATTGTCATCAAAGGACAGGTTCTTGAACTCGAGACCAGGGGCAGTTGTAACCGTGCCCAGAGAAACCTGCATACCACCTTCCAGCATGGAAGAGTAGTTTGTAGCGACATTGTTCGCATCATGCTTGTCGTCCGTTACCACCAGCTTGAATTTGATGCCATTCAGGCCGCCGGCAGCATTGATCTCGTCAACTGCGATCTGGGCAGCATTCTTAACCGCATTGCCATACATAGCGGCACCGCCGGTCAAAGGACCAGAAACGCCAATGACGAATTCGGTGTTGTTGGCTGTATAGCTGTCGCTGCTGTTGCAGCCAGCAAACAGACCCAGGCACATCACCAGAGAAAGAATAAGCGCCGTGATTTTGATGAATTTCATAAGGAACCCCTCCAATTGTTTCTTGCTTATTTCTCTAGTATAGCGAAATATTTCTTGTTGTCAATCATTATTTTAACTTTTTTTGAATAAATTAATAATGTTTACCCATCACGCACGGAGTATTCAATACTTTTTAACATATTTTATCAGAATATATCCGAATAGTTTTTCTGCGTTTTTCCTCGAAATCACTGTAATATTCCTACTTTTATCGTTTTTATACGGTGTGCAAACGTCCGTCAGCCGTGGTATGTTATATTTTGATATCCGGATCCCATCATTCACAGAAATACCGTCACATAGTTGACGGCTTGCAAAAAATGGCGTAAAATAGGAAGCCAGCCAACGTTCCACATATTCCGCTATATACCTATTGAAAAGAGATGATCTCATTTGAGTATAAAAGAATACTATGCCGGCATGCGAGCCGGTATGCCCATCTGTGTCGGGTACTTCTCCGTCAGCTTCGGGTTTGGCGCCATGGCAATTTCACAGGGGCTTGGTGTGCTGCAAGCCATTCTGATCTCCGCATCCAACCTGACCAGTGCCGGACAGTTTGCCGGATTAACGGTGATCGCGGCCGGGGCTGCCATTATCGAGATGATACTGACCCAGCTTGTAATAAACAGCCGATACGCATTGATGAGTCTGGCGTTAGGGCAGCGGCTTGGGCCGACCGTGGGAGTTGGTTCCAGAATGCTGGCAGCCTTTTTTAATACTGATGAAGTTTTTGCTCTGGGAATGTCCAGAAACGAGAAACTAACGGTTCCTTTTTTTGTAGGCGCCGGAACGGTAGCGGCTGCAGGCTGGATCGCAGGTACGGCACTGGGAGCAATTGCAGGCTCCATTCTTCCAATGTCTGTCCGCGCTGCCCTCGGCGTTTTGCTTTACGGTATGTTCATCGCCATCGTCGTCCCGCAAGCCCGCAGCGAAAAGCCCATGCTGCTCTGCATGGTGCTGGCTCTGATCTTTAGCTGTATGTTTAGATGGCTGCCGGTACTTAATACGGTTTCGGCAGGTATCGCCATTGTGATCTGCACCGTTGCCGCAGCCAGTATCTGCGCCCTCGCATTTCCGGTGGAAGAGAAGGAGGCTGCAGCATGAGTGTCTACATCTACATTCTCGTAATGGCGGTTACCACATACTTGATTCGAGTCCTGCCGTTGCTTTTCTTTAAAAAACCAATTCAGAGCAGGTTTCTTCGTTCTTTTTTACATTATGTCCCCATCGCATGCCTGACGGCAATGACCTTCCCCGCCATTCTCTACACGACCGAACATCTGATCAGCGGTATGGTCGGATTGACAATCGCCGTGGTTTTGGCTATGAAAAATAAGAGTCTGATCGTGGTAGCCGCGGCAAGCTGCATCGCAGTCTTCCTCGCGGAGCAGATTCTACGCTGCCTGTAAAGTAAGTAGCACTTATCCGAACAATTCTGTTGGAAAAAGGACGTGCAGCCGTGAATAGAGTATGTCGGAGGTGAGGCCTGTGATTGCCGGCCTTTGGCTGATGCTCAACGGCATTTTATATTCCCTGCAGTTGTCCACCGGTAGCTTTCCGCGCCCTCTCACAGCTGAGGAGGAAAAACACTACCTGCAGCGAAGTGCCCAGGGTGACCTGGAAGCAAGAAATATTCTGATCGAACGCAATCTGCGCTTGGTCGCACACATTATGAAAAAATACTATGCGCAAGCTTCCGATCAGGAGGATCTTATTTCCATCGGCACCATTGGCCTGATTAAAGGCATCACAACATTTGACGCATCCAAAGGAGCGCGTCTGGCAACCTATGCGGCAAGATGTGTAGAAAACGAGATTCTCATGCATTTCAGAAGCCAGAAAAAATCAAGTCAGGATGTCTCGCTGTCTGATTACATAGAAACCGGAAATGATGGAGCCGCCCTGTCCCTGATGGACGTGGTCAGTGATGACGAGGATCTTCTGGAAACAATCAGCCGCCGAGAATCCGTTCAGCGTGTTTCACAGGCCATTGACACCTGTCTCACCGATCAGGAACGTCTTGTAATCCAACTGCGGTATGGCCTTAGCGGCATGCATCCTAAGCGGCAGCGGGAGGTAGCTGAAATCACCGGTATCAGCCGCAGCTATGTATCCCGAATAGAAAAAAGAGCGCTGGAAAAACTACGCCGTGTATTGGAAGAATAGTCAAACCGGCTCAGGGAACTGAGCCGGTACAATTTCAGCCGTCACTTTCAGCGCGTTTACACATTTTATATTCAATATGGACATTTTAGAGAAAACAGACTATAATATAGATACTTATTTCCCCAGAAAGGGATGAACCAATGATACCACGATTATATATCATTATTCCCTGCTATAATGAAGAGCAGGTTTTACCCATTACCTCCGGCATGTTCCTGACGAAGCTGTGTTCCCTCATAGACAATGGTAAAATCGCACCGGACAGTCGTATTCTTTTTGTTGATGACGGCTCCAGGGATGCCACATGGCAGATCATTCAGGAGCTGTCCAAACAGGACTGCCATTTTATCGGCATTCGTCAAAGCAGGAACCGTGGGCATCAGAACGCAGTGCTGGCCGGGCTTATGGAAGCCAAGGATCAATGTGACATCACGATTTCCATTGATTGCGACGGTCAGGACGATATTGATGCTATGGACCGCATGGTGGATGAATTTCACAGTGGCTCCGAGATCGTATATGGTGTCCGCAGCAGCAGAAAGACGGATACCGTTTTCAAACGTGCCACCGCTCAGGGTTTTTACAAGCTGCTGAAATCCATGGGTGTGGATACGGTGTACAACCATGCGGACTACCGTCTGGTGTCCAGCCGTGTCCTGCATGAATTTGCTGACTTCAAGGAAGTCAATCTGTTCCTGCGGGGAATGTTCCCTCTGGTTGGATTCAAAAGTACGTGCGTTTACTACGAGCGCCATGAACGGCTTGCCGGTGAAAGCAAATACCCCCTGCGTAAAATGCTGGCTCTGGCTTTCGAAGGCATCACCAGCCTGAGCATCCAGCCTCTAAGGATCATCATGGGTCTGGGCTGCTTGATAGCCGCCCTGAGCTTTATCGGCGTGATCTGGTCTATCGTGGTTGCGCTGATGGGCGATTCCGTTCCCGGCTGGGCGAGTATGACCTGTATCATCTGTTTCATCGGCGGCGTACAGCTTACCTGCATAGGCGTGCTGGGTGAATACATCGGCAAGATATACATGGAGGTCAAACACCGGCCCCGGTATATCATCAGCGAAAGGACGTTCGATGATCAATAAAACGAAAGCCTTTATCCGAAAGCGTTGCCTGTTGATCTATTGTTTTCTGACAGCCGCGCTGGTTCTGCTCTTTTGCTCCAAAAGTTCACCGCTGTATCCAATGAACGACTGGGTGGATGTGCAGTGCTTTATGACGCTGGGCAAGGGAATGCTGAACGGACTGGTTCCTTATGTGGATCTTTACGAACAGAAAGGCCCTGTGCTTTATTTCATTTATGCCATTGTATCGGTCTTTTCGCAAAAAAGCATGTTTGGTCAGTATCTGCTTGAGATCGTCACCTTTGGTCTGTTCCTGTATTTCAGTGCCAAACTGGCAGAAATATATCTGGGCAAAAGCAAGTTTCTCTATCCAATCGCTGCTGTATTGGCAGCCGTAGTTGCCACCACGCGTTCCTTCTGCCATGGCGGCAGCGTGGAGCAAATGTGCCTGTTCCTGTTCGTCTATGGACTTTACAGTGTTCTGAAAGCCTGCCACGAAAACCGTCCTCTGACCTTCCGGGAGGCGTTGACCAACGGAATCTTCGCAGGCTGCGCACTGTGGATCAAATACACTATGCTCGGCTTCTACCTTGGTCTTGCCCTGTTCGTGCTGATCTGGTACATCGGCTGGGTGCGGGACTGGAAGCGATTGCTGGCTGTGATCGGTCAGTTCCTGCTGGGCATTGCCGCTGTCACATTGGTCGTATTCGCCTATTTTCTGTGCGTGGGTGGACTGGAAGAGCTGTTCACATGCTACTTTTACAATAACATTTTCCTCTACCCTTCCGAATCCGATGTGCCGAAGCTAACCCAGATCTGGGAAAGCTTTAACAGCGCCATGCAATACAACAAGGTTTTCCCCATCTTCCTGTATATTGGGCTCGGCTGGCTGCTCATTCGTGCCCACAAGTGCATACGGGATCTGACAGCCGCTGTTCTGACTTTTGCAGGACTGGTAATCGGCACTTATATGGGTGCAGGCTATGTTTATTACGCTCTGGTATTCAGTGCCTTTACCGTATTTGGACTGACCGGTATCGCATGGGTGCTTCTAAAAATTAAGGCGGAAACCGTTTTAAATATGCTCCCCGGAGCCAACCGGATCCTAAGTCGAACGCTTATCGCCACGATCCTTCTTCTATGCTCGGTCTGGGCATTTCAAAAGAGCGATAACACCTACCTGATGGCCTATGACCGAGAGGAGCTTCCGCAGTATCAATTTGCAGAGATCATCAACGAAACCGAGAACCCAACCCTTCTGAACTTCGGTTTTCTGGACGGCGGGTTCTACTATGCGGCAGATATTTTGCCTACCTGCCCCTTCTTCTGCACCTTCAACGTCAACGCCCCTGGCATGTGGCAAACCCAATATGATTATATCAATTCAGGGAAAATAGACTACGTGATCACCCGCCGCTACCGTCTGGAGCAGTACCATGTAGACAGCTCCAACTATGAGCTGGTGGACACAGCCAACTTATACTTTGAAGGTATCGATTTTACCTATTATCTTTACAGGCTAAAAGGAGAAAGCCAATGAAAACCATTCTCTTTGATCTGGACGGCACTCTGACCGACTCCGGTGAGGGCATCATCAACTGCGCGTGGCTGGCGCTGAAGCGCTTCGGCCTACCTCTGCCGGATAAGGAGACCATGCGTGTGTTTGTTGGCCCGCCCCTGCGGGACAGCTTCCTGCGTTTCGGCGTACCGGAGGACGGTGTAGAAACTGCCATTGAAATTTACCGCAGCCGCTATGTCCCAACCGGTATGTTTGAAAATACCCCCTATCCCGGCATCAAAAGCATGCTGGCTGCACTGAAGGAAACAGGACACAAGCTGCTCGTCGCCACCTCCAAGCCCGAGGGAATGGCCACCGCCATTTTAGAAAAATTTCAGCTTGCCCCTTATTTTGACCTAATCTGCGGCGCGTCCATGGACAACACGCGGGATTCGAAGGACAAGGTCATCGCTTACCTGCTGGAAAAGACCGGCGGTGCTGACGATTACATCATGGTCGGTGATACCGCTTTCGATGTAGAGGGCGCGGCAGTCAACGGCATTCCCACCATCGGGGTATCCTGGGGCTATGGAAAAGTTGAAGATATGGTTGCCACCGGGGCGAAGGCCATCGCCCACTCCCCTGCTGAGCTTCTGGAACTACTGAGAACATAAAAATTCAGACCGGGGTCAAACTGACCCCGGTCAAAATTTACTTCCTGCGGCGGGCTTTCTTTCTCTGGATTCTCCGTCTGCGGCGATCCAGCGCCCGGGCGACACGGTAGCGAAGTCGCCGCAGCAGGTGCTGTACAGATCAGCAAGGGCATTTCCATGTTCATATAGGGGCTTGAAGCAGTCGAAAGCGGTCTAATGGAGATCTCCCGCAAGGAAAGCCGCACAGCGCGCATATAATTTATCACCCTGCACAATGTACAGGGTGATAAGTTATTCACATCTACTAACCGTTTTATCACAATCCAACGCCCGAAGGATGTATCCTTCCACCTCCGTGGTTCGGATATCCAAAACCAACGCGAATTCCGCATTCAACAGTTTTTCAGCATCACGCAGGAAGTTGTCGTCGCACAGACGGAACTTACGTCCTGCGGCCGCCTGTTCCTTCTTATGCTCGTGCAGACTGTTGATCATCCGCAGGAGCGACACACGGTCGCCGCCGTTGATCAGCTCCCGGTAACGAAGTTTTCGCTGGTTTTCGTCCGGGATCCAGCAATTCTGCCGAATCTCATCGGATGCAAGCAGCGCCTGAAGCTCCTCGCGGCTGATCAGATGGCGCAGCTTTGCCAGCGCGGCGGGATTCTCGGATGGTACATAATACCGTGCCCCCGTCTGATCCATTGGCTCCAGCGCGAAATATTTGATCTTCTTCCGATCCACCGTCCGTTCTTCCAATTCCAGAATTCGGCACACGCCGTGAATCCCATACACTACCTGATCGCCAACCTGAAACATCATCCCCGCTCCTTCCTCACACAAAAACCAGATTGTTTTAATAATTATATCATGGTTTTTTCAAATTTTCATGTGGATAAAATGCTGAATTTTTCGCAAAAAATCACCCCACGGCTGAGCCGTGGGGTAAAAATACAATCATATCGATCAGATCTGCTCGACCTTGATGGTGTTTGTGTTGCCGCTCTTTCCGTTGATGGGGCCGCCGGTCAGCACCACATTGTCCCCCCGCTTTACAGGCAGATACTTGCGGGCACTGTTCATGGCATAGTAGAACATAACATCCATGGTGGGGAACTCATCGGTGAGCACAGGGGTCACGCCCCAGCTCAGCCCCAGCTTTCGCCAGACCTTCGGAATGGTAGTCATACCGATGATATCCACAGGAGAGCGGAAACGGCTGACCATCATGGCTGTCTTACCGGACACAGAGCACACCACGATGCCCTTGGCGTTCACATCGATAGCCATGGCGCAGGTGGCGTGAGAGATGGCATCCAGATTGTTCTGGATCTTAAATTCAGAGGTCAGGAACCGCTCCCGGTAGCTGGTGTGCTGCTCGGTGTACTCAGCGATCTGCGCCATGTTGCGCACCGCCTCCACAGGATACTTACCCGCAGCAGACTCGCCGGACAGCATAATGGCAGAGCTGCCATCGTAAACCGCATTGGCAACATCGGAAATCTCCGCGCGGGTGGGCCGGGGGTTATAGATCATAGACTCCAGCATCTCGGTAGCCGTGATAACCCGCTTGCCGAGCATACGGCATTTATTGATCAGCAGCTTCTGAACAGCAGGAACCTCCACGAAGGGAATCTCCACGCCCAGATCGCCGCGGGCGATCATAATGCCATCGCAAACCTCACAGATCTCCTCAACATTATCCACGCCGGAACGGTTTTCGATCTTGGCGATGATATCGATATTCTTACCGCCGTGGGTATTCAGGAATTCCCGCAGCTCCAGAACATCATTCTTGGTCGAAACAAAGGACGCAGCCACAAAATCCACATCGTTCTCAATGCCGAACAGCAGATCCGACTTATCCTGCTCAGACAGGAAGGGGCCGGGCATGACCTTATTGGGGAAGCTCATGCTCTTACGGTTGCTGAGCACACCGCCAACGATCACGTTGCAAATCGCGTCATTGCCTTCCAGTTTATTGACTTCGAAAATGACCAGTCCGTTGTTAACAAGAATTCTATCTCCAACCGACAGGTTCTTGATCAGATCCTTATAATTGACAGAAACCCTTGTCTGGTCGCCTTCCACATCATCCGTGGTAAAGGTGAAGGTCTCACCCACGATCACCTCGACCTTGCCCTCAGCGAAAGTGCCGATACGGTACTCCGGGCCCTTGGTATCCAGCATAATTGCGATCGGCAGATCCAGCTTTTCGCGGACGGATTTGACTAAGTCGATTTTTTTCTTATGCTCCTCATGGGTGCCATGGGAGAAGTTCAGACGGGCAACATTCATGCCGGCCTTACACATGGCAGTCAGAGTCTGTTCATTCTCACTGGCGGGGCCGATGGTGCAGATAATTTTTGTTTTTCTCATAGTCTACCTCTTTTGCATGATGCAGATTTATGGCGAAACGGCATAGTGCCGCTGTCAGGTGCGGTTTTATTTTACCACACCGGATACGGTTCGTCAACGGAATCATGAGGTTCAATTTTCATACCAGACAAATTTTATAATTCTCTAGCCAGAAATTTACCTGCAGGAGATAGGCAAGTGTCTGCGGCATCGTCATCAATTGTCCGTACCATGGCCATACAGGCTCACCCTTCAGATACGCCTGTACTGCCTGCCTGTCAAACAGGGTGAACAGCGGTGCATCCGGGTGTTCCAGAAGCCTTTCAACTGCCACACGAACCAGACTGGTGTATTCCGGATGGTGGGTCTTGGGATAGGGACTTTTCTTGCGGTATAGAACCTGCTCCGGCAGCAGTCCCTCCACCGCCCGACGCAGCAGCCCCTTTTCCCTGCCCTGATGATCCTTCATTTCCCACGGCACACCGTACAGGTATTCCGCAATACGGTAATCGCAGAACGGAACCCGCACCTCCAATCCGTGATACATGCTCATGCGGTCTTTTCGGTCAAGCAATGTCTGCATGAACCAGCGGAAATTTAGATTTACCATCTCTTTCATTCTTTTTTCCAAAGGGGCTGCTCCGGGCAGGATGTCACTCTGATCCAGCGTCATTTGATATTGCTGTCGAACGAATGCAGTTCCGTCCAGCTGTTCACGCAACTGCGGATGCATCAGCCTGATACGGCTGGATGTATTCTGTGCCCATGGGAAACCATCTGTATCCCGCACCGCCGGGTCACGGTACCACGGATATCCACCGAAGATCTCGTCGGCGCATTCCCCAGAGAGTGCCACCTTGACATGCCGTCGAATATCGCCGCAGAACGCCAGCAGCGAAAAATCCACATCCGCCATTCCCGGAAGATCCCTTGCCAGCGTTGCGTCCTCAAGGCAGGCAACCAATTCTTCCGGCCGCAGCACTGTCCAATGGTGTTGCGTTTGCAGTGTATCGGCCATCAGGCGAATGTATTCTCCATCCGCGTTAGGCTGAAATTTTCCTGCCACAAAATAGCGGTCATTATCCTGATAGTCCACGGAAAAGGTATCCAGTCCTGCCTGTTCGCCGGCGCATACAGCGCTGATGATGCTGCTGTCCAGTCCGCCGGAAAGAAAACACCCAATTGGCACATCGGAGACCATCTGCCGCCGGATGGCATCGATCACAAGATAGCGCGTATGTTCAACCGTGGTGTTAAAATCCTCTGTATGCTCCCGGTCACGCAGCGCCCAGTAGCGCTGGATGGTCAGCCTGCCGTTCTCATAATGCGCCCGGCAGCCCGGTTCAAGTTCATGGATCCCCCGAAACACGCCGGAACCGGGAATACGCCCCGGGCCCAGAAGCAGCACCTGTGCCGCCCCCTCCGCATCCAGCTCCGCCCGAACGGTGGGGTATGCCAGAATGGTCTTAATCTCAGAGCCAAAGATCAATCCGTCATCATGGAGTTTATAGAACAGCGGCTTCACGCCGATGCGATCCCGGGCAAGAAACAGTCTTTTCTTCCGCTCTTCCCACACTGCCATAGCAAAAATGCCATTGAAGCGCTCCACACACGCTTCCCCCCACTGCGCATAGGCATGGAGGACTACTTCCGTATCCGAATGCCCTTCAAAAGAATGGTTCAAGCTTTCCAGCTCCCGGCGCAACTCCGCTGTATTATACAGCTCTCCATTGTACACAAGAATATACCGTTCCCCTGCCCGCTCCAATATCATCGGCTGCTTGCCCCCAACAGGATCGATAATAGCCAGGCGAGTATGGAGCAGAGCGCAATCCCCGCCGGTATAAATGCCATTTGCATCTGGCCCCCGGCGTTCCATCGATCTAAGCATTTTCTTCATCGTTTCGACCCGCATGGGCAGGCCAAGAATACCGGCTATCGCACACATTGGCATCATCCTTTCTCCGGTTATTATATGCGCACGGCCGGAATTTGTGCATGGATCGCTTGCCGCCGCGCCATACTAGATCAGGGTGATACGATTTGAAAACGAATAAAGAGATTCTGTGTTCGATTCTAAAAACAGTACAGATGGGACAATGCGGGATCAGAAGTGTACAGGATAAGGCCTCAGGAACCGGCCTGCGCCGTGCTCTACACGATCAGCTGACTGAATACGATGCCATTGAGCGGCAGGCCTATGATCTCGCCACTCGCCGTGGCTGGCTGATGGAGCCGCTGGACGCGGGCGTGGAAAGAATGGCAGCCATGACGGCCCGGATGCAGCTCCTCGGCGGAAATACAGACAGTAAAATCGCAAAGATGCTGGTTCAGGGCAACACCCGCGGCATGATCAAAAGCCTTAAGAATCTGCATCAATGCAGTCAGATAGATGGGCAAGTAGACGAGCTCGCCCAGAGGCTGCTGAACCGGGAACGAGAGAATATCCGGCAGGCAAGTGAGTTTCTTTGATCCCGCCTCGGGCGGGTACATAGCACCAGACAAGCAGAATCCGCATATCCTGATATGAAACCATGAAAGGAGTGATCGTTCTGCCAGATACAGGCTACATACAGGTATACGCCTACACCAGTCGGGCCAGAATCCCATTGAAGGATGTGGCGGTCACCGTCACCGCCCTGGACGGAACTGCCATCGCCATGCGCATAACGGATCGCAGCGGCAAGATCGAGCCAATCGCCATCCCTGTACCCGATTTAGCGGAAAGTCAAACACCGAACCCCGGAGAACTGCCTTTTGCGCGTGTGAATCTTTACGCACGGCTGCAGGACTATGTGCAGGTCGAAAACGAAGATCTGCAAGTATTCGCCAATACCACCACAGACCAGAATTTGGAGATGATACCCATATCCGAACTGCCGGCCTCCTGGGGAAAAACGGAGCTTTTCCTGACCCCGCCCCAGAATTTGTAAGGGGGGGCAGCGCCATGCCAACTGTCATTCCCTCTGTACCGCAGCGGATCACCGTTCATCTGGGCGCGCCGGATGCCAACGCGGCGAATGTAACCGTTTCCTTCTCGGATTACGTAAAGAACGTAGCCTCCAGTGAGATCTATCCCACCTGGGATGAGGCTGCGCTGCGCGCCAACATCTACGCCATCGTCTCTTTCGCTCTGAACCGGGTGTACACCGAATTCTATCGAAGCCGTGGCTATGATTTCGATATTACCAACAGCACCGCCTATGATCAGTTCTTTGTTAACGGACGCAGCTTTTTCGACAATGTTTCCCGCATCGTCGACGAGCTATTCAATGATTATCTGCGCCGCCCGGGTTTTGTAGAGCCGCTGGCCGCCAAGTTCTGCAACGGCACCACCGTGACCTGCGAAGGATTGAGCCAATGGGGAAGCCAAAACCTTGCCACACAGGGCTATTCCTCCACCCAGATATTGCGCAGCTACTACGGAAACGTAGAGATCGTGGCAAACGCCCCGATCCGGGGCATCACATCCTCCTACCCCGGATACCCCCTGCGGCGGGGCACCTCCGGCCCCAGCGTCGTCACTGTTCAGGTGGAATTGAACCGGATCTCGCAAAACTATCCGGCTATTCCAAAGGTGGCATCCGTGGATGGGATCTTCGGCAGCCGCACTGAGGCATCCGTTCGGAAATTCCAGGAGATCTTTGGGCTGGCTGTGGACGGAATCGTTGGCAAAGCCACCTGGTACGCTCTCATCCGGCTGTATACCGCCGTTACGCAGCTTTCCGAGCTGCGCAGCCAAGGGCAGCAGTTTTACTCAAGCTCATGGCTGGTGAGCGACCCGCTGCGGGAAGGCAGCACCGGAGATAAGGTGCGGCATCTGCAATACATGCTCTCTATTTTGTCACAATATATCCAGCAGATCCCTTCCGTAGCTGTGGACGGTGTCTTTGGAGCCGGAACCAGAGCCGCGGTGCAGGCAGCCCAGCGCTATTTTGGTCTTCCGGAAACCGGGATCGTAAATGCGGCAACATGGGATGAGATCTACGATCAGTATTCCGGGATCGAGAACACCTCCTTGCGCGATCCGGAAATATTCCCTGCTTCAAATCTCACCAACTCGCCGCGCCGCCAGCACTATTCCCGCTCAACGACCATGACCCAATTCCCCGGTAAGGATCTGTCCTCCGGCGCTCAGGATCCCGTTCGACAGGAGGTGGTAAGATGAGACCCCCGGAATCCTTTATTGCCCAGCCCATACGCAGTCTGCAGACCATGCTGCGTGTGATCGCGCAGGAGGATGCCCGCCAGCCCTCCGTCATTCCGGACGGAATCTACGGCAGCAGCACCATTTCAGCCGTGTCCGCATTTCAGCGCGATCACGGACTGCCGGTCACAGGCATTACCGATCAGCCCACATGGGAAGCGATCGTCGCGGAATATGAGCCAGCTATGATCCGCGTAGGCCCAGCCCAGCCCCTTGAGATCGTCCTCGACCCCGGACAGGTGATCCGCCGGGGTGAGCAGGAGCCTAACGTTTATCTTCTTCAGGCCATTCTGATTGTCTTATCCGAGATCTACGCCAGCATCACCCCGCCCGGCATGAACGGTATCCTGGATGAAGCCACCGCCGCCGCTTTGGAAGCGTTTCAGGCTCTTTCCGGGCTGCCGCAAACCGGCGAGCTGGATAAGGTGACCTGGAAACAGCTTGCGCTGCATTATCCCCTGGCTGCCAACCGCGCCAAACCCGAAAAGCATTTTTGAACAATTATTAAATTTGTCTTAATTTGGCTTGATTCGTCACAGCTCTTGGATTATAATATTATATTATTTTGGCGGTGAGCATGCCGCCCGGAGGAAAAACCGATGATGATTAAGGACTGGAAGAAAGATATCCTGACCATACCTAATCTGCTCAGCCTGTTCCGGCTGGTGTTGATTCCGGTGTATGTAGTGATCTATCTGAACGCTACGGAACCAGTACATTATTACATCGCCGGTGGTATTCTGGCCGTATCCTGCCTGACCGACATGATCGACGGAAAGATCGCCCGGCACTTTAATATGATCTCTACCGTCGGCAAGATTCTCGATCCGCTGGCGGATAAGGCAACGCAATTCACCCTGACCATTTGTCTGGCCATCCGCTATCCCGTTCTGTGGATCATCGTCAGCCTGTTCGTGCTGAAGGAGGGCTTCCAGCTGATCGCCGGTTACCTGACCTTGCGTAAGGGCAAAATGCTCACCGGCGCGCTCATGTCCGGCAAGATCTGCACTACGATTCTATTCGTCAGCCTGATTGTGCTGGTGCTCGTTCCGCAGCTCAGTGAGGAGGTAGTCGGCATCGTTGCCATTATCGATGGTATCTTCATGCTGATCGCCTTTGCGGATTATGCCCGAACCTATTACAAGCACACCCCCATGATCCAGAGTCTTGACCAGGAGAATGAAACATGATCAGCCAGCCCGGAAGGCTCCGGGCTGGTTTTTGCATATAAACCGGCAGCGCACCATTCGATGCGCTGCCGTTCTTCTTTCTCTTTCTGCGGCCGCAGTCTGTCACGAGCTGACCGTCGGCTTATCCGGGAATATTTCCCCGGCATCGGCCAGCCCCACTGCTTCCGTCCGTGTGGGAATATCATACCATATATCCCGGGAAATTCTTAGCGTTTTTGTGAAGATATTCTAAATTGTTTGTTGCGGTAGTATGGATTGATAAAAACCTCCTGCAGCTATTGACTTTTTGAAGCGCAAAAAGTATAATAAGTATAACAAGTTATACTTATAGGAGTGTGATAACATGGCAAAGCAGCACGCCCCCGGCTATCTCACCACAGTCAAGCTAGGCCCCAAAGGGCAGATCGTGATTCCCAAGGAAGTCAGGGATATGTTCGACATCGGCCCCGGGGACAGTCTGGTGCTGATGGCAGACCCCAAACGAGGCATCGCCCTGCAAAAGCAAAGCCTTATGCTGAAGATTGCCCAGACCATCATGGGTGGACGCGGCAAGGAGCTGTACCCGGATGAGCCGGAAGAAAACCTGAAGCAGTTCGCCGATAAGATCATTGAAGAAATGGAGTAATCCTATGAACGCCATCGAAACAAAGGGACTTTCCAAGCATTATGGTACAAAGAAAGCGCTTGCGTGTCTCGACCTGACCGTCAAGGACGGTGAGCTGTTCGCCCTGCTGGGTGTCAACGGTGCCGGCAAGACTACGACCATCAAGCTGCTATCCTGCCTAATGGCTCCAAGCTCCGGAAGCGCCTGCATTTACGGTCACGACATTTTGACCCACACCCACGAGGCCCGCTCTCTGCTGGCCACCAGCCCTCAGGAAACGGCCGTTGCCCCCAATCTGACCACTCGGGAAAATTTAGAGCTGATGGCCGGTATCTACGGAGCTTCCCTGCCCCAGTCCAAGGAAAGCGCCGCCCGCATGATCGCTGCGTTCAATATGGGCGAAATTGAAAATATCAAAGCGAAAAAGCTCTCCGGCGGCTGGCAGCGCCGGCTCTCCATCGCCATGGCGCTGATCTCCCAGCCGAAGCTCCTGTTTCTTGACGAGCCTACCCTGGGTCTGGATGTACTGGCTCGGCGGGAGCTGTGGAGCATCATCCGGGGGCTGAAGGGCAAAACCACCGTGATCCTGACGACGCATTATCTGGAGGAGGCGGAGGCTCTGTCGGATCGAATTGGGATCCTTTCCCACGGCATGCTGTCTGCCCTTGGCACAGCCCAGGAGCTGATCGCGCAAAGCGGCGCGAAAAATTTTGAGGACGCGTTTATCACGCTGGCTGGAGGTGCGGTGTCATGAAGCGGATGCTGTTTTTTGCCCGCCGGAACGCCCTGGAGATCCTCCGGGAACCCATCAGCCTGTTCTTCGGTGTGCTGTTTCCCGTTGTACTGCTGGCTCTGCTGTCGCTGATCAACAGCGCGATCCCAGCGGAAGCCAATATGACCCTGTACCATATTGAGAACCTGGCTCCCGGCATTGCCTCCTTCGGCCTTTGTTTTCTGTCCCTTTTTGCATCCATGCTGATTTCCAAGGATCGGTGCAGCAGCTTCATGCTGCGGCTGCGGACTTCCCCCCTGCGATCCTGGGAGTACATCGCCGGTTACTGCCTGCCGATGCTTCCCATGGCTGTAGCACAGAGCCTTCTGTGTATGCTGGCTGCCATCCCCATGGGTTTACAGCCAACCATCGGCATTCTGGGCATGGCTGTGGGCCTGCTGCCAACGGCTTGCCTGTTCATTGCCCTCGGTCTGCTGCTGGGAACTGTCCTTTCGGAAAAGGCTATAGGCGGCATCTGCGGCGCGCTGCTGACCAACCTGTCCGGCTGGCTGTCCGGCACATGTTTCAGCATTGAAATGATCGGCGGCACGTTTGAGACTGTTTGCAAGGTACTTCCCTTCTACCCCTCCGCCCTGGCCGCCAAAGCGCTGCTGAATGGCCAGTGGAGTCAGGCCGTCGGAAATATTGGCATCGTCACTGCCTGGGCTGCTGCCGCCGCCATCGCCGCGGTTCTGATCTTTACTCGGAAAATGAAACGTGACCATTGACGACTACCCCCATCCGATTGGATGGGGGGATCACTTCCCGGAAAAATGTAAAATTAGTGCTTGACAAAATGGAACGAATGCTGTATTATATCCAAGTCAGCGCAAGCAAGACACATGGACAAGACACATGGAGAAGTCGCGTAGCTGGCCGAGCGCGCACGATTGGAAATCGTGTATACCCCAAAAGGGTATCGAGGGTTCAAATCCCTCCTTCTCCGCCATAACGAAAACCCTTAGATACTCTAAGGGTTTTCGTTTTTTTATTGCTCTTTTAGTCCGCCTCTAGGGACTAGAAGAAAGCACCTAAAAAAGAAGCTAATCGTGTATCTAGTTTTTTCTAATCGTCTCTTGCCAATCGTGTATGCTGTATGGTATTATTTGATTTAGGAGTTGATACTATGGGAGCTACTGGAAAAAAGAGAATTACCACGAACAAGAAACAGCCTAGCAAAGAAGATAAGCAGAGAAGACTAGCTAACAAATACACAGAGGTCACAGGCGACGAGTTCAGCGTCAAACACGCATACCTCTTGTTCTATGTTCGCCAAAAGGAAAAGGGCAACAGCAAGCAGACTATCGCCTTTTATGACCGCTTCTACAAGAAGTTCGTCTCTTTCCTTGAGAACTACTTCCACACAACGGACGAACAATGTCCCATTACTGTGCTTACCGACCACGGCACGCAGATGTTCTTTACCAATAGCCTTGGTGATGTGAACCAGCAGACCATACATGCCTACCTTAGAGGTTATCGGGCTTTTGGTAACTACTGCGAGGAAGAAGGACTTATAGACGGCTTCAAGTGTCCTATCAAGGAAGTAGAGCCACCCGTAAAGCAGGTCTACACCGACAAGGAGCTAAACAAGCTCTTAGTCAAGCCTGACATTACCTACTTCGAGGATTTTAGAAACTATACCATTATCAACTTGCTATTGGCTACTGGAGCTAGAACTAACACCATCCTAAATATCAAGATAAAGGATGTTGACTTAGAGGAAGGCTACATAATCTTCAATACTACAAAGGCTCATAAAGTTGTCCGTATTGGTTTGGAGCGGAAGTGTAAGAACGCACTAGAGGAATACATTGGCTATTGGAGAAATGTAAACGACGGAGACATAGAACCGGACGATTACCTTTTCTGTAATAACTATGAAGAACAGCTTACTAGAAGCGGTCTTACTACAGCAATAGCAAGGTATAACAGACGGAGAGGTGTAGAGAAAACAAGCCTACATCTGTTTAGACATACCTTTGCTAAGAACTGGATAACAAGCGGTGGCGACTTGATTACTCTAGCACAAGTTCTTACACACAGCGAGCTTGATATGGTAAAGAAGTATGCTAACCTTTACGCACACGATGTAAAGGGAGAGATTGAAGAACATTCCACCCT
>CANBCW010000017.1 GCA_947367115.1 uncultured Clostridia bacterium | reverse complement strand
ATGCCCATGCAGTCCTACGACTTCTACTACTTGTTCCAGCATTACGGCTGCAATATGCAGTTCGGCGGCAACGACCAGTGGAGCAATATGCTGGGCGGCACCGAGTTGATTCGCCGTAAGCTGGGCAAGGATGCCCACGCCATGACCATCACGCTGCTGCTGAACAGCGAGGGCAAGAAGATGGGCAAGACTGCTAAGGGCGCGGTCTGGCTGGATCCCAACAAAACCAGCCCCTTCGACTTCTACCAGTACTGGCGCAACGTGGAGGACGCGGATGTCCTTAAGTGCATCCGGATGCTGACCTTCCTGCCGCTGGAGCAGATCAATGAAATGGATAGCTGGAAGGATGCCCAGCTCAACACCGCCAAGGAGATCCTTGCCTTTGAGCTGACCAAGTTGGTTCATGGCGAGGATGAAGCGATGAAGGCTCAGGCTGCCGCCAAGGCTCTGTTTGTCGGCGGCGGTGATGATGCCAATATGCCCACTACCGAGATCACCGCTGACAAGCTGGTGGATGGCAAGATCGGCATTCTGAACCTGATGGTACTGTGCGGTCTGGCTCCCTCCAACAAACAGGCTCGGCAGCTTGTGGAGCAGGGCGGTGTTCTTGTGAACGACGAGAAGGTACCCAACGCCCAGTTTGCCGTCACGGAGGAAATGCTCAAAGAGGGCGTGAAGATCCGCAAGGGCAAGAAGGTATTCCATAAGGCTGTTCTTGTGTAAGATGATCTCGCTGAAAAAAGCACACCGGGCCGACTGCAATGAGCTCCATGGGATACAGGCCTGTTCGTTCCTGCCGCTGTTGGAGAAATATCAGGACTTTGATACCAACCCGGCTGCGGAAACCGTTGACTGTATCATTCAGCGTTTTGAGCAATCCTTTACGGATTATTATTTGATCATGGACTCTGAGCGGGCTGTTGGCATGATGCGGGTCTGCGATTTCGGTGCGATCTGCCGCCTGTCTCCCATTTGTATCCTGCCGGAGCATCAGGGGCGCGGCTATGCCCAGCAGGCGATTCTTTTGGCGGAGGCTCTGTATCCCAATGCCCGAAAATGGACGTTGGATACGATCCTTCAGGAAGAAAAGCTCTGTCATCTCTACGAGAAATTGGGATACCGCAGGACAGGGAAGTACGAAAAGATCAAAGACGGTATGGATCTCGTTTATTACGAAAAGCTGATGTGAATGAACGCCGCCCGAAAGGGCGGCGTTTTCAATATATTGTCGTTTCGATAAATTGTTGTTTAGGGTAGTTTTCGTAGGGCACGCATACAATGCGTGCCCTACGATGGCGTGTGTTTTCATCGCATATACAACAATTTATCTTCCCAATGCATTTTTTAATTTTTCCTTGTTTTCCTTTGAAAGCTCCGTCAGGGGCAGGCGTGGGATACCGCAGTCGTAGCCGATATACTTCATGGAGGCTTTGACTGGAATGGGGTTTGGCTCACAGAACAGCAGCTCCGCAAGGGGCTGCAGCTCCTGCTGCAAGGCGGCGGCGGTGTCCAGATCCCCGGCCAGGGCTGCCTGCGCCATCGCCTGCATTTCTGTAGGCAGAATATTGGACAGAACGGAAATGACTCCCTGTGCGCCTAAAGCGATAGAAGGAACCGTCAGATCGTCATTGCCGCTCCAGACCGCGAAGTCTGGGCCACATTCCCGGCAGATCTTTGTCACCTTTCGCACATCCATGGCCGCTTCCTTGATCCCTGCCATATTGGGGATCGAGGAGAGCCGCTTGCACACCGATACCGGGATATCCACCCCGGTTCGGGTCGGGACGTTGTAGGCGATGATGGGCAGGCTCACCGTATGGGCGATGGTTAAGTAATGGGCGACCAGTCCCTCCGGGGCGGCTTTGTTGTAATAGGGGCTGACGATCAGCAGGGCATCCACCCCCAGCTGCTCCGCCGCAAGGCTCAGCTCGGCTGCGTGAGAGGTGCAGTTGGAACCGGTGCCCGCAATGATCATACAGTCACTTCCAACATAACTTTTCGCGCGATGGAACAGCTCCAGCTTTTCATCGTCGGATAGGGTAGGAGCTTCGCCGGTGGTGCCGCAGACCACCACGGCCCGGATACCGGCATCGATTTGCCGCCGCAGAAGCTGCTCCATCATGGGATAGTTGACTTCGCCGTCTAAAAACGGCGTGACCAGAGCGGTGCATGCTCCGGTGAACAAAGGTTTCTTCATAGTTTCATCCCTCCACGCCAATCTATGCCGGAACAGGATATTTTGCGTGTTGCAAAATATGGAGAATTGGGCTATAATGAAGCAAATGTATGTGTTTGGAGGATCTGAATTGAAGACGAGTGATTTCTGGTATGATCTGCCGGAGGAACTGATTGCGCAAACGCCGCTGGAGCAGCGGGATACATCCCGGCTGCTGGTGCTGGACAGGGATACCGGCGCAGTGCGTCATCGGCATTTTTATGATGTGATCGATTATCTGAAGCCCGGTGACTGCCTGGTGATGAATGACTCCCGGGTGCTGCCTGCCCGGCTGCTGGGACATCGTCCCACCGGCGGCGCGGTGGAGGTGCTGCTGCTGCGGGATCTGGGCGATAAGAAATGGGAATGCCTGTGCAAGCCCGGACGGAAAATGCAGGTGGGCAGCCAGGTCATTTTCGGCAACGGAGAGCTGACTGCTACAGTCGCCGCTGTTCAGGAGGATGGCAACCGGGTGGTTGAATTCCACTACGAGGGCATTTTTCTGGAGGTGCTGGAGCGGTTGGGTAAGATGCCTCTGCCGCCCTATATCAAGGCAGAGCTTAAGGATCAGGAGCGGTATCAGACGGTTTATTCCAGAGAGGTCGGTTCCGCTGCCGCCCCCACTGCTGGCTTGCATTTCACCAATGAATTGTTAGATAAAATAAGAGATAAGGGTGTAAAAACCGCTTTTGTGACCCTTCATGTTGGATTGGGAACCTTCCGCCCGGTAAAGGCAGAGGAGATCACGGATCATCACATGCACTCTGAGCTGTGTATGATCTCGGCTGAAACTGCGGCAATATTGAATGAAACCAAAGCCAGCGGCGGACGGATCATCTGCGTGGGCACCACGTCGTGCCGGACGCTGGAAAGCCTGGTCAACGACGACGGCAGCTTTGAGGCTAAATCCAAGTGGACGGATATCTTCATTTACCCCGGCTATCAGTTCAAGGCCATGCAGGGCTTGATCACCAATTTCCATCTGCCGGAAAGCACGCTGGTGATGCTGGTCTCCGCTTTTGCAGGGCGTGAACATGTACTCAATGCTTACGAAGAGGCGGTCAGAGAGCGTTATCGCTTTTTCAGTTTTGGAGATGCCATGCTGGTTCTGTGAGAGGTAAAAAGATGCTGGAAAAATTGAAGGCCAATATTTTATTTGAGGTGCTGATGAAGCGGCACAATATCGACAAGGCCTACAAAATGGTAGGACCTGAGGATAGCTGGTACGATACCATCACCACTGTCCATAACTCTCTGGCCGAGATCAAACAGTTGCCCCATGAAGATTGGAAGATCACCAGCCACGACGGCCTTGCTCTGAAGGGAGTTTATTATCCCGGCTGCAGCGATCAGACGGTCATTTGGGTTCATGGCTACACCAGTCATGCGGAGCGCGAATCTGCTTATCCCGGTTTGTTTTACCATAGCCTTGGATTTAATGTTCTTGTACCATATCTGCGGGCTCATGGCCCCAGTCAGGGTAAATATCTTTCCTTCGGCCCAATGGAGAATC
Source organism: uncultured Clostridia bacterium (assembly GCA_947367115.1). GTDB lineage: Bacteria > Bacillota > Clostridia > Oscillospirales > Oscillospiraceae > Faecousia. Next base: position 33,833 of record CANBCW010000017.1, on the reverse strand, counting down.
AGGATATGCTGCAATGGGTGGATTTGGTCAATGAACGCCATCCTAATGGGCAGATTTTAATTCACGGCTTGTCTATGGGCGGTGGAATTGTGTTGGATCTGGCCACGATGGATATGAAAAACGTTATGTGTCTGCTGGCAGATGCCCCCAGCCCCAGTGTTCCGGAATTTTTCAAGGCTGTCACCTATGGGACGTTTAAGAATGGGCAGGAAAAGATTTTAGGCCATCTTCGTGATCGGTTCCAAAAGGAGTTTTCTGCAGACCCAGCGGACTATGACCGGGTGGAAAATATCTGCCGATGCAAATATCCGTTGCTTTTGACTGCTGGCAGTAATGAAAATATGAATGAAATCCTTGATGCGATAAAAGTGCGCAATCCGAAGCCAACGACTGTGCTGATCCTCCCTGGGTGCAATCATGGTAACGGTATGTACAAGCAAACGCAGATGTACCAGACCGCTATCCGGGGGTTTATAGATCGGCACATGAAATCTGATCTATCATATAAACAGGAGATAACGTAATGTTCAAATTAATGAAAACCGAGGGGAAAGCCCGGCGGGGTGAGTTCACCTGTGCTCATGGCACCGTCCAGACCCCAGTTTTTATGAATGTAGGCACACAGGGTGCCATCAAGGGCGCTCTGAGCGCGGAGGATCTGAAGAATATCGGCTGTCAGGTAGAGCTGTCCAATACCTATCACCTGCATCTGCGGCCCGGCGATAAGCTGGTAAAGGAGTGCGGCGGCCTGCATAAGTTTATGACCTGGGATGGCCCGATCCTGACGGATTCCGGCGGCTTCCAGGTGTTCAGCCTGTCCAGCCTGCGCAGAATCAAGGAGGAGGGCGTATATTTCTCTTCCCACATCGACGGGCGGAAGATCTTTATGGGGCCGGAGGAAAGCATGCAGATCCAGTCCAATCTGGGCAGCGATATTTGCATGGCTTTTGATGAATGTATCGAAAATCCCGCGCCGCGGGATTATGTGCAGAAAAGTGTCGACCGCACGTACCGCTGGCTGGTGCGCTGCAAGGAGGAAAATGCCCGCCTGAATGCGCTGCCGGATACCGTTAACCCCCAGCAGATGCTTTGGGGCATCAATCAGGGCGGAACCTATGCCGATATCCGGGTGGATCACATGAAGCGGATCGCGGAGCTGAATCTTCCGGGCTATGCCATCGGCGGCCTTGCTGTAGGCGAAACGGCGCAGGAGATGTATGACATCATCGAAGCGGTGGAGCCCTACATGCCCGCGGACAAGACCCGTTACCTTATGGGTGTCGGCACGCCCAGCAATATCATTGAGGCGGTGGCTCGGGGCGTGGATTTCTTTGACTGCGTCATGCCTGCCCGGAATGCCCGCCACGCTCGTTTGTTCACTTGGGATGGAGCCATTAATCTGAAAAACGCAAAGTATGCCACGGATCTGAACCCCATTGACCCGAAGTGCGATTGTCCGGTCTGCCGCCGGTACAGCCGTGCTTATATCCGACATCTGTTCGTTGCGGAGGAAATGCTGGCCATGCGGCTGAGTGTCATGCATAACCTGTATTTTTATAACAAACTGATGGAGCGGATTCGTCAGGCACTGGATGAGGGACGGTTTGAGGAATTCCGTCGTGAATATTCTGTTAAATTAAGCCAGCGCATCTAAATTATGCTTGCTTTTTACGGACGCGATGATATAATGAACGTGATTAAGAACGAAAAGGAGTATACCAATGGAAACCATTATCATGCTGGTAGTTATGATCGGCGTTTTCTACTTTATGCTGATCCGCCCCGAAAACAAGCGCAAGAAGGAAGCGGAGCAGATGCGTTCTTCCCTGAAGAACGGCGACAAGATCACCACCATCGGCGGCATCGTCGGTACTGTGGTGAACGTGAAGGACGATAAGTTTACCATCGAGACCAGTGCGGATCAGGTTCGCATCGAGTTCGCGAAGTGGGCGCTGTCTACCAATGATACCGCTGTTGAAGCAGCGAAGGAAGAGGCTAAGAAAGCTCAGGAAGCTAAGGCTAAGGCTGTCGCTGCCAAAAAGGCTGAGAAGGCCAAGAAGAAGGAAAAGTAATTACTCTAGTGTAAAAGGCCGCAGCTTGTGCTGCGGCCTTTTGATTCATTCATCCTCTGGTTTCAGAATAGCTTTGGCAATATACACCGGGCGGTTTTTGCTTTGCTCAAAGGTACGGCCTACATACTCGCCGATGATGCCGATACAGAATAGCTGAATGCTGCCCAGCAGCAGGATCAGCACGATGATGGTGGCGTAGCCGGGGATATCAATACCCCAGATCAGTTTTTCAATTATGACCCACAGCAGATACAGGACTGCTGCTACAGCGGTTAGGGTGCCGATATAAATGGAGTATCGCAGTGGCTTTGTGGAGAAGCCGATGATGCCCTCAATGGCATAGTTCATCAGCTTGCGGAAGCTCCATTTTGTTTTGCCGGAATGACGCTCACAGGCAGTGTAGGGAATGAAGCGGGTCTCATATCCGACCCATGCGAACAGACCCTTGGAGAACCGGTGGTACTCGGCCAGCTCCAGCAGACTATCCCGCACACTCCGGCGGAAAGTGCGGAAATCACTGGCATCGGCGTGAAGGTTCACGTCGGACAGGTGATTGATGATGCTGTAAAAGCGCTTTTTAAAGAAGGACAGCACCTTGCCTTCGCCCCGGCGATCCTGATAGGCGGCAATTACATCACATTCCGGATCTTCGTCCAGGAGCTTGACCATATCCAAAACGATCTCCGGTCTCTGCTGCAGGTCAGCATCGATCAGGGAGATATAATCACCCTCGGCGTGCTCCATTCCCGCATAAATGGCAGATTCCTTGCCGAAGTTCCGGGAGAAGGATATGACCTTAATGGGACATTTTTGCGCGTTGTACAGCTTTTTGAGATTGTGCAAAGTCGCGTCTTTGCTGCCGTCATCGACAAATACGATCTCATAATCATAGCCGCATCCGTTAAATGCGGAGAGGACGGCATCCAGAAACGCTGTTACGTTCCCCGCTTCATTATAGCAGGGGACAACAAGTGATAGTTTCATAATAATCAGCTCACCACCATAATATCACGTTTATTATATGCCAGAAATCGAATTGCGTCAAGTTTGCATTGACATTCAGGGAAAATTGTGCTATTTTATCATGGTAAATGTTGAGATGGGGAGGTTCCGCCCCTGTTTCCGTTCAGAGAATTGCGCGTTTTGCTGTGAGCGCATACGGAGAAGCCGCGGATGGTCGCCCCGGAGCAGTTTCCCTGAAACATAAGTAGGGGAGACCGGGTATGCCCGTTACAGCATTCGAGTGCCCATTTCGGGAATTCAGGTGGTACCGCGGAAAGATGATTTTTCGCCCTGAGAGTGAAAGCTCTCAGGGCGTTTCTTATTTTGCAAAGGAGTGTATTGATATGGCAAGAGAACTGCCGAAGGTGTATGAGCCTCAGCAAGTCGAAAACGAGATCTACAAAATGTGGGAAGAGAATGGCTACTTCAAACCCCAGGGAAAGGAAGGCGCGAAGCCCTTCACCATTGTTATGCCGCCACCAAATGTTACCGGTCAGCTCCACATGGGTCACGCCATGGACGCGACCCTGCAGGATACCCTGATCCGCTTCAAGCGGATGCAGGGCTACGATGCACTGTGGATCCCTGGTGTAGACCATGCCGGCATCGCCACCCAGATCAAGGTGGAAGAAGAGCTGCGCAAAAATGAGGGCTTGAGCCGTTACGATCTGGGTCGGGAGAAGTTCCTGGAGCGTGTCTGGGACTGGAAGCAGAAGTTCGGTAACCGGATCGTCGAGCAGCAGAAGAAGCTGGGCGCGTCCTGCGACTGGGAGCGTTCGCGGTTCACCATGGACGAGGGCTGCTCCAAGGCAGTCCGTGAGGTGTTTGTGTCCCTGTATGAAAAGGGGCTGATTTATAAGGGCAGCCGAATCATCAACTGGTGCCCCAACTGCGTTACCGCGCTGAGTGATGCTGAAGTCGAGTACGTGGACAAGCCCGGCCATCTGTGGCATATCCGCTATCCGCTGGCCGACGGCACCGGAGAGGTCGTGGTCGCTACCACCCGGCCTGAAACGATGCTGGGTGATACCGGTGTCTGCGTCAATCCCAACGACGAGCGCTATAAGGATATCGTTGGCAAAACGGTCATCCTGCCCTTGGTGAACAAGGAGATCCCCATTGTGGCTGACGACTATGCCGAGATGGAATTCGGCACAGGCTGCGTTAAGATGACTCCTGCCCATGATCCCAACGACTTCGAGGTAGGTCTGCGGCACAACCTTGAGGTTATCCGCGTGCTGGATGACAACGGTAAGGTCAATGAGCTGGGTGGCAAGTATTTCGGTATGGATCGCTATGATGCCAGAAAGCAGATCGTTGCAGATTTGGAGGCTGGCGGTTATCTGGTGAAGATCGAGGATCACGCCCATAATGTTGGCACCTGCTACCGCTGCCACAAGGATGTGGAGCCCATCATTTCCGCTCAGTGGTTTGTGAAGATGAAGCCTCTGGCAGAGGAAGCGATTCGCGTGGTCAGAGACGGTGAGACCAAGTTCGTGCCCGACCGCTTCTCCAAGACCTATATGAACTGGATGGAAAATGTCCGTGACTGGTGCATCTCTCGTCAGCTTTGGTGGGGTCATCAAATTCCTGCCTGGACCTGTGCTGACTGCGGTCATATTACCGTTTCCAGGGAAGATGCCTGCCAGTGTGAAAAGTGCGGCAGTGCCCATATCACCCGGGAAGAGGATGTGCTGGATACCTGGTTCAGTTCCGCTCTGTGGCCCTTTGAGACTTTGGGCTGGCCTGAAAATACCGAGGACCTGAAGAAATTCTATCCAACCGACGTTCTGGTCACCGGATACGACATTATCTTCTTCTGGGTCGCCAGAATGATCTTCTCCGGCTGTGAGCATACCGGCAAGACACCTTTCCACACCGTGCTGATCCACGGCCTAGTCCGTGATGATAAGGGCCGCAAGATGTCCAAGAGCTTGGGCAATGGCATCGATCCGCTGGAGATGATCGAAAAGTACGGCTGCGATGCCCTGCGCATGAACATGGTCACCGGCAACAGTCCCGGAAACGATATGCGCTTCTATGTTGAGCGGTGCGAAGCCATGCGCAACTTTGCCAACAAGCTTTGGAATGCCAGCCGTTATGTGCTGATGAATCTGGGCGGAGATGTAAAGAACGAACTGCCCGCATTGGAAACCCTTGAAATCGCTGACAAGTGGGTGCTGTCTAAGCTGAACAGCTTGATTGCCGATGTCACCGAGAACATGGAAAAGTATGAGCTTGGTGTTGCCATTCAGAAGGTCTATGACTTCATTTGGGATACCTATTGTGACTGGTATATCGAGCTGACCAAGGCTCGTTTGTACTCCGAGAATGCCGACCGCAAGCAGACTGCCATGCAGGTGCTGGTGTATGTGCTGGATCAGGTGCTGCGGCTGCTGCACCCCTTCATGCCCTTCATCACTGAAGAGATCTGGCAGTCTATTCCCCACGAGGGCGAGGCACTGATCATCGCCCAGTGGCCTGAGTACCGTGCAGATCTGGCCTTTAAGGCAGAGGAAAACCAGATGGAGTCTGTTATGGAAGCCATCCGTGCCATCCGCGCCCGCCGCACGGAAATGAACGTGCCTCCCAGCAAGAAGGCGGCACTGTTTATCCTGTCTGCCAAGAAGCAGATTTTTGCCGAGGGTGAGGGCTTCCTGCAGCGTCTGGCCTATGCCGACGAGGTGACCATGCTGGATGCGGAGCCTGAGAATCTGGACGGTATGGTGACTATTACCACCGCCGATGCAAAACTCTATATCCCCATGGGACAGCTTGTGGACGTGGAGAAGGAGATCGCCCGGATCACCAAGGAACTGGACAATGCCCGGAAATTCCTTTCCTCTCTGGAGGCAAAGCTCAGCAATGAAAAATTCGTTTCCAGAGCGCCTGAGGCGGTGGTCAACGCCGAGCGTGAAAAGGCTGCAAAACACCGTGATTTGATCGCTCAGCTCGAGCAGAGCCTGTCGGCGATGGAAAAGCTGTAATTTCATATTTTTGGCTGCTGCGTTCTTCGCAGCAGCCATTCTTTTTTTAATCGTTCCCATTTCCGACTGTAAATCCAGTCGGCTTTTTTTATACTGTTGATGCTAAAAATGAAGGAGGAACCGATTTATGCAATTTACCAGTTTCCTGCAGGATGGACGTTTAACGGTGGCGCTGACCGGCGAGATCGATCACCATTGCGCCAAGCACTATATCCAATCCATTGCCGCCAAGATCGAAGCCTATACTCCATCGGTCTGCGTGCTGGATTTTCAGGATGTTTCTTTTGTGGATTCCTCGGGAATAGCCGTGGTCATCAACGCGCTGCGCAGCATGACCCAGATCGAGGGGACGCTGGTTCTGGACGGTTTGACAGAGCAGCCAATGAAGGTATTCCGGGCATCCGGTATCGATAAATTAGTTCAAATCAAGGAGGTCGTATGATGAAATTCGAAAACTATATGACGCTGGAATTTCCCAGCAAATCCTGTAATGAGGCATTTGCCCGGTCGGCGGTTGCATGCTTTGCGGCACAGTTAGATCCAACTATGGAGGAACTGGGGGATATCCGCACGGCCGTATCGGAAGCGGTGACCAACTGCATTGTACATGCCTATCCGGATGAGCTGGGGACTGTTACGGTGCGCTGCCGTATCCTCAAGGGACAGACACTGGATATCGTGGTTAAGGACAAGGGAATCGGTATTTCCGACATTGAGCAGGCCCGGAAGCCCATGTTTACCACCGGAGGAATGGATCGCAGCGGCATGGGCTTTACCATCATGGAGAGCTTTATGACCAACTTGGATATCACTTCGGAGCCGGGTAAAGGAACCACCGTACATATGCGGCGGAAGCTGCAGCGCAGAAAATGAGCCGGACGGAAGATCTGATCCGACTGGTACAGGCCGGAGATCGGGAGGCAGGGGAGACGCTGATCAACGAAAACTCCGGCCTGATCTGGTCTGTTGCACGCCGCTTTATCGGGCGGGGAACGGAAACGGATGATCTGTATCAGTTGGGATGTCTTGGATTTTTGAAGGCGGTAGAAGGTTTTAATCTGGAATTCGGGACACAATTTTCTACCTATGCTGTGCCGAAGATCGCTGGAGAGATCCGGCGGTTCCTTCGGGATGACGGAGCAATCAAGGTATCCCGGACTCTGAAAGAGCAGGCGGCATCCATCAAGTCAATGAGAAATCATTTGACGACTGCGCTGGGGCGGGAACCAACCATTCAGGAGATCGCCCGGCAGACCGGCTTCACTCCGGAAGAGATTGCCCTTGCTGAGACAGCGACTGCTGCCACTGAATCGATCAACCGAGAACTGGGAGAGGAAGGATTCTCTCTTGAAAATGTCCTGACGGACACGGAATCCGAGGAGAAGCTCTTGGAACGCATCGCTCTGCGGCAAGCCATCGACAGACTTCCCGAGCGGGAAGGTCTTGTGATCAAATTACGTTATTTCCATGGTCTGACGCAGGAACGCGTCTCAAAAGTGCTGGATGTAAGCCAAGTGCAGGTGTCCAGAATTGAAAAGAAAGCGCTTTCACATCTGAGGGAACTGTTGGTTTAGTTGAAATTAGACCTTTACCTTTGGAGATAAATGCGCTAAAATAGGAGCATTACATAGATAGATGGTGCTTATATGATTGAAGGATTTGAGACACGATTTCTTGCGGCTCGGCGCAATTACATCGCCGCGCAATTTTCTGATTTAAATGAAATGCAGCGTCAGGCGGTATTGACCACAGAAGGACCGCTGCTTCTGCTGGCCGGTGCCGGCAGCGGCAAGACGACAGTCCTGATCAATCGGATTGCCAACCTGATCCGGTTCGGCAGCGGCAGTGACTCCGATTTGATTCCGGATACCGTGACGGAAGATGATCTGGAATTTCTGGAAAATCTGAAAGAGCCTCTTTCTGACCTGGACCGTCATCGAGCGGACTTGCTTTGCGCGGTCAATCCTGCCGCGCCTTGGAGCATTATCGCCATAACGTTCACCAACAAGGCGGCGAATGAACTGAAGGATCGTTTGGTTCGGATGCTGGACAGCCGCGCGCAGGACGTGTGGGCAATGACCTTCCATTCCGCCTGCTGCCGTATCCTGCGGCGTGATATTGACCGTTTGGGTTACACCGGCCACTTCACAATCTATGACACCTCCGACTCTGAACGAGTGATGAAGGAGATCATCAAGGATATGGGGCTGGATGACAAGACCTTCCCGGTCAAGTATGTCCTCGGTGCCATCAGCCGGGAGAAGGATGCCATGACTACCCCGGAACGAATGCTGGAGCGGGCGGAAAATGTCAACGATCTGCGGGCTCTGCATATTGCCAGAGCCTATAAGACTTATCAGCAGCGTTTGAAGGAAAACAATGCGCTGGATTTTGATGATATCATCTTCCTTACGGTTAAGCTGCTGCAGGAGAACGAGGATATCCGTGCCTATTATCAGCGGAAGTTCCGTTACGTTCTGGTGGATGAGTATCAGGACACCAATCATATGCAGTACCGGCTGACCAGCCTGCTGGCGGGCGGATATGAAAATATCTGCGTGGTGGGCGATGACGACCAGAGTATTTACCGTTTCCGTGGTGCGACAATTGAAAACATTCTAAATTTTGAAAAGCAGTTCCGTGGAAGCCGAACCATCCGGTTGGAGCAGAATTATCGCTCTACTCAGTCCATTTTGAACGCCGCGAACTCTGTTATAGCGCACAATCTGGGCCGCAAGGGAAAACGTCTATGGACAGCCAACGGAGCTGGCGACCCTGTGACGATCTACGAAGCCAGCGACGAGGGGACGGAAGCCAACTTTGTGGCAAGCCAGATTATCTCCAAATCCAGGGGCAGGAATTGGGGAAACTATGCCATTTTATACCGCACCAATGCGCAGTCCAACGCAATGGAATATGCATTCAAGCGCAATGGGATTCCGTATCGCATCATCGGCGGCACCCGCTTTTTTGATCGTGCGGAGATCAAGGACATGCTGGCCTATTTGTGTGTTATCAACAATCGGGCGGACGATCTGCGCTTGAAGCGGATCATTAACAATCCGCCGAGAGGATTGGGCGCAAAGACGGTTGAAACCGCTGAGCGTCTGGCACAGGCGGCAGATATTCCACTGTACAGCGTGGTATCGGATCCTTATTCCTACGGTCCGCTTGAGAAACCGGCAGCAAAGCTGATGCAGTTCACCGTAATGATCGAACAGCTCGCGCAGCTTCTGGAGGACGGAATGAGCTTGCCGGAGTTCTATGATGAGGTCATGCATCGGACAGGCTATGCGGACATGCTGGAACTGAAGCCTACAGAGGAAAATAAAACACGGCTGGAAAACGTCAGGGAACTTCGCTCCAGCATCAATTCCTATATCGAGAACACCGATAGTCCCACTTTGGCGGGCTTTTTGGAAGAGGTTTCTCTGTATACCGATATCGAAGAGTTTAACGATGGGGATGACGCGGTGGTTATGATGACCATGCACTCCGCTAAGGGGCTGGAGTTCCCCCATGTCTTCCTTGTTGGGTTCGAGGATGGACTCTTCCCTGGGATGCGCGCCATCGGTGATGGGGAGGAGATGGAGGAAGAGAGGCGGCTGTGTTATGTCGCGATTACCCGCGCCAAGCAGACGCTGACCATTTCCCATGCCCGGCAGCGTATGCTATACGGACGCACGAATGCCGCTCTGCCATCCCGGTTTCTGAAAGAGATTCCGGAGGAATATACGGTGAAAAAGGGCGGCTACCATCCCCGGACAGAGCAGGCTGCTTATGGCGGTCATCGAGAGTACCCCTCTCGCTCAAATTCCGTATGGGAGGCACGGCGAGAGGAATACCGCAAAAGCGAGACTTCAGTGTTCAGCTCTGCGCCCACAAAAGCTGCCTATCTGGAGCTGAATAAGGGGGATATGGTGCAGCACGCAGCATTTGGCAGAGGACTTGTACTGTCTGTTATGAAGATGGGGGGCGATGCGCTGTTGGAGATTGCCTTCGATCAGATCGGCACCAAGAAGCTCATGGCAAAGACTGCATCGTCTCACATGAAAAAGCTGTCATAAACACAGTTTTCATACATATGCTTTCAAGGGAATATATCCCAAAGGGGGCATTGAATGAAGGGCTTTGTCAGGCGGGTGCTTCGTGTGATCGCCGTGATTCTGGTGCTCACAATTGCTGTATTGCTGCTGTTTCGAAAGCATTACAATGAACCGGTTCGTGAACTGTCACGAACGCAGATCATGAATGCAACATCGGACTTGATTAACGATGCCATTGATCAACAGATCGAAGCGGGAGATATCCAATATGACCGGATCGTATATTTTGAAAAAGATCTGAACGGACGAATTACCGCGCTGAAAACCAACATGAGCGAGGTAAACCGTCTGAAAACATGCACCCTGAATATCATCAACGATGAAATTTTGGCGCTGGATACCTCGGATATTGGTATTCCACTGGGAAGTGTGTTCCTGCCAGAGCTATTCTCCGGGCGTGGGCCAGTCATTCCGGTGCAGATCATATCGATTCGAAACTCCGATGCGTATTTTACCAGTAATTTTACTGCTGCCGGTATCAACCAAACGCTGCACCAGCTGTCGATGTCCGTACTGGTGGACGTATCCGTTCTGGTTTTGGGCGAAACCGCCAGTTTTACCGTGACCAGTGAAGTAGTGGTGGCTGAAACCATCATTGTCGGCGATGTGCCGGACACATTTTTCCAAACCGGAGGAAGTTATGGAACCGAGACAGAGAATGAAAGAACTGACTGATATTCTCAGTGATGCCAATTACCGTTACTATGTGTTGGATAATCCAACGATGCCGGACTTTGAATATGATCGGCTTTTGCGGGAATTGGAGATCCTGGAAAATGAAAACCCCGGACTGAAGGATCCTAATTCGCCTACGCAGCGTGTCGGCGGCGAAGCTCTGAGTCAGTTCGAGAAGGTGAACCATCCGGTACCCCTGATGAGTCTGCAGGATGTGTTCTCAACGGAAGAACTGGAAGATTTTCTCCAAAAAATCGAACCTGATACACTTTTCTCTGTAGAACCGAAGATTGACGGCCTTTCCGTCGCATTGGAATATATCGATGGACGCTTTGTCCGCGGCGCGACTCGTGGTGACGGAAATGTGGGGGAGGATGTGACGGAGAATTTAAAAACCATCCGCTCTATCCCGATGCTTATCCCTGACGCACCGGAACGGCTTATTGTTCGGGGCGAGGTATTCATGCCCAAGAAAAGCTTTGAGGCGCTGAATGAGCGCCAGGAAGCGGAAGGGAAAACCCTCTTTGCCAATCCAAGAAACGCGGCTGCGGGTTCTCTGCGTCAGCTGGATCCCAAGATTGCGGCGAAGCGTGGTCTGGATATCTTCATTTTCAATGTTCAGCTTGCGGAGGGCGTGACGTTTTCTTCTCATGCGGAATCTCTGAACTATTTGAAGGATCGACACTTTAAGGTCATTCCCTCTGTGATCCTTTCCGCGGGGGATATAGTGAGCAGGGTCATGCAGATCAATGAGGAAAGAGAAACACTGCCTTGTGATATTGACGGCGCGGTGATCAAGGTCAACGATCTATCACTGCGTGAGCGTCTTGGTTCCACCGCGAAATTCCCCCGGTGGGCGGTGGCTTATAAGTATCCTCCGGAGATCAAGCCCACCGTTGTGGAGGATATTGTTGTGCAGGTTGGCCGTACCGGCGTTTTGACCCCCAAGGCTGTGGTTCGGCCTGTTCGCCTTGCCGGTACCACAGTGACGAACGCGACCCTGCATAATCAGGATTTTATCTCCGAGCGGGATATCCGAATTGGCGATACAGTGCGGATCCGTAAAGCCGGTGAGATCATTCCGGAAATTTTGGATGTGGATGTATCCAAGCGTCCAGCACATACACAGCCCTATCTTCTACCATCCAACTGTCCTGTGTGTGGCGCGGCTGCGGTGAAGGACGAGGATGGCGCGTTCCTGCGGTGCACCGGTGCGGAATGTCCGGCGCAGCTTTCCCGGAATATTGCGCACTTTGTCAGCCGGGATGCCATGGACATTGAAGGCCTGGGTGCAGCCATTGTAGATGCGCTGATTGAAAGGGGATGCATCAAGTCGCCCGCGGATATCTATTATCTGACGCTTGAGGAACTGAAAAGTCTGTGGAAGTCCGGCGATACAGCCGCAAAAAAGCTGCTTGCAGCCATTGAAAACAGCAAGCAGCAGGATGTGAGCCGCCTGATCTACGCCTTGGGTATCCGTCAGGTAGGTGCAAAGACAGGTAAGGTTCTGGCAGCGGCCTTTGGGTCTCTGGATGGGCTGATGAGCGCGGCACAGGAGGAGCTGACCGAGGTGCCGGATGTTGGTGCTGTAACCGCCGCATCAATTTCGGATTGGTTCCGGCAGCCGCAGTCCAAACATATGGTGGAACGTCTGCGGCAGGCCGGTGTCAATTTTGAGAGCAAGCGGATAATCACGGATACCCGCTTTGCCGGTATGACCTTCGTCCTGACAGGTGCCTTGACTAAATTCACCCGGGATGATGCCACGGAGCGTATTGAGCATTTTGGCGGCAAAGCCGCAGGTTCCGTTTCAAAGAAGACCACCTATGTCGTGGTTGGAGAAAACGCGGGCTCGAAGGAACGAAAGGCTCGGGAACTGGGGATCCCGATTCTGTCTGAGGATCAGTTCCTTGAAATGATCGCGGAATAATGCGTTAAGCCGGAAAGCGTTGCTTTCCGGCTTTTTGGTGCAATTATAGAGAGAAATCGTGCTCGTTATATTTGCTGAAATCCAGCGCCTTGGGCTTGGATGGAATACGCTTACAAGGATCGTATTTGAATTTGCGGCATTTATCGGTTTCCGCGACCACACCGCGCTTGATGCATAGAATTTGATCTTCATCGATCTGTGTGCCGTTGGCACAGTAGGTGCAGGAGCGGGGAATTTTCTTTCGGAACAGCATGATTTTGACCTCACATTTATGAATTGACATGATTATACACCAACTGCCTGCAGATTTCTACCTCTTTTTTGGATTTTTCGCAGAAACAAAGCGCATGGCACACCAATCAAAAGCGGTACAATCAAGAGTATAGGCACACGGCAGCCCTGTACAAGACCTGCAAGAATCAGACTAATGCAGCAATGCAGGACTTTCCCCGGGAAATACAGGCTCGAATCCAACCCATTCGTAACAACAGAATGGGTCTGCATGGTAACACATAGTCCTCCAAAGCCGAGAAAGCCTGCACACAGTATGAACCGTAGGCTGATGTCTTCAATGCGATACAGTGCCAGGCAGCCGTTCGACAACTCCAGAAGCCCAATGAGGGCCGTTTGCGCTTCAGTCGGCAGATACCAGAAAATCCAGCGGTCGAGAAATGCAATCAGCACTCGAAAGATCACCACCCAGCCGCAGACTCCGGCCATGATCCGTACAGATCGGTTCAATGCATGAACAGGGGAGAGCGTGGCTCTGATCTGCATTGAGCAGCTTCCGGCTTTGCCCGGTATCAGTGCCCCAACACAGAGGGCGCTGACAATATGGATTCCCCACAACGCCCATGGCGCCCACCATTCAGAAAACAGAGTGGCTGCCATTCCAAACAAAAATGCCGGGCCGCAGTTGCTGCAAAAGGCTAAAAGCCGCCGGGCATCCGCATGCGTGAGCTGTCCGGACGCAAAGGCCTGGCTGACGCACTGGGCGCCGACCGGATATCCGCCCAGAAAACCCGCGATCAGAAGCGATTCCGCACCCTCCGGAATTTGGCACAGTCGGCGGATTGGGCGTAAAAATGGGATACGGTGTCCAACCAGGGATGTCGTAAGAAGAATAGAAAAAAGAAAAAACGGAAACAGGGATGGAATTACCGTCCGGATACATAGTTCTACACCACTCTGGGCTCCTGCCAGAGCGGACTTGCTGTCCAAAATAAGAAGAGCGATCCCTATTGCCGCGGCTATGCCTGTTATCGTATTTGCGCGTCTGTTCATGTCCACCACCTCAGAAGATCCTATGCGTGTCCGGTTCAAATCATCCCTCGGCCTTCATAGACTGTCTCAAAGGAGGTGCTGCTATGGTCAAGCGTCGGGGTTGGATCGAACGCCTTGCGGACTCGACGGATCTGCAGGGAGAAGCGTTCCCGGGGCAGCCGCTTGTGGAGCTTTACGGAGACCGCCGGGTACTCATTGAACATCATGGTGGTGTCACGGAATACGGCCGGGAGAAGATACAGGTCAAGGTGCGTTATGGTTATTTATGCGTTTGCGGCGGGTGCCTGGAGCTGGCCTGTATGACGGCGGAGCAATTGGTGATTACAGGACGAATCGACTCGGTAAGTATCATCAGGAGGCGCTGACATGGATTTCTGGAGATCACTTTCGGGTACGGTTGAGGTGGAGCTTATCAGTGCTGATCCTGCTGGAGCTCTGCGGGCCATTAACGACACTGGGATCGCAGTGTATCATGCACGGCAGGACGGAGATCTAACCCTTCGGTTCGAGCTGCAGCGCAAGGATTACAGAAGACTGCGGCTTCTTGCGAAGAAAAGAGGAGAGCGTCTGTCATTCTATGGTCGTCAGGGACTTTATTGGGCGGTTAGACAGCTGTTACGACGGCCTGTCTTGGTGCTGGGTATTCTTTTGATCCTGGGGCTGAGCATTTATTTACCGACCCATATTTATTTTGTTGAAGTGGAAGGCAATACATCGATTCCTGCCAGACTGATTCTTGAAAAGGCAGAAAGCTGCGGCATTGGATTTGGTTCTATCCGCCGGGAAGTGCGCAGTGAACAAATGAAGAATGCACTGCTGGAGGCGATTCCGGATCTGCAGTGGGCCGGTATCAACACATATGGGTGCCGTGCAGTGATTTCCGTCCGGGAACGAACGGAGCCGGAGCACAGCCCCATAAAGAGCGGTGTCAGCAGTATCATTGCGGCGCGGGATGGGGTTATTCGGGAGCTGACCGTGCTGAACGGAAACCCTGTGTGCAAGGTCGGTCAGGCCGTTAAGGCTGGACAGGTACTGATCTCAGGTTATACAGATTGCGGAATCTGCATCCGTGCGACTCGGTCTGAGGGGGAGGTTTATGCCGAGACTCAGCGCGTTTTGACGGCTGTCATGCTCTCCGAATACAGCCAGAGGGGGCAAATGAGCGGTC
This sequence comes from uncultured Clostridia bacterium, assembly GCA_947367115.1. Classification (GTDB taxonomy): domain Bacteria; phylum Bacillota; class Clostridia; order Oscillospirales; family Oscillospiraceae; genus Faecousia. The sequence continues at coordinate 18,609 of CANBCW010000017.1, read as the reverse complement.
AGGAGAGAAAATACAGTCTGATCATCGGAAAAAAACAGATAAATTTCTACAAAGATAGTGGAATTTCCGATACCAGTTGTGATAAAATGTATTCGGTGAATTATATCACTCTGCCAGGCGGCTTTCAGCTGCCGATTGCTTTCGTGACGGAAGTGTGGACTTATTATGACACACAGTCCGCTCAGGTCAGCGATGAAACGGCAGAGACAATACTGTCGGAATTTGCCGGTCGCTATTTGACCGGAACGATGACAGCCGGTCAGATTGAAGAGCGTACAGAAAGCATTCAGTGGCAAGATGGGATCTGCTGTTTGCACGGTCGGTATGCATGTCTGGAAATGATCGGTAAAACACGGCTGGAGGAGAACTTAGACGATTATGGGGAAACTGATAGAACGGACAGTTAATGCGGAGCGAGTCGAAGATTTGATCACAGTATTCGGCTCCTTCGATGAGAATATTAAACGGATTGAGGATGCATTGGTGGTATCCATCGTCAACCGTGGAACGGAGCTGAAGGTTTCTGGTGACGAGGAGGCGGTGGATAAGGCCGTGCGGACGCTGGAAGGACTTCTGTCTTTGGCTGCCAAGGGCGAATCGATCGATGAACAGCGGGTACGATATCTTATTACGCTTGTCAAAGAGGGCAATGACCAGCAGGTAGCCCAGATGGCTAAGGATGTGGTCTGCATCACTGCAAAAGGAAAGCCTATCAAAGCAAAGACTGTTGGTCAGCAGACTTATATGAAAGCCATCCAAAAGAATACGGTCACCATTGGTGTCGGCCCGGCCGGTACCGGCAAGACGTATCTTGCGGTTGCTGCCGCGGTTGCTGCTTTCCGGGAACGAACCGTAAACCGCATTGTTCTGACCCGGCCTGCGGTAGAAGCAGGAGAACGTTTGGGCTTTCTGCCCGGAGATCTGCAGAATAAGGTGGATCCCTACCTGCGTCCCCTTTATGACGCGCTGTACGACATGCTGGGCCCAGAGACGTTCCAGAAATATCAGGAACGCGGCTCTATTGAAGTAGCGCCGCTTGCCTACATGCGCGGACGTACGCTGGATGACAGTTTCATCATACTGGACGAAGCACAGAATACCACCAAGGAACAGATGAAGATGTTCCTGACTCGTCTGGGCTTTGGATCAAAGATCGTGATTACTGGTGACGTGACCCAGATCGATCTGCCGGATGACAAGACCTCTGGCCTGAAGGATGCGATTCGGGTATTGGATGGTGTCAATGATATCGCCATCTGTCGGCTGACATCAGCTGACGTGGTGCGGCACGCTCTTGTGCAGGAGATCATCAACGCCTATGAACGCGCGGCAAAGCCCGAAGAAAAAAAGCCATCTGTCCACTCCCAGAACCGTTATCAGAGGAAAAAATGATATGAAAAATATAAAGATAAATCTGACATTTGATGCTTTTACCCTGAAAAAGCCGGCGATCAGCGGCATTATCCGCAAATGTATCGAAGCAACGCTGGCCGCTGAGGGGGTGACTGTCCCCTGTGAGATCAATGTCCTGGTTACCAACGACCAAGGCATCCACGTCATCAACAAAGCCAGCCGGGATATTGATAGACCTACGGATGTTTTGAGCTTTCCCATGTTTGAACTGGAGGCAGGACATCCTCCGCAGGATTGGACACCTTACTTAGATCCCGAGAGCGGAATGTGCCCACTGGGGGATATGTGCATCAGTCTGGAGCGTGCCTGCGCCCAGGCGAAAGAGTTTGGTCACAGTGAGAAAAGGGAAGTGGGGTACCTGACGATCCACTCCATGCTGCATCTGCTGGGCTATGACCATCTGGATGAAGGCCCTCAGAAAGCACAGATGCGCGCCCGGGAGGAAGCGATCGCCGCGGAAATACCCGGAATGACACGAAATTAAGGAGAAAAAAATGAATACCAAAACAGCCATCATTACCATCGCCGGACGGCCCAACGTGGGCAAGTCCACCCTGACTAATCATCTTGTTGGTGAGAAGATCGCCATTGTTTCCAATAAGCCTCAGACAACGCGTAACCGTATCTGCGGCATCCTGACACGCGGCAACAGTCAATTCGTGTTTGTGGACACGCCTGGCTTCCATAAGCCCAGAACCAAGCTGGGTGATTACATGGTCAATGCCGTGAAGGATTCCATCGCGGATGTTGACCTGACAGTGCTTGTTGTCGAGCCGATTCCTTCTGTCGGTACGCAGGAGGCAGCGCTGATCGAAAGCATTCAGGCTAAGCGCACCCCCGCTATTCTTGCCATCAACAAGATCGATACGGTGGAGAAGGACAAGCTGCTGGAGGTTATTGCGGCCTACTCTGAGACTGGTGCGTTTGACGCGATTATCCCCATTTCGGCTAAGACCGGAGATGGCGTGGATGTTTTGCTGGCAGAGTGCGAAAAGTACGCAATCGAAAGCCCCTTCCTATTCCCGGACGATGTGACCACCGACCAGCCCGAGCGGCAGGTCATGGCAGAGATCATCCGTGAAAAGCTGCTGTGGAATTTGGAGAAGGAGATCCCCCACGGAACAGCCGTGGAGATCACGACCTTTACAGAGCGTGACAACGGCATCATTGACATTGACGCAACCATTTACTGCGAGAAGGCCAGCCATAAGGGCATTATCATTGGCAAACAGGGAGCCATGCTGAAGAAGATCTCTTCACAGGCCAGAACCGACTGTGAGCGGTTTATGGGTACGAAGGTGTACCTGACAACTTGGGTCAAGGTCAAGGAAAACTGGCGCGACAGTGACTTCCTGGTGCGCAACTTCGGCTATACCGAATAATTACCACGGTTAGTAAGCACATCCTTTGCAAATCCTATCTCCGGAGGGATGGATATGGATGTAAAGGATTACTGGCAGATTTTTCTGGAGACAGGCGCGCCGGAAGCGTATCTCATGTATAGCCGCGCGTTGAAAATGGAGGGAAACCATGTACCTGAAAGTCCAGGCCCTGGTGCTTCGGGTCACGGATTACAATGACCGTGACGCTCTGCTGACACTGCTGACTCGTGACCAGGGAAAATTGACGGTGAAGGCCCGGGGCCTGCGCCGAAAAAACAGCCCCCTGGTGGCACCCTGTCAGCTTCTGGCCTACGGCGAGTTTACGCTGTTTGAATATCGGGGGATGTACAGCATTAATGAAGCGGTTTCCATTGAACTCTTTTCCGACCTGCGCCGGGATTTGACGAAGCTTTCTCTGGGAACTTATTTTGCACAGTCTGCTGAGGTCATCGCTCAGGAAGATTTACCAAACCCGGAGCTTTTGTCGCTGGTGCTCAACTGCCTGTTTGCCTTGACAAAACTGGGATTGCCGGAGGCACAGGTGAAGGCGGTATATGAGCTTCGAGCCGCCTGCCTTGCCGGCTATACCCCGGATCTTTACGGCTGTCACATCTGCGGCAGCCAGACACCTACGCTTTTTGATCTGTCCGGCGGCGCGCTGCTGTGCCAGAACTGCAAGGGAAGTTCTGGTGGTATTCGCATGCCGGTAGCGCCGGGGATGTTGGACGCGATGCGATATATCGTCTACTGCGATCCAAAAAAACTCTTCGCTTTTTCTGTTGGAAAAGATAGTTTGGAGCAGCTGTCACCGTTGACCGAAGCGTACTTAACGACCCAATTGGAACGGGGATTTTCTACTTTAGATTTCTATAAATCCCTGCTTATTTAGGAGAAAACCATGTCTGAACTTTACGAAAAATCTTTATATAAACTAGAGCTGGATCAGGTTCTTTCCCTGCTTGCGGAATGTGCCGGAAGCAGCGAAGGCAAGGCTCGCTGCATGGCTCTGCGCCCCAGCTCCGATCTGGAGGAAGTACAGGCTCTGCTGGATGAAACGACTGCAGCCTCCGATCTGTGTACCAGAAAGGGTAATCCCAGCTTTTCTGACGTGAAGGATGTTTCCGCATCCTTGGAGAGAGCCGACCGGGGCGGCAGTTTGCAGCCAAAAGAACTTCTCTCCATCGCCGGTGTGCTGCGCAGTGCGCGGAATATCAAAGGATATGTCGCTGAGGATGAAGCCAAAACCGTACTGACTCCTTTGTTTAACGCTTTGACACCCAATAAATATCTGGAAGACCGTATTTTCGGCGCCATCCTTTCTGAAGATGAGATTGCTGATACAGCCAGTCCTGCGCTTGCGGACATCCGCCGCCATATGCGTGTACAGGCAGGCAAAATTCGGGACAGTTTGCAAAAAGTCATTTCCTCACCGGCCTATTCCAAATTCCTGCGGGAACCGATCATCACTATTCGGGATGGGCGGTATGTTGTACCGGTGAAATCCGAATGCCGCAACGATGTCCCTGGCTTGGTGCATGATGTATCTGCCAGCGGTTCTACCTACTTTATCGAGCCGATGTCCGCTGTGAATGCGAATAACGCTCTGCGTGAACTGGAACTGAAGGAAAAGAAGGAGATCGAGCGGATTTTGGCAGAACTGTCCGCAGAAGCCGCCGCTCACCGTGGTGATATCGAGCTGAGTTTTGATATGCTGGTGCGGCTGGATGTGATCTTTGCCAAAGCAAAGCTGGGCTACCGCATGAAGGCCTGGGCACCGCTGATGAATGATGAAGGCAGGGTGGAACTGCGCAATGCACGGCATCCGCTGATCGATCCCAAAGCGGTTGTTCCCATCTCCCTGCGGCTGGGTACGGATTTTGACACCATGATCATTACAGGCCCTAACACCGGCGGAAAAACGGTTACGTTAAAGACCGTTGGCTTGCTTACTCTGATGGCAGAGTGCGGGCTGCATGTTCCGGCAGGGGACGGAAGCCGGCTTTCGACCTTTGATGCCATCCTGGCGGATATCGGCGATGAGCAGTCCATTGCGCAGAGCCTGTCTACCTTTTCCAGCCACATGCGTACTATTGTGGATGTGGTGGAGCAATGTGATGACCGCACACTGGTGCTTTTTGACGAGCTTGGCGCAGGTACGGATCCGGCCGAGGGAGCGGCGCTGGCCATGGCGATCATCGAATTCTGCCGGAAAATGGGCGGCCGGGTTGTTGCGACTACCCACTATGCGGAGCTGAAGCTCTACGCCATGCGCACCAAGGGAGTTATCAATGCCTCCTGCGAATTTGATGTGGAGACCCTTCGTCCGACCTATAAGCTGCTTATTGGTATACCCGGTAAATCCAATGCTTTCGCGATTTCCAGAAAGCTTGGACTTTCTGAGGAAATACTCAAAGAAGCCAACGATTTGGTCGGAAAAAGCGATAAGGATTTTGAGGATGTGCTTTCCCAGCTGGAGCATCAGCGTCAACAGATGGAGTCGGCGCGGACTGAAGCGGAACGGCTTCGCCGGGAAACAGCCAAGATCAAAGAGCAGAGCGAAAAATATCACGCGCAGCTGCGCCGCGAGAAGGAAAAGGCGATGGAGGCTGCCCGTCGGGAGGCGCAGGAAATCATCGAGGATGCCCGAAGAACCGCAAATGCCGCATCCGAAGAGATCAAGGCCATCAAAAAACAGCTTGCGGACTCTGCTGACACCAGCAATATCAATCAGCGGCAGGCCGAACTGCGTCGCAGTCTAAATGATGCGCAGAGCCGTATTCGTGCGCAGGAGCCCGCAAGGGAACGCCCTGAACCAAACCGTGAGATTCTCATTGGTGATACGGTTGAACTGCTGAAGCTGGGCACCAAGGCCAGTGTCATTGCCATCAACAAAGATGGCACCTATCAGCTTCAGGCAGGCATCCTGAAAATGACAGCGAAAAAGGACGAAATTTACCTGTTGGAGCAGGATAATCCGTACAAGGAAAAACACATCCGGCCTGCCCATTCCGGCAGAGAGATGAAAATGACGGCATTGGCCAGTGAAATCGATCTGCGCGGTATGGATACCATCGAAGCAGTGTGCGTGCTGGATCGGTATATGGATGAAGCCATGCGATCCAACCTGCAGACTGTACGGATCATCCACGGCAAAGGAACCGGCGCTGTGCGCTCAGCGGTGCATCAAGCCTTGAAAAAGAACAAATTCGTCAAAAAATTCCGCCTTGGGCAGTATGGCGAAGGTGAGGACGGCGTGACGATTGCGGAATTCCGTTGATTTTTTGTTGACTTTTTCTGATTTTTTGTTATTATATAGGATAGTACGTTGCGCACCATGACCAAGGTGTGCCCATAAGGAGTGTTTTCACATGTTTAACAAAGAAATCGTCGTCCGCTGTGAGTCCGGCCTGCACAATCGCCAGGCTACATATTTCGTCCAGAAGGCCAATGAATTCAGCAGCAGTATCTGGCTGGAATCTGACAACCGTAAGATGAACGCCAAGAGTCTGCTGGGCATCATGTCCTTGGGCATCGTCACTGGCGCTACCGTGACACTGTCTGCTATGGGCCCGGATGCCGAAGCTGCTGTGACTGCTCTGGAAGCGCTGCTCCAGCGGGATGTTTATTGATTGATTTCTGAATTTCCGCCTCAGTGCTAAGCATTGAGGCGGTTTTATTTGGTGAGGAATATGACCTTTGATGAATTGAAGGATAAAGCCCTTAGCCTGCCGTTTGAGCCTGGGGTGTATATCATGCGCGATAAGACCGATAAGGTCATTTATGTAGGCAAGGCAAAAAAGCTAAAAAACCGCGTAAGCCAGTATTTTCAGGATACAGCGACGCACACACCCAAAACCCGGCTGATGGTCAGTAAGATCGATCATTTTGATGTGATCGTGGCTGCTTCGGAGTTTGAAGCATTGGTTCTGGAGTGCTCTTTGATCAAACGGTATCTCCCGAAATACAACATTCTGCTAAAAGATGATAAAGGATACCCCTATTTGCGGCTGAACATGAAGGAGGACTATCCCCGCATCACCATGGTAAGCAAACTGTCAGACGATGGTGCCAATTACTTTGGCCCTTATGGCAGCCGCGGCGTGACCCACGATGTGATGGAGGCCATTCGTCTGACTTTGCGGCTCCCGGATTGCAGCCGGCAGTTCCCTCGGGACATCGGCAAGGAGCGCCCCTGTCTGAATTATCACATGAACCAGTGTGACGGTTGGTGCCAGCCGGGCTGCGGATACGCGGAGTACCGTCAGAGGATCGAACAGGCGAAACAGCTGCTCAGCGGCAACTATAAATCTGTTGCCGACGAACTTCGGCAGCAGATGCTTGCCGCGGCGGATAATCTGAAATTTGAACTGGCGGCGAGCTTGCGAGATCGATTGAACGCGGTGGAAGCTCTTGGACAAAAGCAGCTGGTCACTGCGGGATCGCTGGCTGATACAGATGTGATCGGCTACGCGGAAACGGAAGCAAAGGCCTGCTTTGCGGTACTCCATTTTTCTGGCGGTAATCTGCTGGACAAGGACTATGAAGTGATGAGTGTGCCGGAGGATAGGGAAGCGGCGGTGTCCGCTTTGATAAAACAGTATTATCTGAGCAGAGGCTTAGCGCCTAAGGTCGTTCTGCTGCCTTTCGAGATCGAGGACAGTGAGCTGTTTGCGCAGCTCTTGGAACAGCGATTTGGGAGAAAGACAAAATTGAAAGTTCCTCAGCGCGGTGAAAACGTGCGGTTAGTAGAACTGGCGGTTAAAAATGCCTATGAAGAAGCGGAACGCGTGACAAGCAAGGAAGAAAAAGCATCCGGTACCCTGACACTGCTCGGGAAAATGCTTGCCATGGAGCCGCCAAAGCGTATTGAGTCTTTTGATATATCCAATATTTCAGGCACAGATATTGTTGCAAGTATGGTCGTATTTCAGGACGGAAGACCCCGGAAATCGGATTATAAACGGTTTAAGGTTGAGGGACTTGACAATCAGGATGATTATGCCTCCATGCGCCAGATCGTAAAGCGCCGTTTTGTTCATTATAAAGCAGGGAATAAGGGATTTGAAAATGCGCCTGATTTGCTTTTGATCGATGGCGGCATTGCGCACGCCTGTACTGCTGTGGAAGCGCTTGCGGAGCTGGATCTGACAATGCCAGTGTTTGGCATGGTTAAAGATGATCGGCACCGCACACGAGCGCTGGTGACCCCGGACGGAAAAGAAATCCGAATCGATAACCAGCAGGCGGTATTCTCACTCATTGGTAACATTCAGGAGGAGACGCACCGCTTCGCCATTACCTATCACCGCCAGCTGCGCAGTAAACGTCTGCGGTATTCTGAGCTGGATCAAATTCCTGGAATCGGCCCGAAACGCAAGCAGGATCTGCTCAAGCAATTTAAATCCCTTACTGCCATCAGCCAGGCCGCTTTACCGGAACTGGAGAGACTGCTTCCTAAGGATGCGGCGCTGGCAGTCTATCATCACTTCCATAAGGAGCGTGAATAATCATGCGTGTGATCACAGGAAAAGCCAGGGGAGTGGCTTTGAAGACTCCGGATGGGATGCTGACGCGTCCTACGACAGATCGGGTAAAAGAAGCCCTTTTCAGCATCATACAGTTTGAGATTCCCAATGCAAGAGTGCTGGATTTATTTGGCGGTACCGGCCAGCTGGGAATAGAAGCTCTGAGCCGTGGGGCGAAATGCGCCGTGTTTGTGGATGAGCGCGAAGATGCGTGCAAGCTGATTAGGGAAAATCTGCGCCGCACGCGACTGGAACAGGATGCGCAGGTCATCCGATCTGATTATCTGTCATATCTGGGACGCTGCCGGGAGAAGTTTGACATCATTCTGCTGGATCCGCCGTACGCGGAAGTTTTTCTGGAAAATTCGATAAAACGAATAACGGAAATTGACATTTTACAATCTGGTGGTATAATAGTTGCAGAGCGCCCATTAGGGAAGGAGTTGCCATGGGATTTTCCGGGGTATACAAGGTCAAAAGACTACAAATACGGAAAGACTTTGCTCACACTCTACCGAAAGGATGGATGAGCCAATGAAGATCGCCATTTATCCAGGCAGCTTTGATCCTGTTACCAGCGGTCACCTGAATATCATCCGACGTGCTGCCTCCATTTTCGACAAGCTGATCATCTGTGTGATGGTCAATGCGGGGAAGTCTCCTATGTTTACACTGGATGAGCGTGTAGAACTGATCCGCCGTGTGACAGAGGATATTCCCAATGTGGAGGTTGACAGCTCCAATGAGCTTTTGGCAGACTATGCCCGCCGAAAGGGAAGCTGTGTGATCGTGAAAGGTCTGCGGGCCGGCTCCGATTTTGAAAACGAATTCCAGATGGCACTGATCAATCGAAAGATCAACCCGGAGCTGGATACGATGTTCCTGACCTCGGAACATCAGTATATGTATCTGAGTTCCAGCGCTGTCAAGGAGCTTGGGCGCTACAATGTAGATCTGTCTGATTTTCTTCCGGAGCAAATTATTCCGGATTTTCAGAAGAGAATAAATACAATACGTCAAGGAGGAAATCCCTAATGAACGAGAAACATATTGAAGATATCATCACCGCGCTGTATGATCTGGTGCAGGATGCCCGTTCCATGCCTCTGGCTGCCGATAAGTGCATTCTGGAGCGGGATAAGGTGCTGGATATGCTGGATGAAATCATTGCTCAGATGCCTGCTGAGCTGAAGCAGTCCCGTACTATCGTTGAGAGCCGTGCTGAGATTATCGGTCAGGCTAAGCGTGAGGCTGAGAATGTCATCCGCAAGGCGCAGGAAGAGGCTGAGCATCTGGTCTCCCAGCAGGTCATCTACGAAGAAGCGAAGCGCCGCTGCGCGGAGGAAGTTGCACAGGCCAAGGCTCAGATCGCCAATCTTCGCAAGGTCAGCAATGAGTACATGGATGAGGCTCTGCGCCACACAGAGGAAGCGATTGCCAAGTCTCTGGGTGAAGTGCAGGATACCCGCGCGAAGTTCAACGCGTTGGCTGCCGCTCAGATGCAGCGTGATAACAGCGCCGTCGAGGGCAACTAATTGATCAATTTACAAAAACAGCTCAAAAGTCCCCCTTTTGAGCTGTTTTTTCAAAAGTAGAATGGAGGAAAACACAATGAATTACATGGACCGCTATGCTTTTTGGTGCAACGCAGGCCTGCCTGAAGAAACGCAGCAGGAACTGGCTGCAATAGCAAACGACACCGAGGAACTGAAGGGTCGTTTCGGCAGCGATCTTCAGTTCGGAACAGCCGGTATGCGCGGCATTATGGGCGCAGGCAGCAACCGCCTGAACCGCTATACCGTCCGCAGAGCCGCACAGGGTATGGCCGCGTGGCTTTCTTCCACCGATCTGCCTAAAAAGGCTGCTATCGGTTACGATTCTCGTCACAATTCCCAGCTTTTTGCTGAGGTCTGCGCGGTTGCTTTCGCGGAAGCCGGTATTCAGACTTGGCTGTATGACCGTCTGGCTCCTACCCCCATGCTGTCCTATGCCGTTCGTGAACTGGGATGCGGCTGCGGCATCGTCATTTCTGCCAGCCATAATGCCGGTGCATACAACGGTGTCAAGTGCTACGGCCCCGATGGCTGCCAGATGACCGATGAACCCGCTGCGATCGTTACCGCCAAGATTGCTGAAATTCCCTTCTTTGTTCCTGAGACCAAAACCTTTGCGGAATATATGGGTGAAGGAATGATCACCTACATCGGCCAGGATTTATGGGAGAAGTATTACGCGACCGTTCTGAACGAGGCGGTCGATCCTGAGATGCTGAAGGCCTCCGGCCTGAATATTGTGTACACGCCTCTGTGCGGAACAGGTATGGAACCTGTTCACGCTGTGCTGGGCAAGCTGGGTGTCAACATCACCACTGTTGCATGCCAGGCAAAGCCTGACGGTGATTTTAAGACCTGTGAGTACCCCAACCCTGAAACGGATGCCGCTCTGAACGAGAGCTACAAGGTCGCCAGAACCGTTCCCTGCGACGTGATCCTCGGCACGGATCCGGACGCTGACCGCGTTGCCATCGCCGTTCCTGACGGCAAGGGCGGCTTTGTGAAGCTTTCCGGCAACGAGCTGGGCTTTATGCTGCTGGACTACGTTCTGAAGGCTCGCACCGCAAAAAATGACATTCCTGAGGGAGCGATCACTGTCCGTTCCATCGTGTCCTCGCCGCTGGCCGACCGTATCGCTGCATACTACGGTGTTACCATGAAGGCTGTTCTGACTGGCTTCAAGTATATCGGCGGTGAGATTTTGAAGCTGGAAGAGAAGAATGAAGAATACAAATTCATCTTTGGCTTTGAGGAAAGCTGCGGCTATCTGAAGGGAACATACGCTCGCGATAAGGATGCTATCGTTGCCACGATGCTGGTTTGCGAGTTGGCTGCAAGCCTGAAGCTGGAGGGCAAGAACATTCTGGATGCTCTGGCGGATGTGTATAAAAAGTATGGCTTCTATCTGGCTTATGTACAGAGCGTTGAACTCACCGGCGCGGATGCCATGGAGAAGGCAGCGAAGATGATGGCGGATCTGCGTGCCGAGGTTCCCGCGACCATTGGCGGTGCAGTTGTTACCGGCGTCCGAGACTACAAATCCAGCATTGCGAAGGATCTGATGAGCGGCGCTGAAACGGTTATTAACCTGCCGAAGTCCAATGTTCTCGAGTTCCTTCTCGGCGATAAGGGCAGCGTGATCGCCCGCCCCTCCGGTACGGAGCCGAAGGTCAAGTTCTATTACACCGCAGTTGGTGAAACGAAGGAAGATGCCAAGGCGCTTCTGGATGCCATGGTCGCTCAAATGTCTATCTAAAATAAATCATCCACGTCACCGGCGCAGACAACTTGTCTGCGCCGGTTCTATTTGCATATGGCTGCCCATAAACTCGTGGTGAAAGGGGAGAGTGGACATGGTCATCAACAAGAAAATCAGCGGGAAAGCCGTACCGATGCCTATCGGTTACGCTGCCGGTGCGGCAGTCAGCTTGCTTCTGACACTCATTGGCACCGCGGTCATTGTCAATGCGGTGCTCGGCGGGAAAATGGCTGAGAGTTCCATTGGGTATGGAGCGATTACAATTTTGCTTGCAGCATCAGCGTTTGGAGCGTGGCTGGCTGCAGCACTGATCAAACGGCGATGGATGATTGTATGCCTGGGAGCAGGAGCGATTTATTATCTGACGCTGCTTGGCATTACCGCATTATTCTTCGGAGGACAGTATCAGGGGATGGGCGTGACCGCTCTGGTGATTTTGGCCGGATGCGGCGCGGTCGGCTTACTGGGCCTGAAAGGGGAAGGTATGGGAAGAAAACGCCGAAAAAAGTATCGCCACCGTTAACTTGTACAAATTCAACAAATAGGTAAATATTATTTACCCTACCAATTAACGGCGCAAGATTTCCTGCAAAATCAATATTTAGTATGATTGCTTATGCGTAATCTCAAGATATTGCCCAATAATTGAAAATGATAAAGGAATGCGTCTTTATAGTTACGCGAGTTAACATAATAGTGTTGACATAAAAATCGGCATAATTTACAAAAAACGTTTAAAGTACCGAAATGTGCTTGAAAAAGAATTGTTTTTGGAGTATAGTATTCATGCGATGTGAATTGGGGGAACCTTTGCGCCCTTTTTCAATGGCCTGTCTCACTATGCTTTGATTCGGCGACCTGTACGGTCCTGAGGAGGTCAATGAAGGGTATGAGGTTGATAAAGACAGATGCTGTGTCTATTTGGCGCAAGACGAGCCCCTGGCTTCTTGCGTTAAGCTGGTTCCTTGGTATGCTGCTGGGAGTTCCCGCAGCCTTGGCCGCAAGCGAATTTCTTGTTCCGATGATGTACGAGAGTGTTCAATGCTCCGTGTCGATCACTGGCTTGCTGGCATCGACGTTGTTACCTTTTCTATTATCCGCTTATGCGGTTTCCTTGTCCGAACCATGGCTGCTGCTGATCATCAGCGCTTTGAAGGCTTTCGGCTTTAGCTATTGCGCTTGTGGCGTAAGCCTTGCATTTGGTCAAAGCAGTTGGCTGGTTCGTTTTTTGTTTCTGTTTTCCGACCATTGTCTGATCCCTGTGCTGTACCTTTATTGGCTTCGGCATATACACGGTCAGACGAAGACCTCCGTTTGGGAATTGCCTGCATGTATCGGCGCTGCTTTACTGGTCGGAAGCATTGATTATTGTTTGATCGCACCGTTTTTGGTGTCGCTCATAGAAAGCTAGAAGGGAAAAGGTACGCGTTTTCATGTTGGATCTGATCTGTGCCTACGAAAATTATCTGTCTAAGGTAAAGCAGGCATCCTCCAACACCGTCTCATCCTACCTGCGCGACATTCGCCAGTTTGCCGAGTGGCTCCGCGACAGGGAAGGGACTGCCGTTGTGGATGCGACACAACTGAATATCAGCGACTATCTTGCCAATTTGGAAGGGGAGGGCCGATCCGGAGCTACGGTTTCCCGCAGTCTTGCAAGCCTGAAGAATTTCTACGCTTATCTGGTCTCCTCCGGCTTTCTGGAGAAAACACCTGTGGTGGACATTCATGTTGACCGTGGTGAGAAAAAGCTCCCTCAGATCCTTACAGGGCGTGAGATCGAGCTTCTGCTGGCGCAGCCAGCCTGTGTTGACCCGAAGGGTTTCCGTGACAAGGCTATGCTGGAGGTTATGTACGCCACCGGTATCCGGGTATCCGAGTTGATCGAGTTGGACGTAGATGATGTCAATTTGGATCTTGGTATTATCAAGTGTTCCGGCACAAAGAAATCCAGAGCCATTCCGCTGTACCCCGGCGCACTTCGAGCATTGACCGTCTATCTTCGTGATATCCGGGATACGATGATCGCGGTGTCAGATGAGAAGGCACTGTTTGTTAACATCAACGGCGCACGTATGAGCCGTCAGGGTTTCTGGAAGATCCTGAAGCACTATCAAGCCTCCGCACATATCGAGAAGGAGATCACGCCCCATACACTGCGCCACAGTTTTGCGGTTCATCTGCTGGAAAATGGCGCTGATCTTGGCTCATTGCAGGAGCTTATGGGTCACAGTGATATTTCTTCCACCCAAATGTATACACACATGGTCAATCAGAAGCTGAAAGCTGTCTATGAAAAATGCCATCCTAAAGCGTAAACGGTCTGCCGAACTGGCAGACCGTTTTTCAAATATTGACAATTCTTATTCTTGTTATGTATAATACAGATGAGGAATTTTCATATTTCTTTAAACATCTGAGAAAAGGAGATGGAATAATATGGAAAACGTTAGCGATCCACGCGTATCTGAAACGACCGATTATTCACCGGCTAATTCTGCTGACGCTCCAGTTCCGTCCACAGGCAAAAAAGAAAAGAAGAATATGACTTGGCTGATCATATGTGCCGCCGTTCTGGCGGTGCTGATCGCTGCAGCCTTTCTCTGGAAGCCGCTTTTACGGATGCTGGCACCCAAAAACTATCTGTCCATCGCAACAGGAAATACCATAAATGCATTAGCAAAACGAAGTGAAGGCAGCCCATATGAGCTGCTTTCCCACGCAGGAGAGATCATGGACGACGGACAACTAGATCTCTCTCTTTCCTGCGATGATTACTATTCGGGCAAAACCGAGGCAAGCCTGTCACTCAAGACCAAGAAAAAGGAAAAGCAATTGATGCTTGATGCCATGATCTCGTCGAATGATCAGAATCTTGACCTGGGCGTATATCTGGATGCGGATTGTGTTGCCTTGCAGTCTGACGCGTTTACTGCAGGAAATTACTACGGACTGACCTTTGATACCTTTGCCCGGGACATTCGCAGCAGCTATTTCAATTTGATTTTGTCCGAGGAAGAGATGCAGCAATATGAACAAGTTGTTCAGCAGCTGCATAAAAGCATAAATTCAACTGTCGCCTATGATGAGCTTCTCGAACCGTATCTGGAGATACTGAAGGATTTTTCTGAAGATCAGGAACCCGTGATCAGTAGCGAACGTATTGAGCTGGACGGAAAGACCAGAAAATGTGACACCTTTGTATATTCCATCGATCAGGAACAAATGAATGAACTGTTCGATGCATTGCTGACACAATTGGAGAATGATGAGGACGTATCTGAACTGTTTGGTGACTCTGCGGCAATCGTTCAATCTATCCGCACTTCCATGGAGGCGCGCAGTGTACAATCGAACCAAACCTGTATACTGACTTACTACGTATACAATCTACGCCTTGCAGCCATTGGATGTGAGGTCACCGTTTCCTTTAATGAAAGTGAAAATCAGTCAGTCAACGAATTGATGCTAACGTTTGGAAGTAATCCCAAAACCAGTGATTTGATTCTGGAAGTGAAAAGCGAATACAAAGAAAGTAAAAGCTGCAATACCATTACATCCTCCATCGAAAGAAGTGGCAGCATATACGGAAATACGATAACCGTTGATACGGTTTCTAACGATGAATGTGAAACCTTGATCATCTCCAGCAGCTGGAATCGTGATAGCGGCGAGTTGGATTTCAGTGTTTCGTCGGATGGGGAAGGGGAAAATATCGAGTTCGGCTTTACCGCCAGCCTTGCGGAAAAAGACGATGGCATCGAATTGATCATTGATGACTTAGGAGAGCTTTACCAGAACACAGGAAATGAGCTATATCAACGAACAGGCACACTGTCCGTTCGGTTTACTGAGGGCTGTACCATCAGCAAGCCACAGTACACCAACTTCAACAAGCTTGGCTGGAGCGAGATCAGGGAATTCCTGCTGTTTTTTGCAGATGACGAAACGAACGCAATTCTGAGCGACACGCGCAATCGGCTCCGTTGCGAAAGTTTCCTGCTCCTGCCGGAGAAATACGAACTGGAGAATAGAATCGAAACAGCGATGAGAAGCTCCAACTGCGATATTGCCGTTCATGTGATCGAACGTGTCGACGGTGAAACAATAGATACAGTCGCAGACCGTCTGTCGGAGGATTTTACACTGTCCGAACATTACACAAAGGGTGTGGTCATCGTCCTTTGCCCAGAAACGAAGGAATGGGCGATCAGAGGGCAGGGGAAGGTATCTCAACATTTCTGTTCTTCATTCACAGACCTTTTTAATATGCGCTATGAGGAGTTTATGAAGGATGGCAGTATTATGGCAGGTGTAAGTCAATTGCTCAACAATCTTAGCTGGGTATAAATCGAAGAAAACTCCCCTATACGATCAGATCGTATGGGGGAGTTTGTGTAAAATTTCAGAGCGAGGAGCGTATCAAATGCCGGTCATGGCTGCCAGAACGTCCACTTCCATCTGCTGAATGCCCTTCTTCATATCGAGACCTTCATCCATGTCTACATCCGTAAAGCCGCCCTCGTGGGTGCAGACGATGCGGTTGGTCTTGCCGGCCAGGAGCAGCTCCACGGCCATATAACCCATTTTGGTGGCATTTACACGGTCACGGCCGGTGGGAACACCGCCACGCTGGATGTGCCCCAGAACGGTCACGCGAGGATCCAGATCAATGGCTTCCTTGATCTTGGCAGCGATGTCGTTGGCGGAGCCAGCGCCTTCTGCCACAACGATCATGTAATGGGTAAAGCCGTTGAACCGAGCCTGGCGGATCTTTTCGATGACATCCCGCTCGAAGTCAATCTCCTCCTCGGGAACCAGAACCGCAGTTGCGCCAACAGCCAGACCGACGTACATGGCCAGATAGCCTGCATTGCGACCCATAACCTCCACAACAGAGCATCGTTCGTGAGACTGCATGGTGTCGCGCAGCTTATCGATACATTCAATGGCGGTATTGGCGGCGGTGTCAAATCCAATACAGTAATTGGTGCAGCTGATATCGTTATCAATGGTGCCTGGGATGCCGATGACGTTGATTCCGTATTTGGACAGGGCGCGGGCACCACGGAAAGTGCCGTCACCGCCGATGGCAATAATGCTGTCAAGACCCAGGAATTTACAGGTGGAAACGGCCTTACGCTGGCCTTCCTCGGTCATAAATTCCTTGCTGCGGGCGGTATACAGAATGGTGCCGCCGCGATTGATGGTGTGCGAAACGCTCTTTTCGTCCAGCTTAATGATATCGCCGGTGATCAGACCGTTCCAGCCGCGGCGAATACCATAGCACTCAATGCCGTGATACAGGGCAGTACGGACAACAGCGCGGACACAGGGGTTCATACCGGGGGCATCGCCGCCGCTGGTGAGAACGCCGATACGTTTGACACTCATGATGAATTCCTCCTGACAGAATTTGTCGTTAATGTACGCTTTTATTGTACCGCTGCCGGACAAAAAAGTAAAGAAATATTTCGCTGTTTCCTAAATTGATTTTTGCGTGATGCTGCTGTAAAATAGACAAAAGGATGTGGTAAAAATGATCATGGACAAAGTCAATTCCCTCATGACTGCCTATCGGGCAGGGGAGCTGGGCGGCGAAAAAATGCCTGAGCATGAAAATCCAGGTCTGGAACCGGGCTGTAGGTTGAATTATATGTACTTTACACTGCCGATGGCGCTGAACTACCAGAGAAATTCTTATGTTTTGTGGGAATGCGCGAATCGGATGTTCAGAGAGCACCCTGAGGTGTTTGACAGCGCCGCTATATGTGCCATGGATGAACAGAATCTGAAAGATATTCTGGTAAAATACAAGGTAGCGATCCAGCCAAACAAGCAGCCAATTATCTGGAAAACCCTGTGTCAGACTGTGGAGAATGAATTGGCAGGGGATATCCGCAACCTGTTCCGGCGGAATGATTTTTCAGCGGAGAAAATCAAAGAATATATCCGAACGCACAAAAAGTTCTTTCCTTATCTGGGCGGAAATAAGATCTGCAATTATTGGTTGTATGTGATGGAGCAATATACGGATGTGCGGTTTATTGACCGGGAGAATATTTCCGTAGCTCCGGATACGCATGTTATACAGGCCAGTGTGAAGCTGGGCATCATATCACAGGAGGAATCTGTGGGCTCCAATGTCCAGCAGATCACTGCCCAGCGGTGGAGAGAATTGCTGAAGGATACGGATCTGTCGCCGATCGATATGCATACACCTTTGTGGCTGTGGAGCCGGGGAAAATTCTCAGTAAAGCTTTAATGGCGTGCATGGCTGCGGTACTACACCAAAATTTACACCATTTTTTCAAAAAATATAAGAACTTATAAGAAAATTCTATTACTACAGCTATTCAATTACACCACCACATTCAAAATCGAACACCTTTCAAAAGTTCAGCATTTTCCGTTTTTTGTTGCAAAACCTCCTATTTTGGCTCTGCAATATTGCGGCAGAGCAGGGCGGAAGCAGAAACTTGATGAATAGACGTAACGAACGCAACAAAATGACAGAGGTTTTGTTGCGTTAGGCGAGCCTGACCGACCTAGTATCAAGTACATGAGGGCGGCGGGCGCACACAGAGGGGCAGACTTCCGGCACGGCTGGGGGGGAAGCCCGGAGCAGTAAAAAAGCCGCCCAGCTGAAACAGCTGAGCGGCTTTACGCCGTCCACGGACACCCCGGAAGGGGCGGCCCCCGAAGGAGCGGAACGGGCCTCGCCAGAACACTATACCACCGGGGGCCGGGAAAGTCAAGCCCCGCCGGGCAAATTTCCCGCCCCGGGTGGGTCAAGGCCGCACCATGCGCCGCACGGTGCGCCCGGAGGGCTTGGCCTTGACGCTCCCGGGACAATGAGAAGCCCGGCGGCTGGGCTGGGGGAAAATCCCCGCTCGCACTGTGGGCCGGAGCCCGGTTGACAATTTCCGGACTGTCAACCCGGGGGGACGTCCCCCCGGGGGGGCCCGCCAGAGGGG
>CANBCW010000016.1 GCA_947367115.1 uncultured Clostridia bacterium | reverse complement strand
CGTGGACGGCGTTGACTTCGTGGTCGTCAATACCGATAAGCAGGATCTGAATAAGTCCATCTGCAAGAATAAGCTGCAGATCGGCGAGAAGCTGACCAATGGTATGGGCGCAGGATCCAGACCTGAGGTGGGCAAGAAGTCTGCTGAGGAATCCAGAGCGATCATCTCCAAGTGCCTGGAAGGTACGGATATGGTCTTTATCACCGCTGGCATGGGCGGCGGCACCGGCACCGGCGCGGCTCCCATCGTGGCTGACCTGGCTCATGAGGCTGGCATCCTGACCGTTGGCGTTGTTACCAAGCCCTTCAAGTTCGAGGGTGCGAACCGTATGCGTCAGGCTGAGCAGGGCATTGCCGCTCTGTCCGATAAGGTTGACTCCCTGATTGTGATTCCCAATGACCGTCTGAAATATGTTACCGATCAGAAGATCACCTTTGCCAATGCGTTTGGCATTGCTGACGATGTGCTGAAGATGGCTGTTACCTCCATCTCCGAGCTGGTTGGCTACTCTGACCGCGTGATTATCAACCTGGACTTTGCTGACGTTTCTGCCGTTATGAAGGACGCTGGCCGCGCTCACATGGGCGTGGGCACCGCTTCCGGCCGTGAGAAGGCTGAGCAGGCTGCTATGGCCGCTGTGGCCAGCGGTCTGCTGGAGACCTCCATCAACGGCGCTACCGGTGTTCTGGTCAACGTCACCGGTTCCTCTGAGCTGACTCTGGACGATGTGGAGACTGCTGCCGGTATCGTGCAGGAGGCCGCCAATCCTGAGGCAAACATCATCTTCGGTGCTACCTATTCTGACGAGTTTGAGGATGAGATGCGCGTTACCGTTATTGCCACCGGTTTTGAGCAGAAGCCTGAGGCTGCCGCACCTGCTTCTGAAGGCGGTGCCGTTGCTTCTTCCACTTCCAAGGCCAACGACGATATCGACGATATCTTCAAGATCTTCAAGCGTTGATTTTGAATGCTTTGCATCCCGGCCCATCTCGGGTCGGGATGTTTGCTATGCAAGGGGGATACGATGGGAGCCTATGAAGCTCTGGCAGCCAGCTATGACCGGCTGACCAATGATGTGGATTACAGCCAGACGGTTGATTTTTACAAGCGTATTTTAGAAAAAGAGGGCTGCACACCCCGGACAGCGGTGGATCTGGCCTGCGGAACCGGCTCTGTAGCCCTGTTGCTGGCTCAGGACGGCTTGCAGGTCACCGGCGTGGATATGTCGGAGGAGATGCTGACTGTGGCCTGTCAGAAGGCGCAGGAGCTGGAGAAAGCACCTGTGTTTGTCTGCCAGCGCTTACAGGAATTGCGTCTGCCCAGAGGTGTAGATCTGGCTGTGTGCGCGCTGGACAGTTTGGATTACATCCTGAATCCCGACGATTGCCGGGAAGCTATCCGGCGGGTGTATAGAGTTTTGAACCCTGGTGGTATTTTTATTTTTGACGTGAATACCCCAGAAAAGCTTCAGGCTATGGACGGTCAGGTTTTTCTGGACGAGGACGACGATGTTTACTGTGTCTGGCGCGGAGAGTTCAACGAGAACAGCAATATCTGTTCTTACGGAATGGATCTGTTTCAGCGCCATGGTCAGGTCTGGAAACGGAGCTTTGAGGAACATCGGGAGTACGCCTATTCCCAGGTGCAGTTGATGGGTTTTTTAAGGGATGCCGGGTTTATTGGCATCAAGGTATACGGTGACCGGCGGTTTGAAGCGCCCAGACCGGGGGAGCAGCGGATTTACTTCAGTGCGAGAAAGGGCACAGTACACATAAAAAAGAAGTAAAGCCACGGTCTGTGGCTTTACTTCTTTTTATCTCTTGATATCTGGTTTTAGTGACTAAACATGCTAAGGACACCTAATGAGGGATTAATCTACAATTTCGTAACTGATAATATATGAACCTAGCATAGAGGAGATAGATGTAACTTTAACAGTAATTATGTCGCCTTCATTAACACCGGGATGTTTAGGGGAACAGAAATTGAGGTGTTCACCGGCTTGTAAATTGTATCCAAATGCACTATCGGGGACAAATTCTATGACCTCAAAAGTCACAGTCTTTCCTGTTAAATCCTTGCCGTTATTTAAATCAAGCTCAAATTCAGCCACATCGGGATAATCCACGGCTATTTCTACCATATCCTCACTGTCATTATGGGAGGCATCAAAATCGGTTGCATTGGTATTATCTGTGGGTTTTTCTGTCAAACTCTCGCTATAATTATTAGTGGTTTCAAAATTGGTATTGGGATTGTTCGAAGTACTATTGTCTGCGCATGCACACAATACATGAGATAGCAACAATGCGATGAAAAATAATACGAGTAGTTTTTTCACATCAGGGGCTCCTTTCAAAAATAAAAAAGTGTGCCAACCGAAGTCAGCACACTGAAAAATGCAAACTCCGATTGTTGTCACACAAACTGATCGGAATAGGGATTGCTCACCGTACTCAATCAAGAGAGTTCGCATTTTTGCTAAATCCATAAATTGAGTATGGCAATAAGAGGGCATAGTATCCCTATGAACTAACCCCATATAATCCAATTATCTAGTTTGTGTGACAACAGGCAGTATATCACAATTCAATGAATATTGCAATACATTTGTGGACGGCGTATTGCTTAGAAATACGAAATAAAAATAGTATTGCAATTTTTTTATAATTAAGGTATAGTAATTAAAATTTATAAAAGGAGAAAGGGAAAATCCCAGAGAAGTAATGATGAGTGATTATCTGGTTCGTGGAATGAGCATGGATGGCTTTGTGAAGGTCGTGGCCATCCGTTCTACGGAGATCGTAAAAAGAGCGGCTGAGATCCATGGTACAGCGCCCAACGCCACAGCGGCTTTGGGTCGGGCTCTGACGGCGGCATCCATGATGGGCAATATGCAGAAGGTGGATAATGGTTCCATGACGCTGCAGATCCGGGGCGGCGGCCCCATCGGCACGATTACCTGCGTATCCGACGCGGCTGGAAATGTTCGCGGCTGCGTGACAGAGCCGGTTGTGCCTTTGGTGGAAAAGTATCCCGGAAAGCTGGATGTGGGCGCGACAGTGGGCGTGGACGGCACACTGACGGTCATTCGCGACCTGCAGATGAAGGAGCCTTATATCGGGTCTGTGCCGCTGGTATCCGGCGAGATCGGCGATGATGTAACGGCGTACTTTGCCCAAAGTGAGCAGATCCCGACGGCTTGCGCGCTGGGGGTTCTGGTGGATCGTGACCGCTCTGTAAAGGTTGCGGGTGGTTATCTGCTGCAGCTTCTCCCCGGTGCGCCGGAGGAGACCATTGATGCTTTGGAGCGGGGGATTCAGCGTGCCGGTGCGGTTACCGCAATGCTGGAAGCGGGGATGACGCCCGAGGATATTCTTGGTCAGGTTTGCGGCGAGCTGGGCGTGGTGTTCATGGAGACTGCCGAGGTCAGCTATAAATGCTACTGCTCAAGGCAGCGGGTAACCGCTGCGCTGATCAGCCTGGGAAGAGAGGAACTGACAGAGATCATGGACGAAGGAAAGCCCTTTCCGGTGGCGTGCCAATTCTGTGACACCACATACAGCTTTACTCCCGAAGATGTTGCGGAATTACTGAAAAAGATTTAAAATAGCATGATTTCTGCGGGTAAAACCGCAGAAATCACCATTTAAAAATTGAAGCAAAAAAATTAAAAAAAGTGCTTGACAAATGGTGCTTCCATGTGTATAATGTGTCATGTCGCTGAGGTGAGCCACACAAAACCAAAGCGAAAAGCTAGGGGAGCATAGCTCAGCTGGGAGAGCACATGCCTTACAAGCATGGGGTCACAGGTTCGAGCCCTGTTGTTCCCACCATACAATTTGGCCCGGTGGTGCAGTCGGTTAGCACGCCAGCCTGTCACGCTGGAGGTCGACGGTTCGAGTCCGTTCCGGGTCGCCATATAATGCATCTGTGGAGAGCGAAAAGCTCTCCACAACATGCCTCTGTAGCTCAGTAGGTAGAGCAGCGGACTGAAAATCCGCGTGTCGTTGGTTCGATTCCGACCGGAGGCACCAGATGCGGGTGTAGCTCATCTGGTAGAGCGCCACCTTGCCAAGGTGGAGGTAGCGAGTTCGAGCCTCGTCACCCGCTCCAAGAAAGAGATTAGGAACGCGCCGCGTTCCTAATTTCATATGGTACCGTAGCCAAGTGGTAAGGCCCCGGTCTGCAAAACCGTTATTCGCCAGTTCAAATCTGGCCGGTACCTCCAGAAAAACTCCGATGCGTTTCGCATCGGAGTTTTTTTAACTAAATCCGTCCTAACGGACGGGATAAATTCATCTTCGATGGATGAAATCACTTCGTGATGAAATCCGACTTCGTTGGGAGAGAGGACGGATTTCATTTCATCTGCGAAGAAGATTTCATTAAAACCAAGGCTTCTTAGCGGTTTGTATTTTCGTGGTGTAAGCCCCAAAATCCCGAATGCGTCAGCGTTCGGGATTTTTACTTTTTTACCTATTATTTGATCAACATGCAAATCATCGTTCTGCGTTATTGACATATACCAAAAACGGCAATATAATTGGTATATGCCAGAAACGTGCGGAAGGGAAGATCGTTATGCCAAGACCGAGAAAATGCCGAAAAGTCTGCAGAATGCCCATTGCCGATGTGTTTACTGCAAACAGCAAAACAGACGAACATATCATCCTGACTGTTGACGAGTACGAGTGCATCCGTCTAATTGATCACCAAGGGTTCTCCCAGGAGCAATGCGCAGAATATATGCAGGTGTCCCGTGCAACCGCACAGCTGATTTGCGAAACGGCAAGGAAGAAGCTTGCCGAAGCTCTCGTAAAGGGATGCTCCATCCGTATTGAAGGCGGCGAATACCGTATCTGCGACGGAAATGAAGAATATTGCGGCTGCGGCGGTTGTCAGGAGCATCGAAGAGGATGGTGTGCGGAATGAGAATTGTTTGCCTTACTGAGAACACTTCCGTAAACGAGCATATTGGTTCTGAACACGGACTGTCGCTCTATATTGAAACAGAAGCCCACAAAATCCTCTTTGATATGGGACAGACCGAGCTTTTTGCGAGGAATGCTCAGATACTCGGTGTGGATCTGTCTGAGGTGGATATAGCCATTCTATCCCACGGACATTACGACCACGGCGGCGGCCTGAAGACCTTTTTGGATATCAACAGAAAAGCATCGATATATCTCAGCACCTATGCCTTTGAACCTCACTACAACGGAACGGAAAAGTATATTGGGCTTGACGACGGCCTAAAAGCCAATGACCGGCTGATTTTTACAGACGGTACGGCGTATATTGCCGAAGGGCTTACGCTGCACCACTGCAACGACCAGAAAAAAGCTGTTGACTTTGGCAGCTTTGGGCTGACAGTGAAGGAAAACGGTCGGCTTATTCCCGATGATTTTCGTCACGAGCAATATCTGCTGATAGAGGAAAGCGGAAAGAAAATCCTTATCAGCGGCTGTTCTCATAAAGGTGTTTTGAATATTATGCCGTGGTTTACGCCGGATGTGCTCATCGGCGGCTTCCATTTTTCGAAGTTACCGTTGGACGAAACCCTTAAAACCTATGCAGAGCATCTGAATGGCTTTGCTGCGGATTACTATACCTGCCACTGCACAGGGTGGGAACAGTATGAATTTATGAAGAAGCACATGAAACGGTTGTTTTACCTGTCCGCAGGACAAGAGATTAGGATTTCGTAAACGCAAGGAGGGATCAGCCAATGAAGATAAGACGTCAATTGATCAAAAGGATCATTGCTGTTCTTTCCGTAATGCTGTTTTTGGCCTATGCCTTTGTCGCGTTCGTTCCGCACGCTCACGATTGCGTTGATTCCCATTGTGCGATATGTTCGATGATTGAGGCCTCGCGCAATGTGCTGCTCGGTTTGTCACTGGTGATAGGAGCATATCAGATCATCAATAATCGATGGGGTTATACATACGCCTATGCTGACCGTTCTTCAAATCGGGACGGAACGCCCGTCGGACTAAAGGTGAAGCTTTCGGATTAAACCAAGGTCTTGTTGTTTAGAACTAAGAGTTTGTTTTATTACGAAAGGAAATGACTGTATGATTGAAATTAAAAATCTCGGCAAGCAGTTCCAGAATGAAACCGAGATCGATTATCACGATATTACCTTTGAGACTGGTAAATCATATATGCTGCTCGGCGCATCGGGCTGCGGAAAATCTACTCTGCTGAATATGATAGCCGGCATCCTCTCTCCCACAAGGGGTACAATTCTCATTGACGGTGTGGAGATGAGTGCAACCTCACAAAAAGAAAAAGATAAGTTCAGAATTGAAAAGATCGGCTATATATTTCAGGATTTTAAGCTGATCAACGAGATGTCAGTTGCGGACAACATTGGCATTCTCCGCCTGGAGGGCGTTGATATTTCGGAAATGGACGATATGCTTCGTTCTCTGGATATCTTTGAGAAGAAAAATGCCAAAATCAAGCATCTTTCCGGCGGACAGAAGCAAAGAGTCGCGATCGTCCGCGCCCTTGTAAAGCGTCCGGATATCATCCTTGCCGACGAACCGACCGGCAACCTCAATTTTGCCATCGGTGAGCAGGTCATTCAGGAACTGGTCTCCGTTTCAAAAGGTAAAACGCTTATTGCGGTCACCCACGACGAACGTTTGGCAAAGTATTTCGACGAGGTCATTGATATGAACGAGATGACCAGCGGAATGCGGGATATGGTTGCGGAAAAGGAGGGGGAATAAGATGCTGAAATTTGCATTTAAGAACATGGCAATCAAAAAGGTGCAGATTATTCTGATTGTTCTTTCTATCGTCATTTCCGCAGGTATCGGCGTACTTGCCTTCAACGTAGCAACCCAGGTTGACGAGGGTATCACCTCGGGCGCGCAGTACTATTCTGCAATCGTTGGCCCTGCCGGAAGCAATACGCAGCTGGCTATGAATACGATGTACTTTAACGAATCTCCTGTCGGCACGATACCGTATTCTGTGGTTATCTCCCTGCAGCAAGATCAGAGAGTTGATAAGGTTATTCCGTTTGCTATGGCGGACAATTATAACGGCTATGGCGTTGTGGGAACGACTCCCGATTATCTTGAACAGAAGGCAGTTGTGAAGGGGGAAATGTTCGATACATCCGGCACAATGCAGGCAGTTGTCGGCTACAATGTGGCCAAATACTGCGATCTTGAGGTCGGCGAGGCGATTTACACAAGCCACTCGGCAAGTGGTACGGATACACATACGCAAGGCATCACTGTAGTAGGCATCCTTGCCGAAACACATTCCTCTTACGATAATGTTGTATTCACACAGCTCAAAACGCTCTGGGATATGCACGACCATGGGGAACATGAGGAGGAGCACGCCGAGGGTGAGGAACATCAGCATATGCACGGTACGGTATGCGCAGTGATCGTGAAAGCAAAGAATCCCGGCGTTGCAATGCAGCTCGTAGAGGAATACGACGGCAAGATCATTACCACGGAGGACGGTGACAACTATACCCTTCAGGCAATCGAACCCATGAGCATTATGCGCGGCGTACTGAGCGATGCAGACGATACGAAATATATCGTATTTGTGCTTTGTGCGGTCATTCTCATTATGAACATAATAATCATTTCGATTATCACACTTTTGAATATGTACCACTCGGCAAAGGAAATATCCCTTATGCGCCTGATCGGTATCAGTATGAAGAAGATCAATCTGCTCTATATTATTCAGAACAGCATGATGGGGCTGGTGTCGGTGTTGCTTGCTTTCGGCGTATCACGGCTTTGTATGTCGTTCATGAACGACTATGTCGAGTCTATGGGTGTGGTTTTGAATATGTCCAAGGTATATCCGATGGAATTCGTTATTCTTCTTGCTGTATTCATTATCAGCGTACTTCCCACTGTAATTTGGACATTCTGTATGTCAAGAAAGGATAGCATTGCGGATTAAAATTATGAAAACAAAAAATATATTCAAACTTGTATCCGTGCTTCTGATGCTTGCGGTTATGATCTCCGCCTTTGCTGCCTGCAGCGGCGGTGATGAGCCGATTGATCCTAACGGTGAGGGCGTCACCAAACTTAGCTTCAAGGCGGCTTCGGGATACGATTATCTGAAAACGCTGGACGGTACTACCGTTACCATCAGCGGCTATATGGCAACAAGCTCACCCGTCGACGGTTCGTTTATGTTCCTTATGAATCTGCCGTATCAAAGCTGCCCCTTTTGTGTTCCTAACACCTCTCAGCTTTCCAACACGATGGAAATATATCCGAAAAAGGGAGACTCCTTCAATTATACGACGCAGGCAATTCAGGTTGTTGGAACCCTTGAGGTATCCGAAAGCGAGGATAAGCCGTTTACCGATATGTACGGTTATGAGTTCTGCTGCAAGATTGTGGATGCGACCTATACCATTATCAAGGCAGAGGATCTTTCCAAGGATATGGCTCTATGGCAAAAGATTGCTAACACAGACGTTGTAAATGACATTTACAACATGTACGACTATGTTAATTTCCTCTGCGCATGGAATACCTATTATGTCAATAGCTATACCGATGAAAACGGAGTGGCACAGCCGGGATATTATCTATATGCAAGTGATGCGGAGCGTTTTATTTATAACGATGGCGCACAGTACAATTACGGCTACAAGGAGGGATATTTCGATTCTATCGTAGCGAAAATTGAAGCCGTAGACAAGACCGCCTTTGCCGATCTTGTTGCTAATGTTCGCAAAGCGGAAGCGCTCGCTGAAAAAGCACTGGCCGAGCTTGAAAACGGAAATTACACCAAGGAGTATCAATACGTAGAAGAGTTTGACAACGAAGATTATGTATATACTCTTATAAACGGCGAGCAACTGGCCGCAGAAATGCAGGACACATATATGGAATTCGCAAACTGGCTTGGCAGTTGGGAAATGTAAAATCAAAAATAAGGGAGATGCTATTATGAAAATTGCAGTAACTTATGAAAACGGACAGATCTTTCAGCACTTCGGTCACGCCGAGCAGTTTAAGATTTACGACGTAGAAAACGGAAAGATCGCAGGCAGCACGGTTGCTGATACCAACGGTCAGGGACACGGCGCGCTTGCCGCAATCCTCCAAAATCTGAAAGTTGACGCACTCATTTGCGGCGGAATCGGCGGTGGCGCACAGATGGCACTTGCCGAGGCAGGCATTAAGCTGTATGGAGGTGTCAGCGGCTCTTGCGATGCTGCGGTCGAAGCACTTCTTGCCGGCACTCTCGGATATAATCCGAACGTAAAATGCAATCATCACGATCATGAGCACGGTGAGGGCGGACACACCTGTGGCGGCCATGGGTGCGGAAAGGGAAATTGCCACCACGGTGAATAGAGATGGGCAATGAAAAAGTGACCGTATTATACTGATAGTGTGCTTGCTGTCGACGAAGTAATGATTACAGGGGAGAGCTGCGTAATTCTCGATATAGATAACATCACTATGCCGAAACTATATCGTGAACCAGCTTGCGCGCGGATTACCTCTGTGCTATATTTTTGCTGAGGTGATACAAATGCTGAATATGGTTCAGGGCTGCAGAGTAAAAGATCCCTCCGTTCTCTATGAAGGATATACGCGTATTGCGTCCGGTTTTGCAGCCAATGTAAACGCGGAGAAGATTCAGCCGCTTCTTGAGAGCTTTGTTAAGCTCCATAATGAATTGTGCTTTATCATTCTGGAAGTACCTACGAATGCCAAGGAGGAAACAGCGTTGAAATCCGGTGGCGCGCAGCCGTTTCACAAGGATGTATATTATCTGGACGGTTTGACTCCCGAAAAAGCCGTTGCATTTTTAGATACATTCGGGGAATGGCTGATCCATGATGGGATGAGCAGTTTCGGAATTGGCATCCATTCCGGGGCAAATGAGATTCTGGTGGAGAAATACAATGTTGTCACAATCTATACTGGAACACCGCAAACGTATATTGGTTTCTTCGAGATGCAAGATATCCGGGAAGTAATGGATCTGAAAACTGCTTGGGACTATTTTTCGAGCGATACGCCGGGAGAAACTTTCCGGTATGAATATCAGGGGAAAGATGTTTATGATTTGGTAGAACATCTCAAACAGTATGGACTGTATTTTGCGGAACGCAGGGAGGTTTAACTCCTTCAAGGACAAGTAGGAGCCTCAATATTACGATATCTGCAGTGAGTTCTAACTTCAGAAAAAATCCTGTTCAATCGAACAGGATTTTTTCAACAAAGCCGAATTACTTGACGATTTTTCCATCCGGGCTGATGGTGACGATGCTCAGAGGAATGTGCTTACCACTCTGCTCCAGCGCGGCCTTAACCGCGTAACTCAGTCCACCGCAGCAGGGAACGGTCATGCGTGTGACGGTAATGCTGCGGATGCTGTTATGTGTGAAGATTTGGGTCAGTTTTTCGGCATAGCTGATACCGTCCAGCTTGGGGCATCCAATCAGTGTTACCTTGCTGCCCATGAACTGATGATGGAAGCTGCCGTAGGAATAGGCGGTGCAGTCTGCGGCGATCAGCAGATCGGCAGAATCAAACCAGGGACTGTTGATGGGTACCAGCTTGATTTGAATGGGAAAATTTCGCAGCTGGCTGGGAATTTCAGCGCTCCCGGCGGGCGTGTCATTTGGAATGCTCTGGCAGGCGGTACCGGGACATCCGCAGGGGATTATTTCTTCCTTAGCCTTTTTAGAGGCCAGCACGGCGGCTTCGTTATAGGCAGGAGCCTCCCGCTCCTCAAAGGTAATGGCTCCGGTGGGGCAGGCCGGCAGACAGTCTCCCAGACCGTCGCAATAATCTTCACGGAGCAGTTTGGCTTTGCCGTTCACCATGCCGATGGCTCCTTCATGGCAGGCATCCGCGCACAGGCCGCAGCCGGTACATTTTTCTTCATCAATGGTAATTATTTTTCGAATCATAACGGTGTTCTCCTTTATTTGTATGACTACATTCTACTATGAATACCAATATACTGCAACGGCTGCTTTTTGGTGAATATGTATTTCATAGCCAAAAAATGCCCTGCGTTCCATAGGACGCAGGGCATTTGGCGATGGATCACTGCTTACGCTTGATTAGAATGACCGCGACTGCCGCTGCAGCTATGACAGCTACGGCAATTACGACCCAAACGATGGGGGAAACGGAACTGGGCTGGCTCGGGTCGTCAGTGGTACTGTCGGGCTGAGTTTCCTGTGTGTCCGGAACAGTGGGATCAGGCTCCGGCTCCGGTTCGGTAGGATAGGTGCTCCACTTGCCGGTAGCAAAGTCATACATATTTTTGTCGGCAGGGACTGTCAGATCGGCGGTCTGGGTGGAACCGTCATTGAAGATAATGTTGGGTGCATCTACAGGGACGGTGCAGGAATAGATTTTGCCTTCAACTTTCGTCATGGCACTGCCGGGCCAAGCAGCGGAAATGATATTTTCGGGTGTATACCAGGAGTAATAGTTGACGGTGCTCCAGTTAGCGGAGTTGGTGAAGTAAATGATGCGGTCTGCGAGCTCGACTACGCCGCAGGCACATTTTCCGTTTGCGTCATAGCTGTGCCCCACATTGGCAAGGCAGCTCGTGCAGAAGCCTTCAGTATCGTGGGAAGTATGACCGCAGGGATCGGCTGCATAGACAACGGCGATGCCGGTGCTGCCGATGGTGCCGGTAATCTTTCCGCCAGCGACGGTGAAGCTGCTGCCGGTGATCTGGTCGGTATAGGTGCCGTCAGCCATAGCGTTGGCGGTGACACTGACGGAAGTCTCAGCGCCCTTGCAGTTGACCAGAACCACGCCGGAGGTACCGCGCTCCACATATGCAATGCCGTTTTCATTGGAAACATACTCGCTTTGACCTACAAATGCATTATGGAAGTTGTTTACCGCGGCGACTTCGGCATAAGACCAGCCGGTGTAGGAGGCAGTACCAAGCGTCTGGGACATATTAGCCGGACGAGCCAGGTACAGACTCATGGCATCGGCGCGGGCAGCGACCAAAGCCCAGGTTTTGTTAATGGCTTCATCAGTGGTGCCGCTGGAGGTGCCGTCAGCGAAGGTGTCGTGAGACTCTGCCCACAGCACCAGGTCGGAAGCCTCCGCATACTTGTGATAAGCGTAAGAGTAAGCCCCGGCGTTCTTTCCGTTTACGACACTGTTGCGGACGGTGTCGCCCCAGGTGTTATCGGTGATGCTCATATATTTCGTATAGGAGCTGACAGACAGGGAACCGCCGGGGCTGTCCAGCAGCTCGCCGTAGCAGTACAGCGTAATGCCGCGGCTGGATTGGGCGTAGGAAACGGCACCGTTGATTACCGTGGGCCAGAAATCACTGGCGAAGCTGCCGTCATCGGGGGTCTCAATATGTTTGACGGCATCGAAACGGAAACCGTCAGCGCCCGCGTCAATGCATTCCTTCAGGAGATCCAGAACATAATTCTGAACCTTCTTGTTGGCAGTGTTCAGGTCGGGCAGGCCTGCCATGCAATACTGGGTCACTTCATAGCGGTCAGAATAATTATTTGTGTTCTTGGAGAAATCATGCCAACAGGAGGTATCCTTCTTCAGATCATCAATGATGGTGGAGGCCAGGTTATTGCCGCCGTTGTCGCCCATGTGATTGGCAACAATGTCTACGATGACCTTGATACCGTACCGGTGGGCGGTTTCGCACATGCTTATAAAGTCGGCTTTGGTGCCCAGGGCACTTTCACCGCTATTATCGATATGGAACCCCATGGGCTGATAGTAGACCCACCAGTCGTTGCTGGGATAGCCGGCAGTTGCCTGCTTAGCCTGCTGAATGGGAGAAGTTTGGATGGCAGTGTAGCCCAGAGCTGCGATTTTTTCCATATTGTCCTCAATACTCTTGAAAGACCAGTTCCAGCAGTGGAGCGTGACACCGTCCTGAATATCAATGGCTGACGTGGCAGGGGCTGCGTTTACCTGTGTGGGAGTTGGAATCAGAAGCAGCGCCGCAATCAGCGCCAGCGTCAGAATCCAGCCGATGATGCTGAAAACGCGTTTTTTCATGGGATATCCTCCTGAGTTTATATGATTGGATGGAAAAATTATAGCAAATTATATAGAAATTGTCCAGCATTTGAAATCTATTGATGATACCTTACTGACACAATATTTGACACCGGCTGGCAAGCCGGTGTTTTTGCGTCCAGGCACACTTTGGCCGGAGAACTGGATGTGTTGAACAAAATTGTGTGTCAGCAATTGTACGGAACGCTGAAAATGAAAAAGGGGATTGACAGAGCGGCGAAAAGTGCCATATAATGAAGCTACTTAAGCGGTTAAGTAACGGACAAATCAAGCCGCTGACAAATTCTTATCTATCAGGAGGTAACACAATGAAAAAGAATCTGACAAGAGTGCTTCTCGTTTGCCTTGTGGTTCTGACCATGGTTTTGGCCTGCGCCTGTACAGGCGACCCTGCGCAGACAGATCCCAGCGGCGGCGATGCCGCCAAGTGGAAGGTCACCTTCTACGAAAGTGACGCGGCCACTGTCCTGCAAACTGTAGAAGTGGAAAACGGAAAGACCGTGACGATGCCTGAACTGACGAAGGAAGGCTATATCGTGGAGGGCTTCTATGCCACGCCCGCACTGATGGTGGAGTTTGACGCAACACAGCCCATCACTGCCGACACCTCCGTTTTTGTTGCATGGCAGTCCAGTGTTGTGGACGAGCGTCCCTGGATGCTGGCAGGCTCTCTGACCGGCTACCCCGATAACAACTGGGGCAAGAAGTGGCCTCAGGATGATTACCTGCTGCAGCCTGTAGAGGGAGAGTTTAACACCTTTGCCATCGAAGTAAATCTGTATGCCGGGGATGCATTTAAGATCGCGGTCATCGGTGAAGGCTATGTCTGGGACAACAATAACAGCATTGACGCCGGTCACCTGGCGAACAAGACAGAGTCTGCCGTTTTGTGCAGCGGCGAGAACGCCTTTGACTCCGGCGCGAACATTCAGGTTATGGAGGACGGCAAGTACCGCCTGATCCTCAAGACCGACGCGGAGACCCTGTCCCTGTGCAAGCTGTCCTATGAGCGCATTGGCGACGCGGATGCCAAGCCCACCCTCGACATTACCTATGACATGAAGCTGTGGGCATCCTTTAATAACTGGGCCGGTCAGGATATGCAGCGCAACGGCGAGGATCTGATCTGGTGGTGCGAAGCGGATGTCCCTGAGGGCGGCGGTGAGTTTGGTGTCAAGAACGCTGCTATGGACGGCTGGTACTCCAGCGAGAATAACTCCAAGAATATCGTTCTGGAGGAAGGGCACTACATGATCTTCATTGAGCTGGAGCTGGTGGACGGCAAGCCTCAGCTGAAGGGTGAGATTATTGCCGAAGAGCCTGCTTACTACGTTGTCGGCACCTGCGGCAACGGCGGCTGGGCGGCTGATGTCAATGCGGACAATACTGCCTACAAGATGACCGAGCAGGACGGCAAGTATGTGCTTGAAGTTACCTTTACGGAAAGCGAGACTGCTGACTGGGCTGGCAACAAGATCGCGTTCAAGGTTGCTTATGGCTGCGGCGGCAAGGTTGCCAATGAGAATTGGTTCGGCGCGGAAGGCATGGGCAATATTACTGCCGATCCCGGCACTTACACCATTACCTACGATCCCGCGACCGGCGCGGTCACTGTGGAATAAAAACAATGAGCGTGCCGGTGGATGTTCCATCGGCACGCGTTTTTTATGAAATTCGGATATGATGATCCGTAGGCGTTTCGTCTCTTGCGATTGCTTTCAGCGCTGCCTTTACAGCAGCCTGGGCGTAGGCATCATAAGCAAGGGGGAGCGGTTCGCTTCCGAGCAAGATCCTTTTTCCAGATCCGAAATATGGGGAAGCAAGAAGAAGCACGGTGTCATCACGGAACGTGTGAGACGCGGCGGTTTCAAAGTTGATCACGCTGTCGAAGCAGTGTTCCAGATAGCGGATATAATCCGCGCTGTGGAGCGTGTCGCACACCAGCACGGCTTTGGAACAGCCGGTTTGCTGCAGGGCTTTTTTCTGGAGAGCACAGGCGTCAAATGTGACACAGTAGAATAGGTCGTTTTCAGTCTGGCCATCCAGATACAGCAGCGGAACGAAGCTGTTGTCGCCCAGAATGGCAAAATCCTCTTGGGATATGTCGATGGCAAAAACCGCGTCCACATTGGTGACCTGGGCTTTCAGGCATTTTCCGGTGAGCAGAATCAAATGGTAGCCAGCCTTTTCGGCCTCCTCCGCTAAGGCTTGGAGCAGTCGCTGCTTATGGGTGCTGTTTCCGTCGTGAGGGACGTAAACACCAAAATTGTTGGTTCGGCCGGTGGCCAACGCTCTGGCACTGGCGCTGGATACATAGCCGACCATGTTGGCAACATGCAGGATCCGCTTCTTCGTTTCTGCGCTTATGGACTGGTTTGGCACATCGTTTAGAACATAGGAAACGGTAGCGGTGGAAACACCACACTCCTTCGCTATGTCCTTCATGGTGTACTTCTTTTTCATGAAGCCATCTTATCATACCCGAAATCAACTGTCAAGCGAGGTAGAATATGCACATTTTTTCAATTTCTCACATTCCCGGCACGGTGGACGCGTGCCCCATGGATGGGAAAATGCACCTGCGGCTTCGGACGTTGCGGGGCATGCTTCATTCCGCAAAACTGATTTACAATTGCGATAAAAATATGTGGCACCAGTTTCGGAATGAAGCGCCAATGCACCTGACGTTTACCGATTCAGAACTGGAATATTACAGTGCAGCTGTGCCGCTGACGGACACGCGTTTTGCGTATATCTTCGAGCTGCAATGCAGTGATGGCAAGACACGGTATCTCTCGGAAGAGGGATTGTCGGAACACTATGATCACAGTCTGGGGTATTTCAATTTCTTCCAGTACACTTCCCAGTTTTCCTGTGATACCATGACTGTACCGGAATGGGTCAGAACGGCGGTGTGTTATCAGATTTTTCCGGAGCGGTTCTTTATGGGTGCGTCCAACAAAGATAAAGACTATATTCAAGATGTATGGGGAGAGCTGCCCCATCCAAAGAGCTTTTATGGGGGCGACCTCTTTGGCGTTCGGGAAAAGCTCGGGTATCTTGAGGGACTGGGTGTCAATGTACTGTATTTGAACCCAGTGTTCTGCTCACCCAGTAATCACAAGTACGATATCACGGATTATGAGACGGTGGATCCAAGCTTCGGCGGCAATGAGGCGCTGAAAGCCCTGATCGTGGATGCCCACAGCCGGGGAATCCGGGTCATGCTGGACGGCGTGTTTAATCATTGCTCCTGGGAACATCCGTTTTTCATGGACGCACGGAAAAATGGGGGGAAATCGCCGTATTACAACTGGTTCTTCTGGAATGAAGACGGCTCGTACCATACCTTTGGCAGCGTGGTCTACATGCCGAAACTGAATACGGGAAATCCGGATGTGATCCGCTATTTCTCCGATGTGGCGGTTCGATGGATGCGTGAATATGGCGTGGACGGCTGGCGGCTGGATGTGTCGGATGAGGTATCCCATCGGTTCCTGCGAGCCTTCCGTGAAGCGGTAATGGAGCAAAATCCCGAAGCGGTTATCATTGGTGAGGACTGGCACCGGGCCGTTCGGTACTTGAACGGCGATGAATACGACGGCATTATGAATTACGGCCTGACCAAAGCATGTCTTGATCTGTTGGCGTTTGAAACCATTGACGCATCTGCATTCCGTGATCGGCTGGTGCGTTTGTATCATACCTACAGTATGGCGGCCAACCAGAAAATGCTGAATTTACTGGGCAGCCACGACACGGATCGGTTCCTGACCCGGGTGAAAGGGGAGGGGCGGCGCTATCGCACAGCCGCGGCGGTCATGTTCTTCTATCCCGGTATACCGTGTGTGTACTATGGGGATGAGATCGGCATGGAGGGGGGCTTCGACCCGGATTGCCGCCGCTGCTTTGACTGGAATGAAGCCAACTGGGATAGGAAAACCCATGATCTGATCAAGAAGCTGATGATACTGAAGAAGGAGCCGGCACTCTCCAGAGGCAGTTTTGAGCTAACGGAAGAACAGGGAATCCTGACCTTCACCAGAAGCACGGACGTACAAACGCTGGTGCTGCGGGTGAACGGAACGGATAGAAACAACGAAAACTTACCGGCTTTTGGTTTTGAAATAATCGAGCGTTAGGAGGACAAATCGATGAAAAAGGTATTATCCATTTTGATTGCTGTGTCGATGCTGCTTGTTATCGTATCCGGCTGCAGCGGCGAGAAACCGGATAGCACCGCTGGAAACGTGTCTGACCTGTACGAGCAGGTAATGGCTCGCTTTGACGGCAAGCTGGAGAAGGGGGCGGTGGTAAAGGTTCTGGAGAATGATACTGCTGTGGAGCTGGGCTATGTAGATCAGCTGATTGCCGCCTTTAACGAGGCCTTTCAGGATAAGGGGATTTCTGCGGAGCGTATGAACATCGACCAGTATTCTGACCTTGCAACGGACGGACCCTACGGCTATGGCCCGGATGTATGGTATCAGGCCAATGATATCCTGATGAAGTATGCGGACAACCAGCACCTGCTGCCGCTGCCTGTTTATAGCATGGAATGTTACGAGCAGATTCCCGAGAGCGCGTGGAATGCCTACGCCACGGATATGAACGGTGAGACGTTCTACTGCGGTATTCCTCTGAATGTGCAATCCGGTATGCTGTATTACATCGAATCCATGCTGCCTGCAAATTGGAAGACTGAATGGGATGTCAACAGCAATGGCAAGCCCGATTTCTTTGAGACCTACACTGCCCTGTATGCCTACTCTGAGGCCTGCAAAAAGGGCGGCCAGACGACCAAGTACGGCTATCTGGATGAAACAGTAGATACTTACTTTATGAGCGGCTACCTGATGACCTACGGCGGTTACATCTTTGGTGACAACGGCACCAATGCAAGCGATATCGGTTTGGCGGCAGGGGAGTCCTATAAGGGCGCACGGATGATCCAGCAGTGGGCGGGTCAGATGAACAACACAGAGATTTTGGATAACACGTTCTCGTCTGCGGCCTATCAGTATCTGGCTGACGGCGTTATGCTCTGCACGGTCACAACACCCGATGTATCCCGGATGTTCATCCGTTCCATGGTATCCACCGGAAAGTGGACAGAGGAAGAAGCAAAGGCAGACTTGAAGATGATCACCGTACCCCGGCTGCCGGTCAGCGCTGATCTGACAGCGGACAAGTGGCAGGATACCGTGATGAACATGGATACTTTGACAGTTGAGACTACTATGATGGGCGGCATCAACGGCTACGGTATTTCCTCTTATACCAAGTGCCCCAACGCTTCGCTGGCTTTTGTGGAGTTCGCAACCTCCTATGAGCAGGCGGTTCTCCGAAATGAGTATTTAGGCGTAGCGCCTGCCAGAGCAGACGCGGCCGCTAAGATCGCGGAAAAGGATGCCACTGTGGGTATTCTCTTTGACCGTCTGGACAGAGGCTACATCAGCATTATGCCCGCCATCACTGAGATCGGCCAGTTGTGGACACCCGCGGAGTCTTTCCTCATCGATCTGTCCACGGATCCCTACCGGGCCGAGCGCGGAGAAGAGCGGATGTATGAAACGGATGCGGAAATTCAGATGGGGTTGGAGCGGCTGGTGACCCAAATCCGGGATGCCATTGAAACGCTGTCTTAGGAGCGCGCCATGAAAAAGATAACTGATTTTCTGCGTTGGACACCCTGGCAGGTGAAGCTGTCTATGCTGGTCATGGGATTGGGACAGCTATGCTATGGACAGATTATGAAGGGCCTGTTTTACTTAACGTCCTTCGGGGTGATTCTAACCTACTTCATTTACCGGGGATTTTCGGATATCATTGGGTTCTTTACGCTTGGTACTCGTGAAGAAAACCTGTGGCTGGGCATTCCCGGCGATAACTCCCTGACCATGCTGATTTTGGGGCTGTTTGCGATCTTTATTCTGATCTTTGCGGTGGTTTTGTATATTACCAATGTAAAGGATGCGGTATTCACAGCCCGCCAGCTTCAGGCCGGAAAGCCGATTCGCAAGTTCCGGCAGACGCTTCAGACCGCTGCTGACGAGAAGTTCCATATGACGGCGCTGGCTGCGCCTGTGGTTGGCGTAACGATTTTTTCAATTCTGCCCATTGTATTCATGATCCTGATCGCCTTTACAGATCTAGGTGGCGAAGTGGTGTATCCGAAGCTTGCAAACTGGTCTTTCGCAGCTTGGAAAAAGATCATGAGCCTGGGGAAGATCGGCGGCACCTTCGTGAAAATTCTGGGCTGGAATATTTTGTGGGCAGTGGTCTCTACGGCATTGAATTTTGTGATTGGCCTTGGAATGGCGCTGCTGCTGAATAAACGCAATGTGAAGGGCTCTAAGTTTTGGCGGGCTTTTCCGGTGCTGGCTTACGCAATTCCCGGGTTTATCAGCATGGTGGGCTTTAAGTTTATGTTTTCCCAGAGCGGCCCTATCAATTACTATTTGGATGAGGCGGGGCTCATGCGCATTTTCTTCCTGACCAACGATGCGTCCGCAAAATGGTGGGCCAGAGGCATTGGGCTGTTTGTGAATGCGTGGATCACCACGCCGTCCATTATGCTGATGACCACAGGCATTTTAAGCAATATCAACACAGACCTGTACGAAGCGGCAGCCTTGGACGGCGCGTCCGGTTTTGCCCAGTTCCGGAAAATCACGCTTCCGTTTGTGATCTTCTCTACCACTCCGGTTCTGATCAGCCAGTTTGTAGGGAATTTCAATAACTTTGGCATTTTCTTCTTCCTGCGGGACGGTGTTATATCCAATTACGCAGATTACTTCCTGGCAAGCGACACGGATCTGCTGATCAACTGGCTGTATAAGCTGTCAGTGGATAACAACTATTATTCCATCGGTGCGGCCATTAGTTTGATCATTTTTGTGATCACGGCAGTACTCTCCCTGGCTGTTTATGTCCGCAGCGCAGCTTACAAGCAGGAGGATACATACCAATGAAAAAGAAAACTATCTCCGTGCGGCGCGGCCTTGATCATGTGTTTACCTACACGGCGCTGATCATTATGGCCGGAATTTTCCTGTTCCCATGTCTTTGGCTGATTTTGGCTTCTTTCTCCAAGACCGGCAGCCTGTACGATTTCAAGGGCTTCTTCCCACAGGCATTCAGTTTTCAGACCTTTATTGATCTGTTTACGGATGATGTGAACGGCCTGTATCCGTATAAGACATGGTTTTTTAACACGCTGTATGTTGCGGTCTGCAGCTCCTGCTTAGGAACGGTTCTGGTATTGCTGACTGCCTATGTGATGTCCCGGTTCCGCTTTAAGGGCAGGGATGGAATGAAAAAGACCACACTGGTTCTGGGAATGTTCCCCGGCTTTATGGGAATGACTGCTGTTTACATCATTATGACCCAGTTGGGACTGATCAACAAGCTGGAATCGCTGATCTTTTTCTATGCGGCGACCACGCCGGTCAATTACATGGTGCAAAAGGGGTACTTTGACTCCATTCCCAACACGATTTTTGAGGCGGCTCGGTTGGACGGCGCGACGAATCTGGAAGTATTCACGAAGATCACATTGCCGCTCAGTAAGCCTATGGTGGTCTACACCATGCTGACCCAGTTTGCCTGGCCGTGGAGCGATGTGCTGCTTCCGAAGCTGCTGCTGAAGGATCGGGATATGTGGACGGTGGCAGTGGGACTGTTCAACCTGCCGGAGACGCATTTTGCCCGGTTTGCGGCCGGATCGGTTTTTATCGCCATTCCTATTGTTATTCTGTATTTCTGCCTGGTTAAGCATATCGTCAATGGCTTGACGGCTGGATCAGTAAAAGGCTGATTGCAATTTTATCTGTTTTCCTTCCTTGAACATACGCGCCCCGAACGAAAGCGGGGCGCGTATGTCTTTTACTCATTGACGAATGCGAACGTGCTTCGTATAATATAGCCAGAGCGTCGGGAACGGCGCAAAAGGAAAATGCGGCTGAAGGAGGATGGAGCATAGATGAAAAATATTTTGATCTCAGGTCTTGTCAATACGGAAACCACGGCCAGGGTACGGCAGTTTCCGATACCCTATTATCCCATTGACTACCCATTTTTTGGGGTGGGAACAGCGGTTTCCGGCGTGGCGTATAATATTGCCAATGCGATGAGAACACTTGGGGATCGGGTTACGCTGTTGTCTATGACCGGCAGCGATTTTCAATCTGAGTATATTAAACACGAGCTGGCCTGTGCCGGTATCGATACCACTTACATTAAATCCTGCCTGAAGGAGACCCCCAGTTCGGTGGTGCTGTATGACGAGGAAGGGAAACGGCAGATCTACTGCGATCTGAAGGATATTCAGGAAGCGTCTTATGGGTTCTCGGCGGATATTTGCGAGGGCTTTGAGATCGTTGTGGCCTGCAACACCAATTTCAACCGGGAACTCCTGCGTCTGGCAAAGGCTGCGGGGAAGACGGTTGCTACCGATGTCCATGTACTGTCAAACGCCGGGGATGAATACAATCAGGACTTTATGCGGTACGCGGATATTCTCTTCCTGAGTGATGAGGGAGTAGGTGAGGATTACCGCGGCTTCATTATGGAATTGGAGTGTACATACGGCACAAAAATCATTGTGCTGGGGCGCGGAAGCAAGGGTGCGGCCATGTACCTGAAGGAGCAGGACAGGTTTTTTGAGCTTCCCGCGGTATGTGTGGGTGAAGTGGTCAACACGGTGGGAGCGGGAGATGCACTGTTCAGTGCGTTTGTCCATTATTACGCTGCCGGGACAGATCCGCTCGAGGCTCTTGCCCGGGCTCAGATCTTCGCGTCGGCGAAGATCCGCGTCAGCGGCGCGTCAAAGGGATTTATAACGGAGAATGAAATTGAAGCGTTTTATGAAAAAATGACCACCCGCAGGTGAGGCGTGGACACGATCAGCGCGAAATCCATGCAAGCCAATGTGTGCCTTGGCACTACGGTCAAGTTATCGTTATTTTTGACAATATTTATGATAAATTTTAGTGCGTTATGGCAACTAGCCGTATAGGAAATTGCGTGATATAATTGACCTTGTCAATTCATGACAACAATAAATTGGAGGAGAATAAACATGAAACGTATCTTAGCAATTCTCTGCGTTATCGCTTGCCTGTGCGGTCTGTGTGTGCCCGCTCTGGCTGCCGATACCATCACTGTTTCCGTCAAGGCCCCCGACGGCTGGGCAGAAGTTTATCTGTATGTCTGGGAAAACGAAAACGCCTACGAAACCTGGCCCGGCACCGCTATGACCAAGGGCTCTGATGGTTGGTGGACTCTGGAGATCCCCGCTGGCTATACCAATGTCATCGCCAACAACGGCAATGAAATGCCTCAGACTGTCGACCTGAAGATGAATGGCACCTCTGATGCTTCTATTACCGTTACCACGGATACCGGTGATGGTAAGCACTTCAATGCTGATGTTGCTCAGGATGGCAGCAGCACCCCCAGCACCCCCAATACCCCCGACACTCCCAGCGCTGGCATTGACCTGAGTGGTCTGAACAGCCTGGCTCTGGTCGGCTCCAGCATTCCCGGCGTTGGCGCGTGGGCTCCCGAGGATCCTGCCGGTGATATGACTAAGGCTTCCAATGGCGTTTATACCAAGGTCATCGCCGTGACTGCCGGTACTTCCATGCAGCTCAAGATCGCCGGTAACGACGCTTGGGATGATAACTATAACTTTGGACCTGCCGAGGACGGTACTCCCATCGTTCTGGGCACCAAGATGGAAATGATCAACGGCGCTGGCGCTCAGAACTTTGCTCTGACCGCTGAGAAGGACTGCAATCTGAAGTTCACTGTGGATCTGACCGGTGATGTGCCTACCGTGCTGGTTGAGGAGACCACCGAGGAGGCTGATACCGTTCCTTCTGATCCCGGCACTACCACGCCTGATTCCGGTGAGACGATTACTGTTTATGCTAAGGTTCCTGAAAGCTGGACCGATGTCCGTCTTTGGGCTTGGGATGATGCTAAGCATAATGCCTCTGCTGAAGACTGGCCCGGCAACATTTACATGACTCTGGGCGACAACGGCTGGTACTCCGTTGAGCTGCCTCTGGGCTACACCAACATTCTGATCAACGCCAATGGCGGCGGTTCTCAGACCGCTGATCTGGTCATCGAAGCCGGCAAGGATGTTTGGGTCGATGCTCTGACCGACTCCGCCAATGCGGTTGTCT
Organism: uncultured Clostridia bacterium; assembly: GCA_947367115.1. GTDB lineage: Bacteria > Bacillota > Clostridia > Oscillospirales > Oscillospiraceae > Faecousia. The sequence continues at coordinate 14,868 of CANBCW010000016.1, read as the reverse complement.
ACTATGAGGAAGTTGAGATCACGGTACCTGTTGTTACGGATCCTCCCGCCACCCAGCCTTCCTCCGGCCAGTCCTCTACCAATACCACTGAGCCCGGTGACAAGGATGAGCAGAAGACTCCTACTGACAACACTGTTCTGTTCAGCGTGATCGGCTCTGTCATTGTTATTGCTATTGCTGCTGTTGTTTACATCATTCTGATGAAGAAGCAGGGCTAATTTGCTATTTTAAATTCCCTCAGACCTTCGGGTCTGAGGGAATTTTTTTGCAGAATAAAACAGCGCTGCTTCGTGCATGAATTGATCCCCCTAAAGCAGACCGTGGAAAATTCCAAAGTCGATTTAGGGGGATCATATCACTGAGCCGCGTTACGTTTTTTTATTCTTCCTCGCTCTGGGGCAGGAAATGCTCCCGCAGCACCGCGCAGGTGCGGCAGGGCAGGTGCATCTCGATAAAGTATTCGCCGGGGTTGTTGGGATCTTCCTGCGATTCATAGGTCATGTGAGGAATCTGACCCCATCCGCCATACTTCCAGTCATCACTGGTGAAGGCGACATCAAAATATGTGCCCTTTTGGACAGGAATGCGCAGGGCACCCTGAGACCAGGTGGGGTGGAAGTTGAAGGCGAACAGCAGCCCCTTCCGGGAGAAAGCAATGCATTTCTGCTCATCATTCATCATGTGCTGGTTGCCGTAACGCTGGCTGAACAGATTGACGCTCTTGGTCAGGTTCACCATGTCACGGTCAAATTCGCCCAAATACTGATACTTTAGCTCGCAGTTATCCTGCAGGCTCCACTGGCGGCGGCAGTAGTGGAAGCTCCAGCCGTTGCCCTCCCGGGGGAAGTCGATCCATTCGGGATGACCAAATTCATTACCCATGAAGTTCAGGTACGCCTCGCCACCGCCGGCCAGGGTGAACAGGCGGATCATCTTGTGCAGGGCAATGGCCCGGTCAATATGGGCGTTGTGGCATTCCTTGCGCATGTCGGTGTACATGCTGGCACCGGCAAGCCGGAAAATCATAGTCTGATCGCCTACCAGCGCCTGATCATGGCTCTCTACATAAGCTACGGTGTTCTCACCGGGGCGGCGCAGGCACATATCGTTCCACATCTGGCGGATGTTCCACCATTCGTCGGACACTTCCTTGACAGTGCGCACCCACATATCCGGCAGACCCATGCCCAGGCGGTAGTCAAAGCCGATGCCGCCATCCTCAATGGGCAGGCACATGCCGGGCATACCGGACATATCCTCAGCGATGGTGATAGCGTTTGGATTGACCTGGCGAATCAGCTCATTGGCAAGCTGCAGGTAGGTGATAGCCTCCACATGGGTGTTGACGGAGAAATATTTTTCATTGTGGTCAAAGTTGGTGCCGAGACCGTGATCATGGTACAGCATAGAGGTGACACCATCGAAGCGGAAACCGTCAAAGTGGTACTCGGTCATCCAGAACTTCAGGTTGGACAGCAGGAAGTGGATGACCTCGTCCTTACCATAGTTGAAGCACTTGGTGCCCCATGCGGGATGGTCACCCTTGCCGCCGTCATGGAAGAACTGCCAGGTGGTACCGTCGAACATGTTGATGCCCTCGGCGTAGTTGCTGACAGCGTGGGAATGAACCACGTCCAGCAGTACCCGAATGCCCATTTCATGCGCCTTATTGATCAGATATTTCAGATCTTCTCGCTTGCCGAACCAGCTGGACGCGGCGAAGAAGCTGGAGACCTGATAGCCGAAGGAGCCGTAGTAGGGATGCTCCATGATAGCCATGAGCTGAATGGTGTTGTAACCGGCATTTTTGACCCGGGGCAGGACATATTCGGCAAAGTCGTAGTAAGAGCCGACCTTACCTTCCTCCTGTGCCATGCCCACATGCGCTTCATAGATGTACAGCGTCTCCTCGCCCTTGAAGCCGGCATCGGTCCAAGGGAATTCCTTGCGGTCGTCCGTGACCTCGGCACACCAGGTGATCGTGCCGGGATCCTGCACCACACGGCGGGCGTAGAGGGGGATATGCTCGGTGCGTATCAAGTTGGCATCTACGATGGTCTTGACTTTGCAGCCTTCCCACAGGGCGTTCTCACCCTCCAGGAACAGCTCCCAGCTGCCATTGCCTAGATTTTTCAGCGGGTGGCTCGTCCAGTTCCAGCCGTTGAAGTCGCCGGTCAGATAGAGCTGATAGGCGCTGGGAGCCCACTCACGGTAGACCCAGCCGCCATCTACACGGTGGATGCCGTAATATTCATGTCCGTTGGCAAAATCGTTCAGAGTACCGCCGTGAGGGAGCAGGCGGGATTTTGTTTCGTTGTACAGGTGCATACGCAGATCAATGTCTCCGGAATGCCACTGCAGTACGGGGTTCAATTCAAGAATCTTGTACATAAGGTTCACTCCCATCTATAGATTTCGGTATATTCCATCTTTTATTCTATCATAAATCGGCACGATTGCAAGGGCTTTCTTAAAGGGTGATATTGTCACGGAAGCTTTGGGCGGCAATGGATATACTAAAGAAAAAAGGGAGTGGGAGTCCATGAGTGCAGAACAAAAGATTTATGATATGATCGTGATCGGGGGTGGCCCCGGGGGATTTACGGCAGCAATGTATGGTGCCCGTTCGGGGATGGATGTTTTGGTTTTGGAACGCCTTTCTGCAGGCGGACAGATGGCGCTGACCCATCAGATCGACAACTATCCCGGTTTTGAAAACGGCATTGATGGATTTGAACTTGGACAGAAAATGCAGCAGGGCGCGCAGCGCTTTGGTGTGCGGACGATATTTGCGGAGGTTCGTTCTCTGAACCTGAAGCCGCAGATCAAGACGGTTAACACCAGCGAGGGCAGCTTTTGCGGAAAAACGATTGTATTTTCTACCGGGGCGGAGCCCAGAACGCTGGGGTTGGCTGCGGAAAAGGAACTGACCGGCAGGGGAGTCCATTACTGTGCTGCCTGTGACGGCATGTTCTATCGCGGAAAGACTGTGGTGGTCGTAGGCGGCGGAAACAGCGCGGCCGGGGAAGCGAGCGTGTTGTCAAAATTGGCGAAGAAGGTCATTTTGGTACACCGCCGTGACACGCTGCGAGCCGACAAGGCCAGCATTCAGCCGCTGGAAAACGCGGACAATGTGGAATATGATTGGAACAGCGCGGTGGTCGAACTGATCCGGGAGGAACGCTTGACCGGCGTGCGGCTGCGGAATGTGAATACCGGAGAAGAACGCGTCGTGGAATGCGATGGCGTATTCGTCAGTATCGGGCGAGAGCCCACGACAGCGTTGGTGCAGGGGCAGCTTACGCTGGATCAGAGAGGCTATGTGGCTGCGGATGAGACCACCTGTACCAATATTCCCGGAGTTTATGCTGTAGGTGATGTGCGCGCTAAAGCGGTGCGTCAGATCGTAACAGCGGTTGCCGACGGTGCCGCAGCGGCTCATTTTGCGCAGGAATATCTGGCTGGTATTGAAAAGATGTGATCGTTTCGATATAATGACAGAAATAGTCGAGAGGTGAAGTGCAATGGATTTGAAAACGTTGAAGCAAAAAATGGACGAAGCCCATTATGTTTATGATGATACGTTGGCTACCGTCTTGTCGGTGGCGCTGCAATTGGGCCGCCCGCTGCTCATTGAGGGCGCGGCAGGTGTTGGCAAGACCGAGATCGCCAAGGTTATGGCCTCCGCATTGGATCGGGATCTGGTGCGGCTGCAATGCTATGAAGGGCTGGACGAAAGCAAGGCTCTGTATGAGTGGAATTATCAGAAGCAGCTTTTGTCCATACAGGTGAATATGGGCAGCAAAGACAGCAAAGAGCTGACAAAAGATTTGTTTCGTGACGAGTATCTCCTGGAGCGTCCGCTGCTGAAGTCCATCCGCTCTGAAAAGCCGGTGGTGCTACTGATTGATGAGATCGACAAGGCGGATGAGGAATTTGAAGCATTCCTTTTGGAACTGCTCAGTGAAATGCAGGTATCCATCCCGGAGGTTGGCACGATCCGGGCAAGATCCGTGCCCTTCGTCGTGCTGACTTCTAACCGAGCCCGGCCTCTTTCGGAAGCCCTGCGGCGGCGCTGTGCGTACCTGTACATCCAATATCCGGATATGGAAAAAGAGCTGGCGATCCTGCGGGCAAAGCTGCCCCATGTGGATGACCGTTTGTGCGCCCAGGTGGCGGTAGCGGTGCAGAAGCTCCGTGCCAGTGAAGCCATTCTGAAAAAGCCCTCCATCGCGGAAACGCTGGATTGGGCCGCGGCGCTGGACGCGCTTGGCATCCGGGAGCTGACTCCTGATGCTCTGCGGCAGACGGCTGGCTTCATACTGAAAAACAGCGAGGATATCGCCGTCCTGGAAGAAATGGAGCCGGGTGAACACCATCATCACGAATGTGGCTATGACGGCAATTGCGGAGGACATCACCATGACTGATCCGGATGTGTATCTGGAGAAGCTGTCCTATTTCTCCAGAATGCTGCGGCTGGACGGCCTGCCCATCAGCCCAAAGGAAACGGCCGACGCGGCGCGCATCCTTACGGAATTGGGTTTTGCCGACCGGGAGCAGGTCAAGACCGCTCTGCGGACGGTCTATGCCAAATCCCGGGAGGAGCAGATCACCTTTGATCGAGTGTTTGATGGGTTCTTTATCTCCGAAGAAGCCATGCGCGCCCAGGCACAGAAGCAGATGGAGCAGGAGCGGCAGATGGAGCAGGCTCGCCAGGAGGCGGAGCAGGAGCTGGATTCGGTGGATCTGAATCAGGATCAGTTGGATACCTATGCCGCCATGCCGGAGGAAGCCCGCGATAAGCTGCGGCGGTTTATGGATCGCTACCGTGACTCCGCGGAGCGTAATCCGGAGCTGTACAGCAATTTCATACACTCCGTCTTTGCCAAGACGCTGCTGGAGCAGCAAATGCTCCTGGAGGACGCGGCCGTGGGCGGCGAGGCCACGGATCCGGAGCTGGGGCTGCTGTTTCGGGATATTTCCCAATTCAGAGATGTGGAGATCCCGAAGGCCATTTCCATCATCCAGACCATCTCACGGCAGATCAATGGGGAGCTGACCGCCAAGCGCGGCAGGGCGGGACACAGCGGAAAGCTGGATTTTCGCCGTACCATCCGCAAAGGGTTGGAGACCGGCGGCAGTTTGTACCGACTGAAATATAAGAAAAAACGGAACCGCCGCAAGCATTTGGTGCTGCTGTGCGACGTTTCCGGCTCTATGGTGCAGTTTTCGGAGTTTGCACTGCGGTTCATCCAATCCATCAATCAGGTATCGGAGAGCTCGCGGGTGTTCCTGTTTTCGGAGGAGATGTACGAAGCGGATGCCTTTAGTCTGCAAAATATGGATCTGTTCCGGGATCATGTGCGCAAATGTGGCATTTACGGCAAGGGAACGGATCTGGGCAGCGCGCTGGAAAAGCTGTGTGCGGCCAAGCCCGCGGCACTAAACACATCTACCACGCTGCTGATCTTGTCCGATACCAAGACCATCGACCAGCCCAGAGCTTTGGCAGCGCTGCAGGAGGCGAAACGCTTGTCCGGCCGGGTGCTGTGGCTCAATCCGATCCCGCAGGGGCATTGGCAGCATATCCGCAGCGTACAGGCGTTTTCAACGGTCTGTTCCATGGTTTGCTGCAATACCCTGAACGCGCTGGCGGCAGCCTGCCGCAGATTGACCATCACATAAGAAACGCCCGGCTCAGCCGGGCGTTTTGTATGTAAAGAGATCAAATTTTATAATTCCCATTTCGGAAAGCAATTGTTTGCTGGCTTGTCGATCCGCGTCAGTGTTAAAACCGGGAATCAGGGGCAGGCGAATGACGATACCAGAGATGTCTCCGCGCACAAATGCCACCCGCTGCCTCAGATGGACGGTTTTATGGTTATGTTCTTGTTCGGAAAATAGAATGCAACATATCCCTTCACGAAAAAGCAATTTACCGATTTATGATCTCATCAGTTCATCAGCCAGGGCTGCGATCTGAGCCCGGCTGGCGTCATTCAAGGCGGAGAGAATCTTGACATTATGTTCCGTGAAGGTCAAATTCTTGCTGCCCTCCAGCATTTTGGTCATGACTTTGGCGGCGGTGGGAGCCCAGGAACCGTTCTCCATCATGCCGATGGTGCGGTTTTGGTAATTCCGCTCCGTCAGATGGTGGATAAATTCCTTCATAAAGGGGAAAATATCGCCATTATAGGTGGTAGTAGCCAGCACCAGCTTTCCATAACGGAAGGCATCCTCTACAGTCTCGGCCATGTCGCAGCGGGCAAGATCGTTAACGACTACCTTCGGGCAGCCTTTCTTTTTCAGGGTTTCAGCCAGCAGCTCCACTGCGGCTTTGGTGTTGCCGTAGACAGAGGTGTAGGCGATCACGATCCCCTCGCTTTCAACCTGATAGGAGGACCAGATATCGTACAAATTGATGTAATAGTCCAGATTTTCCGTTAGAACAGGCCCATGGAGGGGGCAAATGATGGAAATGTCAAGACCGGCCGCTTTTTTCAGCAGACTCTGTACCGGAACACCGTATTTACCCACAATTCCAATGTAGTAGCGGCGGGCTTCGCAGGCCCAATCCTCCTCCACGTCCAATGCGCCGAATTTGCCGAAGCCGTCGGCAGAGAACAGCACCTTGTCGTATGCGTCATAGGTAACGATGACTTCAGGCCAATGAACCATGGGGGCAGTGACAAAAGTCAAGATATGCTTGCCGAGCTTCAGCGTGTCGCCCTCACCCACTACGATGCGGCGGTCGGCGTAGTCCGTGCCGAAGAAATTTTTCATCATGGCAAATGCCTTGGCGGAGGACACCACGGTGGCTTCCGGATAGGCATTCATAAAGAAACCGATGCTGGCGGAATGATCCGGCTCCATGTGCTGTACGATCAGATAATCGGGCTTGCGTCCTGCCAAAGCGGTGCTGAGAGCGTCCAGCCATTCCTGGGTGAAATTTTTATCCACTGTGTCCATGACGGCGGTCTTTTCGTCCATGATGACATACGAATTATAGGCCATGCCGTTGGGGACGGTGTACTGCCCTTCAAACAGGTCAATCTGATGGTCATTGACACCGATGTATTGAATATCATTGGTAATGGTCATGTTTACACTCCTTACTATTTATGTGCTAGGTGAAGTTTACACAAATTTGCACACCTTTACCGTGACATTATCACGGAAAGGTGCACGAATATGGGGTATCATATGGGTACAACAATGCATGAAAGGAGAACTTAGATATGTCTGCGATCAAGATTAATAAGAATAATTTTAACGAGGAAGTGCTCCGCAGTGATAAGCCTGTCCTGCTGGATTTCTGGGCAAGCTGGTGCGGACCGTGCCGGATGGTTGGGCCCATTCTGGATGAGATTGCGGAGGAGCGGGAGGATATCAAGGTCTGCAAGATCAATGTGGACGAGGAGCCGGAGCTGGCATCCGAGTATCAGATCATGAGCATTCCGTCCCTGATGGTGATTGAGGGCGGCAAGATCGTGAACCGATCCGTCGGCGCAAAGCCCAAGGCACAGATCCTGGCAATGCTGTAACGATGATCCCTCGCTGTTTGGGGCAGCGGGGGATTTATTTTTCGCTAAGCTGCCGCAGGCGCTTTTTATCAGTCAGCTCCACAGTTCCCCGCGTCAGGTTCACCATACCCTCGCTCTGAAAGTAACGAAGCATTCGGGTGACGACTTCCCGGGCAGTGCCCATGTGGTTGGCGATCTTTTCGTGGGTGATCTTCAGGGACATTGTGTCCTCCAGCGCGCATTCCTCCAGCAGAAAGGCGGCGAGGCGCTTGTCAAAGCTTTTCCACATGATCTGCTCCATGAGCCACATGACTTCGCTGAAGCGGCTGCTGATGAGCTGATTGGCGTAGTTTGCGATGGCGGCAGATTCCTCCATCAGATCCTTGAAAAGACAGGATGGCAGAATCCAGAATTCACTGTCTTTTTCTGCTTCTACGATCACATCAAATTGAATATCGGGCATAACGCAGGAGGCGGAAAACAGACAGGTATCCAGCTCAAACAGACGGTAGAGCGTGATCTCCCGCCCCTCGCTGGAGAGGGTATAAACCCGAAGCTGACCGGTGCGGATCAAAAGCAAGCCCAGACAGTCCATGCTTCCGTTATGCAGAACGGTACCGCCTTTGGCACTGCGTATTTCAGCAGCGGTAATAAGCCGCTGCTGCTGGGCGTCCGTCAGCTTATTCCAGATGGGAAAGAAATTTGCAAGCTCCGTGGAAAACACCTCATTTCACAAGCTGATCTTCTGATATTATATCATATTAAAATTGATTTTCAATCACTGTTTTGCGCGGTTGATTTTGAAATAATTGCATGGTAAAATTATAAGAAATTATACGCAGGAGGTTACTGTATGGCAAAAAAGCATCAGACAATATTCGCTGCTTCCATAACCCCGGCGGCCCGGTGATCACTACCGTGGCGCGCGGAATCATCGAAAAGGACGGCCTGTACTTTAAGGACATCGATGGCTCCGGCGAAGTGTCCGCGGTCAATGACTGGCGACTGCCGGCGGCACAGCGTGCCGCGGCATACGTGAAACTCCTGACTTTGGACGAGAAGATCGGTCAACTTTTTATCTCTGACTGGCGCATGGGCCCCAAGTATAAAAATGCCCGGCTGCCAGGCCATGTGGCTGTGCCGGACGAGTCGGGGATCTTGGATGAAGCGGAGGTGCATCAGAAAACCATCTTCGGTGAGCAGCACCTTCCCGGAACCACAACCCTGATCAAAGAGTGGTTTGCCCGTCATACGATTCTGCGGGATAATGCTACACCGGAGGACCTGACGGATTATCTGAACCAGCTTCAGGCGGTGGCAGAGGAATGTGAGCGGTTTGTGCCGGTCAGCGTTGCCTCCAATTCCCGCAACGAAAACGGTGAGATTGTATTTGGTATGAATGATGCCGGCGGCATCTTTTCCACCTGGCCCGGCACGCTGGGAATTGCGGCTGCAGTCAAGGGCAGCGGCATTGAGGTTGCGGATCAGTGGGCAGAGGCTGTTCGCCGGAGCTGGGAGGCCTGCAACCTGCGCAAAGGTTATATGTATATGGCCGACTGCATGACGGATCCCCGGTGGCAGCGCAGCTACGGTACCTTCGGCGAGGATCCGCAGCTGATCTGCGACATCATGGAGCACATCATTCCCAGAATTCAGGGCTCTGATGAGGGGGTGACCGCAGATGGTGTTGCAGTCACTACCAAACATTTCCCCGGCGGCGGTGCCCGCGAAAACGGTTTTGATCCCCACTATGCCGCGGGGCAGTGGAATGTTTACGCAACCCCCGGCAGTCTTCAGAAATACCATATGCCCGGCTTTAAGGCGGCGGTGGCGAAGCAGACATCTTCCATTATGCCCTATTATTCCAAGCCTGCCGCGCAGAAGTCCGCTGTTCAGCAGGATTGCGAGGGGAACGATGTTCGGTTTGATCCCTATGGCTTTGCATATAACCGCGTATTTATCCATGATATTCTCCGGGGACAGATGGGCTTTGAGGGCTACATCAACTCGGACACCGGCATCGTCCACAATATGAAGTGGGGCGTTGAGATGCTGGATGAGCCGGAACGGATTGGTTTTGCGGTGAATAACGCCGGTGTGGATGTGATCTCCGGTCTGTTTGACAATGCGTACGGCCGCATTGCCTATGATCGCACCGGCAACGGTTATTACGATACGCACAGCCTGCCCGAAGGCATCACCCCCGATATGGTCACGCTGAATGACGCGGTGCTGAACCGTGCGGTTTCCCGGACGCTGACAGAAATGTTTGAGCTGGGGATGTTTGAAAATACCTACCGCGATCCCGCAAAGGCTAAGGAAGCCGTGGCGACAGCTTCGGACTGGGCCAATGCAGAGCAGGCTCACCGACAGTCTGTGGTTCTGCTGAAAAATGACGGTATTCTGCCACTGACAGCGGACAAAACAGTCGGGAAGAAGATTTATGCCGAGGCTTTCAATAAAAATCCAAAGCAGGGCGAGATGGCTACCGCTGCCTTGCGAGAAATGCTGAGTGGTATGGAGCTGGTGGAGGACTACGAGGATGCGGACATTGCCATTCTGATGGTGAACCCCTCCTCCGGTGACTACTTTACCGCAACCGCAGGTTATCTGGAGTTGGATATCTGCGAGAATAAGGAAGTGCCCAATGTGGACGACCGCTGCCGCCCCATGCCGCAGACCCGTTTAGAGACCACATTGACCGGAACACATAAGATCACTCGGATCGCCGATGTGATCCATGCAAAGGGTGGTAAGGTCATTGCCAATATCAACTTCCCGCTGGCCTGGCTGGTGGGGAATGTGGAGCGGCATGTGGATGCTCTGACTGCGGGCTTTGAAACGTACCCCGCCGCTACGCTGGATGTGATCTTTGGCTGTTACACGCCTACCGGCAAACTGCCCATTACGCTGCCCAAGAGTGACAAGGTGCTGGCGGTCAATGCCAATGGCGTTTGTATCAGCCCGAACGATGTGCCGGGTTTCGACAAGGATCAGTATATGCCGGAATGTATGAAGGACGAGAATGGTAAGGCCTATGCTTACCGGGATGCCCACGGCAGCTATTATGAACTGAATTTCGGACTTTCCTATTGACGCAGCAAGCCCCCGGCCAAACGGCTGGGGGCTTTGATCATTCCTCGGTCTTATTTTTGTATGCGTCGGGCAGTTCCCCCTGGCCGCCCATCATGGCGGTCATCTCCTCGATCCGTTCCAGCGGGAAGGGGGGATTGGTCAGGGGCTTCATGGCAATAGACATGAGCTTCATGGGATTGTCGTCGGCCAGAACACGGTTGGAGCTCAGATCACCGCAGCGCTTGCAGCGGTGGATGATGGCCCATTCACCCTTGTTTCGAACCCATACGGCAATCGGTTCCATGATACCGCCGCAGTCGGATTCCCGATCACCGGTCTCAATGTCCACATGCAGACTGGACAGGCAGTTGGGGCAGTGGTTGCGGTGGTCGCTTCCAGCACCGGCGGGGACAACCAACCGTCCGCAATTTTTGCAGGTAAAGCTTTCTTCACAGGCGTGGGTCTTATAGTAGCCCTTTTCGTACTGCTTTCTTTTATTTTCACGGTTCATAGGAAGTTACCTCATTACTGATAGTGATACTATTATTATATCGGGGTTCCGGAAACTGTCAACCTCAAAGTAATGACCAGCCCAATTTGGGCTGGCCGTAATAGAATTCGAAAGCGGGCATATTATATCTTAAGATAATTCTTGATCGCCGCAAAAGTCTCGTCACTGATGATGTGCTCAATTTTGCAGGCATCCTCCGCGGCGGTATCCTCATTGACACCCAGGCTGACAAAAAACCTGGAAAGCACAGTATGGCGCTCGAAAATCTTTTCCGCAACAGACCGACCATCCTCGGTAAGAGAGAGAAAGCCGTCTTCATCCACCACCAAATAACCACCTTGCTTCAGCAGACCGACTGCGCGGCTGACGCTGGGCTTGGAATAACCCATATGCTCCGCAACGTCGATGCTTCGGACGGAGGTGCGCTGGCGGGAAAGAAGATAGATGGTCTCAAGATACATTTCAGCAGATTCCTGCAGATGCATAGGCCGATCCCTCCTGAAATTTAGTACAATTAACTATACCACAAGCTGCTGGTTTTTGCAAGTGCTCCGCCATTGAAAAAGCAGAGGGGTGAATAATAAAAAATATGGAAAAAGGTATTGACAAATGGGGAACATATGGCTATTATAATCAATGGTTAGCACGAGCTAATCGATTTTACACAGGAGAGGTTAGCGGCAGCTAATCGCCGTGGACCGGCATATGCCGGATTTTATGATCGGGTGATAGATATGAACTTAATGACCGCACAGGAAGGAAAAGAGTATATCATTCAGCGGATCGACACTGATGACGAAGAACTGAACGCTTTCCTGTTCTCGCTGGGCTGTTACAGTGGCGAGCCCATTACGGTGGTTTCCCGCCGGAGGGGGAGCTGCACAGTTTCTGTGAAGGACGGCAGATACAGCATCGACAGTCAGTTAGCAGAGGCCATTGTCGTCTGATTGACAATTGCCGAAGGCAATCCGCTGATTGTCTTTATTATGAAGTTAGCGATGCCTAACTTGTAATCCACAGGCAGACCTGTTTAGATAATCGTAGAAACGAGGAGGAAACTAAAAATGAGAATTGCTTTTGCGGGAAATCCTAACAGTGGTAAAACGACCATGTACAACGCGCTGACCGGACGCAACGAGAAGGTCGGTAACTGGGCCGGTGTTACCGTCGATAAGAAAGAGGCACCTATCAAGAAGGCCTATGCGGGTGATCTGGAACTGATCGCCGTTGACCTTCCCGGTGCCTACTCAATGTCTCCCTTCACTTCCGAAGAGAGCATCACCAGCGCTTATGTGCGTAACGAGAATCCGGATGCCATCATCAATATTGTGGACGCTACCAATCTGAGCCGCAGCCTGTTTTTCACCACGCAGCTTCTGGAACTGGGCATCCCTGTGGTCGTGGCGCTGAACAAGCACGATATCAATGAAAAGAAGGCCACCAGCATCGACACTTCCGCGTTGTCCGAAAAGCTGGGCTGCCCTGTTGTGGATACAACCTCCACCACACGCGACGGCCTTGCTGCAGTCGTTCAGGCCGCCGTTGCTCTGCGGGGGCAGGGTCAGAAAGCTCCTTACCATCAGGGCGATGTTGACCTGACCAGTAAAAAAGAGGTCGAAGCCGCTGACCGCAAGCGGTTTGAGTTTGTCAATAAGATCGTCGCAAAGGTCGAGACACGTAAGGTTCTGACCAGAGAAAAGAACTCGCAGGATAAGATCGATGCTGTGCTGACCCACCCCATTGCGGGGCTGCCTATCTTTGCTGTGGTCATGTTCCTGGTGTTCCAGATCTCCCAGGCGTGGGTTGGCCCCTGGATCGCCGAGGGCTATGAATTTGCCAACGGCACCGTGATTCCCGGCCTGGTCACCCTGATTGATATGTTCAAGGATTGGGTGACGGGACTGCTGGAGAGCGCCAACGCCAACGCGTTTCTGACCGCTCTGCTGACCGAAGGAATCATTGGCGGCGTCAGTGCTGTTGTTGGTTTCCTGCCCCTGGTCATGGTTATGTACTTCCTGATCTCTCTGCTGGAAGATTGCGGTTACATGGCTCGCGCCACCGTGGTTCTGGATCCCATCTTTAAGAAGGTCGGTCTGAACGGTAAATCCGTCATCCCCTTCATCATTGGCACCGGCTGCGCCATCCCCGGCGTTATGGCTGCACGCACCATCCGTAATGAGCGTGAACGCAACGCTACCGCCATGCTGGCTCCTTTTATGCCCTGCGGCGCAAAGCTTCCTGTGATCGCCCTGTTCGCGGGCGCGTTCTTTGAGAATGCTTCCTGGGTCGGCACTCTGATGTACTTTGTGGGCATTGTGCTGATTCTGCTGGGTGCTCTGCTGGTCAACAAGATCGCGGGCTATAAGAAACGTAAATCCTTCTTCATCATGGAACTGCCCGAGTATAAAGCTCCTTCTCTGACGCGGGCGCTGAAGGACATGTGCAGCCGCGGCTGGGCGTATATCGTCAAGGCCGGTACCATCATCCTGCTGTGCAACGCGGTGGTTTACATCATGCAGTCTTTCAACTGGAACTTCCAGGTGGTTGAAGAGGGCATGGAGCATACCTCCATCCTTGCTTCCATTGCCGATCCCATCGCTGTGCTCCTGGTTCCTATCATTGGTACCGCTGCCTGGCAGCTGGCTGCCGCCGCGGTCACCGGATTTATTGCCAAGGAAAATGTGGTCGGCACTCTGGCTGTCTGCTACGGCATCTCCAACCTGATCGACACCGACGCGCTGGAGATGGTGGAGGGCGCTGGCTCCGAGGTCGCTGCTGTGTTTGCGATCACCAAGGTGGCTGCCCTGGCTTATCTGATGTTCAACCTGTTTACGCCTCCCTGTTTTGCAGCCATGGGTGCAATGAACGCCGAGATCAAGGATAAGAAGTGGTTCTGGGGCGGCATCGCGCTGCAGCTTGGCACCGGCTACTCTGTTGCTTTCCTGGTCTACCAGATTGGCACGCTGATCACCACCGGTTCTCTGGGCGCTGGTTTCCTGGGCGGCCTGATCTTTGTCGCAGCCTTTGCTGCTGTGTTGACCTTCCTGTGCGTCAGATCCGATAAGCAGGTCAAGGCTGAGTACGCCCTGAGCGGCAGGAAGTAAGCTATGAGAAGTGTAGATATTCTGCTTATTGTAATTATCGCCGCTATCATTGCCTTGGTAGTTTGGTATATCCGCCGAGCTAAAAAGAGGGGCGCAAAGTGCATCGGCTGCCCGAACGGCTGCACTTGTCCATCGAAAGGGAGGGGCAAGGGCTGCGGCTGTGACTGTGGGAGTCATGCAGAAGGTTGATCCATCGTCAGGCGACGCTTCTACGGAAGCGTCGCCTTTATCATGCATAAAAATTTTCTGCAGATATGTAAAAAATGTGCTTGACATTTTGGGGAATATGACGTATAATTCATTTCACTGCGAGCCGCACCGGACAAAAGAAATTTCGAAGAATTCGAAAAAAGCTCTTGACAAACGGAACAACTTGTGGTAAGATGTCAAAGTTCGCTACGGCGAGCGGCTGTACCTTGTAAATTGAATAACGCAGACAAGAAATGAACACCTTGGACAATAAATGGATTGTTTAAGAGTTCGTGTACGAACGAATAGAAAAACAGCCAACGAAAATTCTTGAGTAATAAATGCTAGAAGCAAATTATTCAAAACTTGATTTGAGCTGCTGAGAAGCAGTTTAGATACAATTTTTTGAGAGTTTGATCCTGGCTCAGGACGAACGCTGGCGGCGTGCCTAACACATGCAAGT
>CANBCW010000015.1 GCA_947367115.1 uncultured Clostridia bacterium | reverse complement strand
TCGGGGGAAGGTATTGCGCCCGTAGGGCGCTGTCGCCCCATCGGGGCGACACATTTACCATACTAAACAACAATTTATCGCTCCAACTGGCCGAGGAGGGCAGCAAGGGATCTGCAGATCTGCCGCTGCTCCGCGGCGAGGTCGGAAAAGACCGGCCCGCAGGCCGGGTCTGCGCTATGGAGGTCAAAATGGGATGAAAGCTGCATTTCTATGGTACAGCAGCGGCGCAGGGCGGTGGAGATCGGCTCCGGCTTGGGGTGGGGAATCGATGGCTCCGGACAAGAGCCCGCGGTCAGAATGTGAAGTCCACGGATACATGCGGCCTGAGCATGCTTCCGGTCGGCCAGGGAGCGCAGTACGGCACCGTGAGCAGCGGTCTGACGTAGGAGGGCGCGGTAGACTGCCTCCAACTGACGAAGCTGGAGGAGCAGCGCGCTGAGCTCTGGAGCGGAGTGGAAACTATTTGGGGCGGAATGGACTCTCTGCCAGACTCGGGCGGCTTTTTCAGAATCGTAAGGATCCATAAAGAAACACTCCTTTCCTTCCAGTATAAGCTCCCGGAACGAAAAATTTCGGATGAAAATGAAAAAACGCTTTCTTTTTCCGCTCAAATGTGCTACAATGCTATCAAACGATGACAGGGGGAGATTTTTATGCCAAGAACCAGCAATAAGGCAGAATTGATTTTGGATTATGTAAACCGGTTCGTGCAGGAGAATGGCTATGCCCCTTCCGTGCGGGAGATTGGCGCGGCAGTCGGGCTGCGTTCTACCGCGTCTGTCAGTTATCACCTTCAGGCACTGCAGGAAAAGGGGGCGCTGCTTTCACCCGGCGCCAAGGGCCGCAAGCGGGCGATTGTGACCAGTGTACGCCAGGGGCAGATTCCGGTGATCGGCGTGGTTACGGCTGGTGTGCCGATTTTGGCTTATGAAAATCAGGAGGGCACAATGGCTTGGGATGGCGAGCCTGGGTGCTTTGCGCTGCGTGTCCGGGGCGACAGTATGGTGGGTGCCGGCATCCACAGCGGCGACAAGGTGGTGGTTCGTCCCCAGCAGACGGCCAATGACGGTCAAATCGTGGTGGCACGAATTGGCGATGAGGCAACCGTCAAGCGCCTGCGCCGCAGAAACGGACAAATCTGGCTTATGCCGGAGAATGATGCTTATGAGCCGATTGACGGACGTGAGGCGGAGATCGTCGGCATCGTCAAGGCACTGGTAAGAGAATATTGAGATCAAACCGGATCCTTGCGATCCGGTTTTTCATCGGATGGATCATTGGGAAGATGAATTGTTGTTTACGCGCCCACCGTAGGGGCCGATGTGGTCATCAGCCCTGCGGTAAAATGTTGCAAATATGCACCAACAATGGGCAAAAGCGCCTTCGGCGAGGGCCGATGTGGTCATCGGCCCCTACGGGCGTGTTTGTTTATTAAACCCGCAAACAACAATTTATTTTACGATCAGTACGAGTGTTCTGCACCGAAAAGCAACTGTCTGCCGGGGAAATATATCCCCCGGTTACTTTTTTTATTTCCCCCAAAATCGGAAAAAACTGCACAAAAATCCGAAAAATATTTGCTTTTTCTTTGCTTCCGTGGTATACTATCTTCGCTAAAATGGAAATGATCCAAATGTGCAAAATTTTGAGCGGAATATACACGCTCTTGAAAGAAATGAAAGGGGTATATACGAATGTCTCACAAGTATGTTTACCTGTTCACCGAAGGCAACGGCTCCATGCGCGAGCTGCTGGGCGGCAAGGGTGCCAACCTGGCCGAAATGACCAACATCGGTATGCCTGTTCCTCAGGGCTTCACCATCTCCACCGAGGCCTGCACCCAGTACTATGAGGACGGCCGTAAGATCAATGCCGATATCCAGGCTGAGATCATGGAGTATGTTGATAAGCTGGAAGCCATCACTGGCAAGAAGTTCGGCGATAAGGAGAATCCGCTGCTGGTCTCCGTCCGTTCCGGTGCCCGCGCCTCTATGCCCGGCATGATGGATACCATCCTGAACCTGGGTCTGAACGAGGATGTCGTTGCTGTTATGGCTGCCAAGTCCGGCAACCCCCGCTGGGCATGGGACTGCTACCGCCGCTTTATCCAGATGTATTCTGATGTTGTTATGGAAGTCGGCAAGAAGTACTTCGAGGCTCTCATCGACGAGATGAAGGAGAAGAAGGGCGTCAAGCAGGACGTTGAGCTGACTGCTGAGGATCTGAAGGAGCTGGCTGGCCAGTTCAAGGCCGAGTACAAGAGCAAGCTGGGTACGGACTTCCCCACCGATCCCAAGGAGCAGCTGATGGGCGCCATTCAGGCTGTGTTCCGTTCCTGGGACAACCCCCGTGCCAATGTTTACCGCCGCGAGAACGATATTCCCTACTCCTGGGGCACTGCCGTCAACGTGCAGTCCATGGCCTTCGGCAACATGGGCGACGACTGCGGCACCGGCGTTGCCTTTACCCGCAACCCCGCTACCGGCGAGAAGAAGCTGTTTGGTGAGTTCCTGACCAACGCCCAGGGCGAGGACGTTGTCGCCGGTGTCCGCACCCCCATGCCCATCTCCGAGATGGCTGACAAGTTCCCTGAGGCGTTCGCCCAGTTCACGGATGTCTGCAAGATCCTGGAGAACCACTACCGTGATATGCAGGATATGGAGTTCACCGTTGAGAACGGCAAGCTGTACATGCTGCAGACTCGTAACGGTAAGCGTACCGCGCCCGCTGCTCTGAAGATCGCCTGCGATCTGGTGGACGAGGGCATGATCGACGAGAAGAAGGCCGTTGCCATGATCGAGCCCAGAACGCTGGACACGCTGCTGCACCCCCAGTTCGACGCGAAGGCTCTGAAGGCTGCCACTCCTGTTGGTAAGGCGCTGGCTGCTTCTCCCGGAGCTGCCTGCGGCAAGATCGTCTTCACCGCTGAGGATGCTAAGGCTTGGGCTGAGCGGGGCGAGAAGGTGGTTCTGGTTCGTCTGGAGACTTCTCCTGAGGATATCGAGGGCATGATGGCCGCCCAGGGCATTCTGACCGTTCGCGGCGGTATGACCTCTCACGCCGCTGTCGTTGCCCGCGGCATGGGCACCTGCTGCGTTTCCGGCTGCACCGAGATCAACATGGACGAGGAGAACAAGAAGTTCACTCTGGCTGGCAAGACCTACCACGAGGGCGACTATCTGTCCCTGGACGGTTCCACCGGCTGCATCTACGACGGCCAGATCCCCACTGTGGAAGCTACCATCGCCGGTGAGTTCGGCCGGATCATGGCCTGGGCTGACCAGTACCGCCGCCTGAAGGTTCGCACCAATGCCGACTCTCCTCGTGATGCCATCAAGGCTCGCTCCCTGGGCGCTGAGGGCATCGGCCTGTGCCGTACAGAGCATATGTTCTTCGAGGAAGGCCGTATCGCTTCCTTCCGTGAGATGATCTGCTCCGATACCGTGGAGGAGCGTGAGGCTGCTCTGGCGAAGATCATGCCCATGCAGCAGGCCGACTTTGAGGGTCTGTACGAGGCCATGGAGGGACAGCCTGTCTGTATCCGCTTCCTGGATCCCCCGCTGCATGAGTTCGTGCCCACCACTGAGGAGGACATCGTCGCTCTGGCTGCTGCGCAGGGCAAGACCGTCCAGCAGATCAAGGACATCATTTCCTCCCTGCATGAGTTCAACCCCATGATGGGTCACCGCGGCTGCCGTCTGAGCGTTACCTATCCCGAGATCGC
The DNA here is from genome assembly GCA_947367115.1 of uncultured Clostridia bacterium. Taxonomy (GTDB): domain Bacteria; phylum Bacillota; class Clostridia; order Oscillospirales; family Oscillospiraceae; genus Faecousia. The sequence continues at coordinate 34,717 of CANBCW010000015.1, read as the reverse complement.
TGCCATGCAGACCAAGGCTGTTATCCGTGCCGCCATTGCCACCGCCAAGCGTCATCCCGACTGGAACAACGTTCCCGAGATCATGATTCCTCTGGTGGGCGATGTGAAGGAACTGAAGTACGTGAAGGATGTGGTCGTCAAGACTGCTGACGCGGAGATCGCCGCTGCCGGTGTGGAACTGAAGTATCAGGTCGGTACCATGATCGAGATCCCCCGCGCTTGTCTGACCGCTGACGAGATCGCTAAGGAGGCTGAATTCTTCTGCTTCGGCACCAATGACCTGACCCAGATGACCTTCGGCTTCTCTCGTGATGACGCAGGCAAGTTCCTGAACGCCTACTACGAGAGCAAGATCTACGAGAACGATCCCTTCGCCAAGCTGGACCAGAACGGTGTCGGCATGCTGATGGAGATGGCCGTTGCCAAGGGCAAGGCCAGCGGCAAGGAGCTGCACTACGGCATCTGCGGCGAGCACGGCGGCGACCCTGTCTCCGTTGAGTTCTGCCACAAGATCGGCCTGGACTATGTGTCCTGCTCTCCCTTCCGTGTACCCATCGCCCGCCTGGCCGCCGCACAGGCTGCTATCAAGGATGACAGGAACTAAGCTACCAAAGGTTTGCAAGCTTCACGGTCACGGCCTCGGATGCTAAGGAATATGCCTATTCCAAGGATAAAAAGCGCCGCGTCCACAAGTTTACCGACTTTGTAGTGAATCTGTATATCTGACATTGATCCCCGGCTCATCCGAGCCGGGGATTTCTTGCAATATGACGCAAGTTGTGATAAAATAATTATAGTCCTTTATTTGTGCTTTGCTCGTAGTGATAGCCAACTCAACTCTGTCGATTATTAAGAAATTCAAAAATGGATTTGAACTTAAATGTGAAATGAAAGGATTGTATGTATTGATGATTTGTATGGTTTTGATAGGTGTTCCTGGGGATTTATCCGCCGTCTTATGTGGGTGCTGTTGAGGTAGCTGAAGGTTGTTGTGAAGGGCAAAGTGCGTTAACATAGAGGGGCATAGGCGTGAGGTTCGAATCCTCAGGCATCCACCAGAATCCTCGGTTCTTCGGAACCGGGGATTTTTTGCGTTTAGGAGGAACTTTTTCGTACATTCGACGAACCGTGCCTGTTTTGCTATGATGAAGCCAGCAAAGGAGGAATTGCTTATGAAATCTACATACGAAAAAATGGGTGGTGCTTATCACCAAGCCGGAGACTTTCTGATTCCCGATTTGGAGTCCCTGGAGGAACCGAAGATCAGCATTTGGGGTCAGCGGCGGCGCAAAGTTCTGCGGGAACATCAAAAACCGCTGTACACTGCCATGCTGCTCGGCGATACCCTGAATACCCATCTTGAGGAAGTAGACAGATCCGCAACGGAAATGTTTGACCGGCTGATAGAACAGATGAAGGGCCGGGACGGCATCACGGAGGACATGAAAGCAGCTGATCAACTGGAGTGGGTGCAGCGCATGAATGCGATCCGGCAGGAAGCAGCCGAGATCGTTACGAAGGAGTTGATCTGTGTATGAAACAACCGAAAAGAATACTTGCGCTCAGCACTGCAGAATACCGTTTGACGCTCTATGGATTGCTCCATTTCCGCAACAAACTACTCCAACAAGGCAGATACGCCGATCCGGTGAACGAGCTCTTGATAAAGCTGCAGAAGGCAAGGAGGTGCCGACATGGATGATATTTCTAAACGCTTGGAGGTTTACATAAAATCTCACAAGTTTGATGGAGGCACCAGCGAGTGCGAAACCGTCCTGGACCAAATCTATCAAGCCTACGCAGAATCCCACGAATCCGATCCACCGGAGATCAGCAACGGGTTCAAAGAATTGGAAGAATTTCTGGAAACACTCCCCTTAGATGACAATAACGCCGTCTTTAACCGCTGCTGCCGCCTCTGCACCGCCTATGAACATAAAGCCTTCCTCGACGGTCTCCAATACGGCGCACACCTAATACGGGAACTTCATAAATAACGAATTGAGGCACAGCTTCGGGTGAAGCTGTGCCTCGTGCTTTTATTCACTTTTGGGTACATGTTTGATAAATTATATCCCTAAGATCTGTGTTATTGCCGCAGTAACAATGATTAGTAAAATGATAATGCACAGGATAATCAAGAAGCGATCTGTCAGAATTTGCTTTATTAACCGTTTTTTGTTTGATCGAGCATACTTTTCAAATTGCCTGTCAGCCCTATTCCACAATTCGTCAATTTCATTATATGCCGCAAAAGTGCAGGCCTTCATTTTTTTAATTCCTCGAATATAGTCTGAGTAACTATTAATAACCACCCTGGCTTCTTGATTAACACAAAAAATGTGATTTAATTCAACATTTATCTTGTCAATATCCTTTTTCAGCATAGCTAGGATTTTCTTTTGAAGATCATCTGTCATTTCTTGGGAAGAAAGTATTTCTTCGTCAGATGCTCCTTCATAAGGATTGGCTCTGCTGCGCATATCGATTTCTTGATCATGAAATACTTCGGTCACTTTTTTCATAGCACTTAGTTCACCATGAATGAAGTCGATCTTATTAATATTTGTTTCTAAAATCTCTAGCTGCTTTTGATTGTCTCCGTAAATCAAGAATACCTTTGACACAATTACGCTAGAAATAACACCACTGATAATGCCAAGAGATATATCCCACAGAACGCTTGATATCAATTTGAACACCTCGTTTCTTTTTATGTAGGGTATTAAAATTCCTGCGTCAGCGGCACCCAATGGCCATCAGCCATATCTTCGGCAAACTCCGTATTGTTGATATAAAGCTGATTATCCTTATCCCGCACGAAGCCCCAATGCAGATTGTGTTTGGCGGCATAAGCTTTGAACGCATTGAACTTGTTTTCGATCTGACGGTCGATATTCTTGTCCTGGCCCCTGGCTTCACCACCCTTGGTTTCAATCACCCAGACCGTGCCGTCCTTCTTCATCACAATGTAGTCTGCATAGAACAGCCACTGATGCTGAATACCGTCAATATACACGATGGAGAAATACTGCTGTCCAGTATCACCGTTCTTGTACACCCATTCAATATCCTGCCGACCTTCGCAGTGCTGCTCAAACAACATCTCGCAGGTGCTGCGGACAAGACTGGTCGCAAAACCGGATGTATACTCATGGTAAGCATTGGACAGGTATTCCACCTCGCCCTTGACATTGGGATCGTAACGGTAGAAATCCTGCTCCGGGATGCGGAAAGTACTCCGCTTGGGGTTACGCTCATAGCTCAACTGAACCGCCATCTGCGCAGTAACCTCACGGAATTCCTCTTTCAGCTTGTGCTGGTTATTGATGACGAAAGCATAGAACTCGACAGTTTCCAACGCAATCAGCTTCCGGCCGGTGGCACCGCCCTTACGGAACAGTCGTTCCAGAATGGCCTTGACCTTATTCTGGGCCATGCCGATGGAACTTTTGATTGCATCAATGCTGTGCATAAGCTGCATACCATGCTTGTGGGTGTCGATTCGCTTGTGGGTCGTGATGTAGCTATGGCTCTCCGTCAGAGCGGAAGTGCGCACAAACTCGCCCTGCAAAGCCTGCCCATGGATCTCCGCACCGAAGACATATCCTGCATCGGCCAGGAGCATCTGGTTCTGCTTCTTATCGCTGCCCAGATGGTACTTGGCAACCAAGGCTTCGTGGATCTTGATCAGCACTTCGCGCTCACCCAGTCCGTCAAAGTCCAAATCTCGGATCTCTTTCTCCAGAGTGAAGGTCTTACACTTATCCTTCAGGAACAGGCGGCGGGTTTCGTATGCCTTATCGATGCTGGACAGCAGGCCTGCCTTGTACTTCTCATCGAAGGTGTACACATAGCAGAAGTCCAGCAGATCATCCTCATAGTGCTTCGCTTCAGGCATACGGCGGATACGGCCAATGGTCTGGATTTCAAAGCCCTCGTTCATGCCTTCACGGAGCTTCACAAGGATCTTGGCACGGGGACAGTCCCAGCCGGTGCTGATTGCCTGCTTCATCAGCAGAAACACCGGGGTGGCATCGTTCTCGGTCAGGTTGTCAGGCAGATCCCGCTTATCCTCGCTCATCCAAATGCTGACCATGCCGTTGTCATAGGTATAGCCCATGCTTTCCAGCTTGGCTTCCACGGCACGGATGGTTTCCGGCTGAGCATTAGGAAACTGGATCAGCACAAGGGGTCGGATGGTCTTACCCAGTTCCTTATACCGGGCAGCAATCGCCTTGCGCTTGGCATCAGCCAGATCCAGGAGGCACTCATAGTCATTTGTGATCTCCATGCCGTCCACCAACCCCTCGTTCACATAGAGGGCCTTGGTGATCAGGCCGGCATTGATGACATCCACTTCGTCAATTTCAAAATACTCATACCGCTTGTTCTCCACGGCGGTGGCACTGACACGGATGATATTCTTGGCCGAGAATGCATCAATAATGGTCTTTGCCTTTGCGGTGTTGTTGGAATGTTCCTCGTCGATGATGACGATGAATTCCGTTCCTGCCCGGTGTGCTTCCGCAATGCGGTCAAAGAGATTCTTCCGTTCGCTGTCCCTGATGGCGGTGTTGCCTTTCTTCGTCACCAGCTCCCAGTTGATGAAGGTGGTGCTTTCGGCATCGAAGCCATTCTGGAGAGCATCGAACAGATTCTGGGTATAGCGGTGGGGTGCAAACTTGCGCATCTTCTGGCGGCTCTGTTCTTCCAGATCACCCTTGCCGGGGCACAGCCAGATAAAGGCGGTGCGACTATTGATCTTGGTCAGGTATTCTTCGATGAAGTCGATCAGCATGATGGTCTTACCGGAGCCGGTTGGGGATTTTACGATGACGGTCTGTTTGGAACGGCTATCCGTTACGATATCCAGCAGCTTGATGACCGCCTTTTCCTGAAAATCAAACAGATTGATGTTGATACCGCTTACCATGTTTCGCCCACCTCCTTCAGTTCAAAGTTAAAGTAGTAATCGGGAATGGTGTGAATCTCCACACCTGCAAAGAGCGCGTTCTGCTCCGTGGTGAACAGGACTTCCTTGGAAGCATAGATGGCCTTTACACCCTCGTATTCGCTCCAATGTGCCTGCAAATCGTCGGCTTCCTCGTCGCTCATGACCATCAAATACTGGCTGCCGTCAATCTTGACGCCATGCTCCAACTGGATCATTTCCCTGATGTGCTCCAGAAGGGAATCGGAGAGGTATTCGTCATCCTTGGAAACAAAATCGGTGCGGTAATATTTGACATTGGCAGGAATGGGATCGGTGGCGGCATAACCCTGAACTACATTCCTGATTCTTGGGAAAGTAGTATTCTCACAGATTCCATTCTGATTGTTGGTACACATGATAAAAGTTCTGTTTCCGCCATCGGCATTCAAGTCTAAGACAGCGTGACCGGTACTGCCGCTTCCTGCAAAGAAGTCAAGCACAATGGCATCTTTCTTTGGATTATAGTTGATGATTTGTTTCAGCATTTTGACTGGCTTTTTTCCGCTTCCGAAAGGCATTGCACCTTCGTGGCGAATATTGCCAAAATCAGCAGAGAAATCATAGGTTGTTACAATGGGGATTTTCTTTTTAGGTGCTGTTCCATTTTGGAAGCTTGCAGCCTTATCGAGTGGTACGCCACTAAACATTTTTCCTTTTTTGGCGGTTGCCCGCTGCGGGCCAGTGTAATAACGGTATCCAAGGCCGTCATCACCTCGCCCCAGCACTTTATATAGACAGCCAAGGCCATCGGTATCAATGCGAGGCTCCACTACCGTCTGGAATACTTTTCCGTAGCTCATGGTGGTATAGATACTACCCGTAATCCATGTTTCTTTCAGTCCGGTCAAACAGCCGTCGATTTTTTCAATCTCCCATTCACCCGGTTTGAAAACAACAACATCCTGATTGCCCACGGAGAATGGTGTGCCAGTGGCCTTTTCTTTAATTCTAAAGCAGAATTTTTCCAAGCCATAGTCTGCTTCTTCCTGATGAATTACGATTTCATTTGCATCCTTTGCATAGAATAGGATGTACTCCATTAGAGGTTTGAACACCTTATCCTCTGTGCTGATGCTTTTATCGGGATAGCGAACCTGCACATGAAATGTGGTAAGGTAATTATGTGCGCCAAACACCTCGTCGCAAAGAAGTTTCAGAACCGCATATTCGTTGTCATCAATTGAAATTGCGATAAATCCTTTGTCATTCAGTAAACGCTTCGCATATTGCAGTCGTTCACTCATAAAGGAAGCCCATTTGCTGTGCCGGAACCCATCTTCTGTATCAACATAGGCATCGTCATAAATGAAGTCTTTGTTGCCAGTATTGTACGGAGGATCAATGTAGATCACATCGATTCTGCCCTTATGGGTTTTCTCCAACAGCCGCAGGGAATGGAGGTTATCGCCTTCGAGAATGAAGTTATAACCCTGACCGGGTGCCGCAGTGATCTCCCGCTCCGGCACCTCAGTGAACACAGGAATATGATCCCGCATCATCACATCCACGGCTTCCTCGTGCTGCTCCCATACCAGACCATACTTCTTGGATGTCAGCTCACTCTCGATCTCGCCCAGGGCAATGAGCATATCGTCATCATCCCGGTGCTCGTTTTTTATTTTCTGCAAGAACGCCAACATGCGCTCCCGCTTCAACTGTGAAAGGTTAGGCATTCTCAGTTCCTCCTACTTTTTATAGATCAGCTTCAGCTCGTAAAGCTTGGACACCAGTTCTATAATACTACGTGCATTAATTTCTTCCAGATTAAAGCTAGTTCCTAAAACATAGTCGGTTTCCTTATGAGAGCCCATGTCGAAAACACCGAAATGCAATTTGAGTTTGTTGCAATCAAATCTCCCAACTCGAGATTTTGAAAGAGAGAACCAGCCTGAGTTATCCAACAGTAACGCAGCACAATCTTCATCTACTTTCATATAGTCATACTCTGGTTTTAATCGAAGATGTACCCATGTAGCAAAGTTTTCTAAACAGTTTACTGCCAATTCCCGGTATAATTCAAATGACCTTTCAAAGTTATATGGAGAAATGCTAACGGATATAGTACCGTACTCATCCTCCTTCTTTACATAATCATAAACAAGCTTAATGCCTTGAACGGCGAGCACACTACCTTTCTCGTGCCCATAGCCATAAAGTTTGTCTAGAGAATAATCAATTCCGTGCTTGTCCAGATAAACTTTAATCTGTTCAAACATAGATTCGGTGTCACGAGCCTTTTTCTCTCCCGCCTTTTCATAATACATACCGCTCAGTTCAAATTTGATGGATTGAACAATCTGGTCAAACGGGATGATATATTGGGCAACAGAAGACACCTGAGAAAGTATTCCATCGAAATCATCATCCGTGAATTGTGGTTGAAACTGGTAATTGAATTCTCTGTTAATAATGCTAAGAAAGTTATTCAGGCTATCCGAAGAGGTGATATTAAACCCTTGGAGGAGATTAAGCGGCGCTTTCAAATCTCCAACGCTTACTCCAACTCCAACAGGGATGACGTGGACTCCCTTGGAATATGCATAGCCTGCTTCGAAATAAATCCAGCCAGAGGAAATAGAGTTTTCGGTCACAAAGACGAACATAACTTTGGCCTCTTTCAAACCTTCTTCAACCTTATGAATCCAGTTCGTTCCAAACGGGATGCTCTCGCCATCACTGGACTGAAAGATTTCAAGAGTCCCGCTTGTATATTTCATCACCTTGTTTTTGATGGCCAATACCATGTCCTTATCCTTAGAAGAATGGCTGAAAAACAATGTAGGCTTACTCATAAAATGATCTCCTCTCTATATCGTTGGGCTTATTCCGCAATCCGGTACTTCATCTGCTTGCCGGCTTTTTCTTTGGTCAGCAGGCCGGATTCTACCATATCCCGCAGGAGCAGGATTGCCGTAGCCTGGGATATATTCAGCTCAGCTTCCACATCCTTGCGGACAATGTAACCCTGCTTCTTTACTAACTGTAGCACGATCTCTTTGCGGTCAGTTTTATTGGTGACCTTTATCGGTGCGGTGGGCAATTCCTTGCGCTCTCCTGCGTAATTGCTGTTGGGCAAGGTGATCTTAAATGCGTTGTCCGTGACCTCAAACTGGGGTTTTACATTGCAGTCGGCATAACTCTCGTTGATCTTCAGAATGCCGGTGCCGTATGCTTCGATCAGCTTCAGCCGGTAAAATACATTGGCAAGATTCTGATTACGCAAAGCGGATACGCCCAACATAATGTCATTAAAAGTCAATCCACGCACCAAGCCGCCAATGGTCACAAACTCAATGCGGTCATCGAAGATGCTGATAAGAGTAGACCCGCTGAAGCTGTAGTCCCGGTGGGTAATGGCATTGAGCAGTGCTTCACGCAGCGCCTCACTAGGATAATCCCGCTTGTCAATACGGTCCAGACCTGCGAATTCCGCACGGGTACGGTTGAACTGATCAATGTAGGCATAGGCATCCTCAAGCTGGGTCAGCAGAGAACCGGTCAGCTCCTTGCGATCCCGGAACACACTCTTTTTGCTGCCGTCAAATACGGCCAGCTTAATGGTGTGGACGCACTGATCGGACAGCAGCATACCCAGGTTGGTATAAGTGCCGTCAGCGCCGATGATGTTCAATGTTCGCTTCTGCTGATCGCCAAAGGGCAGATTGCGCTTGGCAAAGTAATTCTCAGCCTTGTCAAAGGTCAGCTGCTGATTGATAGAACGGGCATCTTCATAGCAATCGCCGCTGGTTTCCTTAATCATATTCAGAATGGCAGTTTCCGAAGCAGGCACGGAGGAAGCGCCCTGCCGGATGTACACACCTTCCGGGCGGACTCCCTTGCCGGAAAGGTAGTAAGGTCTTGCGGTACCCCGTTGGACAGTCACCACCACTACCGGCTTGCCTTCGATTTCTTCCACGGCGCACTCGGTAAACATGGTCACATCAGGACGCACTACATCCCGGATCATGTTGGTGATTCGCAGCATGGTGCCGTCTGTATTCTGAACGCCATGAACACTACCATCGTCATTGATTCCAACATAAATCTTGCCGCCGTCCGTATTGGCAAAAGCAACCACGGCATACTTCAGCTCGTCCGTGTACTCTCTCTTAAATTCCGTTGTTTTGTTTTCCAAACGCATAGAGATACCTCCGTTGCTAATCATCCTGATTATTATCCTAATAATTATTATAATCATAATTAGGATAATTGCAAGAGGGTTTTTCTGCCATTCCTCGACCAATAACGCACAGCAAAACTAACAAGGATGGATATTGACTTGTTGTTTATAACATGATACTATAATCGCACATTTGTTCGTATCTGATAATGGAATGCGAACTCGCAGAATATTGCCATCGGGTGAATGCAAAACAAGTAAAAATTATCTGCAAAAAAGTGAAAATTGCAGGAACAATTTACCCCTTCTTCTGTCGTTAAGGAGTAGAGGGAACCTACCTCTGGAAAGGAGTGAAAAAGAAAATGCCAGTGCATCTGAAACGAAAGAATGGGGAAGTTACCCCATACAAGAATTCAGAGTATATCCCCGCCTTTTATTTCTTCCCAAAGGAAGCAATGACAAAACTGCCGAAGGAATTGCAGGAGCTTCCCCGTAATCCTTGGTTTATCTTCCGGGATTGGGATGCGATCAAGATCGTGGAAAGCGATTTGTTCTTAGAACTAATGATGGACGGATATGCTTGCCTGACCTGGCCCTATTTGGGAATCGGTGGGGACATGGAAGCCTATTCCGGCTATGATCCTGCCTATGCCATCGCCCACAGCTGCGGGATCTGGGTGGAAACGATGACCAATCTGGGCATCATACCAACGACCAACGAACTGCTCAAAAAGGCAACGCCCTGGGAGCAATGGGGCTATGTTCCGGTGGCAGAAACACAGTGGACCATGCGGCGGGTAGTCCGTGCGGCCATGCACAGATACAATTTGCAGGCGCTGCTGGATACGGTCAAGCAGAACCGCTGCGCGGAAGATTTTGATGATCGGTACAGCACGCAAAAGATTGACTTCATCCGCAAGTGGTATCACACCCGAACAAAGCACCCGCAGATTTCGTTGGACGAGTTTCAGCGAGCATATGCTGAGGAACACAATGATACCTGGTGGGATGTGCCTGACACGCAGCAGGATATGGAGCAAACCGTAGTGGACTGCGCAGACGCAGATCTGTTTATCCAGGCTTTGGACCCGAAGGATCTGGAGATCCTTCAGCTGCGCAATAAGGGACATTCACTGGAGGAGATCGCGCAGATGCTTGGCTACAAGACCCACAGCGCTGTGTTAAAGCGAATTCAAAAACTTGGCGAGAAATATCAGGAATTTGCCGGCACAGACATTGGCTTCTAAATCAACATACCATGACCGACAGCACTCACTTTTGTGGGTGCTGTTTTTCGTTGTGCGGAAGCCGCTATTTTGAATACTGCCCCCACATTTTGGGTTGCAGCAAAAGAACAGGAGGAAAAACATGAGAAAATTTGCAAACACATATATCATTGGCATCGACCATGGATTTGGAAACATTAAGACCGCCAACTGCTGTTTCCCTACCGGCGTGATGGTCAGTGATACGGAACCTACCTTCAAGCAGGATCTTCTGATCTACGAAGGTCGGTACTATCAAATCGGCGTTGGGCATAAGGAGTATGCCGCTGAAAAGATCGGTGACCAGGACTACTATGTGCTGACCCTGGCGGCGATTGCCAGAGAACTGCACCGGGAGCGGATCACCTGCGCCGATGTCCACATTGCAGCCGGTCTGCCATTGACCTGGGTGGGTCAGCAGAAGGAGAGCTTTAAGGCATATCTGCTGCAAAAGGAGACCGTTAGTTTCCGTTTCAAAGGCGTGGATTATAATATCCGCATCGTTGGGGCGGATGTGTTTCCGCAGGGGTTTGCCGCCATTGCGGATAGACTCCACGATTTTAAGGGCAGCCATATGCTCTGCGACATAGGCAACGGCACCATGAACATCCTGCGGATCACAGACACAAAGCCGGACCCCCGGAATATGTTCACAGAGAAATTCGGTGTAAATCAGTGTGTGCTTGCGCTGCGGGAGAACCTGCTGAGGGAGCATAATGCCCAGCTGGATGAACCTGCCATCCACCGTTTCCTGCGCAACGGAAGTCTGGACATTGACCCGGCTATCGAAAAGACTATGGAGACTACCGCAAGAAGCTACACCGCAGAGATCTTCCGCAAGCTGCGGGAGCGGGGCTACGATTCCCGGCTCATGCGGCTGACGGTGGTTGGCGGTGGAGGCTGCCTTGTTCGTCACTTCGGTCAGTTTGACCGCAGCCGGGTGACAATCCAACCGGACATCTGCGCCGCTGCCAAAGGCTATGAGCATCTGGCTGCGCTGACTATGGGGAAGGGTGAACGGACATGAGCATCAAGAATATTACCCTGCGGCTGAACATGGACAAAGAACCGGATCGGCGGGTGTATGACTATCTGAAGAAGGATCCCAAGTCTTACAGCAAAGCAACCGTCACCGCTGTCTGCAGCTATCTGGATGCCCAGACCCGGCAACGAGAAGAGGATGCTTTTCTTCAGGCAGTGATAGATACCATCCGGTCAGAACTTCGCACCACCTCTCCACTGCTTCAGCTGATGCAGGTATTACAGCCACCTGCTGTACCCATGCAACCACCGGAAGAGGAATGCCGGCAAGAAGCCAATGACAATGCGCTGTCATTTTTGGAGCAGTTTTGACGGCGCAGAATGATACAGCACTATCAAATAAGAGCCAAATCGCAGGCATATCCGTAAAGGGATTTTTGATGCCTGCTTTTTTTGCGCCTTTTTACAGGTAAAGGAATAAAAAGTGACGGCGGTTTTCTTTGCAACCGCCGTCATTACATCAAAGGAGGAACTACTATGTACGAAAAAAGAGCATTATCCAAGAACCAATTTGCCGAATCCGGCATTGACACCAGCGACTACCGTTTTATTGAAACCGAAGGTGATTTTGTTGCCATCCTGGACCTAAAGGTTTGGGGAAATCGGAACTTACGCAGCTTCTTCACTCTGGAAGATGGCCGCAAGATCATTGCCTGCACCTTTCCCCGGGAGAATTACTTGGGACTGGCAGATACTCCTATTGGAAGTGTATTTCTGCTGATCTTCCAACAGGCAAAGAAAAGCGGCCAGGTCTATCTCCAGGAAGTAGTCCAATTGGAGGACGACGAATTCTGTCCGATACTGTAACGAGCAGGGAACTTGTAAAGCAAGTTCCAATTTAGCAGAGGGTCCCGTGCCCGCTGCTTTTCTTTGGGGCGCACCCCAATCCCCCAATCAGAAAGGAGTCAATATGAACGATAACAGAAAGCTAATCAATATCCGTGTGACGGAGAAGGAAAAAGCGCAGTTAGACCGGCTGGCACAGAAGTGCGGCCTATCACTATCTGAATATCTGCGTAAGAGAGGTCTGGGTTACGAGCCCGGACCTTTTTTGGATGATCGGTTTTATACCGTGTACGCCAAGCTGTGTGAGATCAGCAATTTGCCGCTAAAGCCGGAAGCAGAAGCAGCGCTGACAGCGATCTTCAATGATCTGCGGCAAAACCTGTTCCTGCCCCGGAAGCAAACGCAGCGGAAAATTATGGAGGAGGTGGCACTGTGGCGACTACAGGATTCTGGCCTGTAAAGGGTAGTCTGAAGGATGTCATCGACTATGCGGAAAACCCGGACAAGACCACTGAGGCTAAGTACCTGGACGATGATCTTCATAAGGCGCTGACCTATGTGAGCAACGATGCCAAGACAGACCGGAAAATGTATGTCAGCACCGTCAACTGTCCCAAGCATGACCCCTATGGAGCGATGATGGCAACCAAGCGCCAATTTGGAAAGCTGGGCGGGAATGTGGCTTACCACGGCTTCCAAAGCTTCAAACCCGGCGAGGTCACACCGGAGGAGGCCCATGCCATCGGCATGGAGACCGCAAAGAAGATGTGGGGCGAGGAATATCAAATCGTGGTCACCACCCATTTGAACACCGATTCTCTGCACAACCATTTTGTGATCAACTCCGTATCCTTCAAAACCGGCAGGAAGTTTGAAAATCATGTGTCCGATCATTATAAGCTGCGGGAAATATCCGATGCCATCTGCCGGGAACACAATAAAACCGTGTTGGAAAATGCCAGCTTCTATGGAGGCGAAAAGGGCGCATACTGGGCACACCGAGAAGGCAAGCTGACCCATCGGGATATCCTGCGCCGGGATGTGGATGAAGCGATCTCCAAAACCACAACCTACAATTCCTTTGCCCAGTATCTGCGAAACCTGGGCTATGAATTCCGCAGAGATGCCAATGGCAACAACCCTTCACTGATTGCAAAAGGTTGGAATCGACCTGTGCGGTTGAAAAGCCTTGGGCCACGGTACACCATAGATGCGATCCGTGACCGATTGCTTGCCAATCACAGCAAGCCGGAGCTGTATGTGATCGTGTATCCCCAGAGGAAGCGCACACCGCTGCTGGCAATAGAGTACGCGTACCGGGAAGCACAACGGATGGATGGAATGCAGCTGATGTTTGCCGTCTTTATTGAGCTGCTGAAGCTTTGCACAGGCAACAGCATGGAAGAAAAGCAAAACCGTCCGCTATCTCCGCTGCTCCGGGAGGAAGTACGAAAGCTGGATCAATATATTGAGGACTACAAGCTTCTCTGTGACTGTCACATCGACACCGCAGAGGAGCTTTCTGCGTTCCGGGTGGATATTGATACCCGGATCGATCAGCTAAAAGTGCAGCGGGAGCATATCCGCAATAAGATCCGCCGTGCGCTGGAAGAAGAAAAGTCAGAACTGAAGCTGCAGGCGAAAGCGATCACCCAAAAGATGGAACCTCTACGGAAGCAGCAAAGGATCGCTAAGCGCATTGCAGAGAGAACACCCCAAATAGAAAACCTGCTTGCCATGGAGCGGCAGCAGGAGACTGAATTTGTGAAAGGAGATAAGAACAATGAAAGAAACAAGAGCAGAGCATTTAGCCGTTGAGAAATTGCGACCCTTTGAAGGCCACCCCTTTAAGGTGGTCGATAACGAAGAAATGGACCAGCTTGTTTGGAGCATCCTTACCCAAGGCTTACTGACTCCGTTGGTGGTCCGTCCACTGGATAACGGAGAATATGAGGTAATCTCCGGGCATAGGAGATTACACGCATGCAGGAAGGCAGGAATCCAGACGGTTCCTGCCTTGGTCTATTCCATTGACCGGGATGCGGCGGCTATCGCTTTGGTGGACAGCAACCTCCATCGGGAACGCATTTTGCCTAGCGAGAAAGCATTCGCATATAAGCTGAAGATGGATGCGCTTGGTAGACAAGGAAAGAGGACGGACCTAACTTGTGGACAAGTTGGCCACAAGTTGCGTGATACCTTGTCCGATGAAGAAAGTGGCAGACAAGTTCAACGCTACATCAGCTTGACGAACCTTATACCCGGCATCTTGGAAAAGGTGGATGAAGGGAGGATTGCCCTTACCCCGGCGGTAGAGTTATCTTACCTTACTGAAGCGGAACAAAAGGACTTGTTGGAAACCATGGAGAGCGAGGATTGTACCCCATCTTTATCCCAAGCCATCCAGCTGAAGCAGCTGAGTCAAGCCGGGAAGCTGAATATGGATATCATCTTCGGCATCCTCACCCAACCCAAAGCCAACCAGCGTGAAAAGATCAGCTTCCGCACCGATGAGGTGCGGAAGTTCTTTCCTAAGAACTACACCCCGGCGCAAATGCAGGAGGTCATCTTGAAGCTGCTGGGTGAGTATCAGCGCAAGCGGCAACGGGACCGGGAGCGCTGACTGGCACGTTTGTCAAGGAGGAACGCAATGAATACAATTAACACAGAATTCACTGCCGACTACTATTTTGCCGCACTGAAGCTGATCGAGCAGCTGTACAAGGACGGCGAAATCCCGGCATATATGTTCCGCAACATCTTAAAAGACTACGCAGATGTGGTGGATCTTTCCAAATTTGCGATTTTTGAAGAAAAGGAGAATGCAGCATGATTCCTTATTCCATGGAATATCTCAAGCGGAAAGTGGTGATCTATGCCCGTGTGTCCACAGAGCATGAGGCACAGATTTCCGCATTGGAAAATCAGCTGGACTGGTACAAACCCCTGCTGGACTTCCACCCGGAATGGACCCTGGTGGAGCGGTATGTGGACGAGGGCATCACCGGCACATCCGCTGAAAAGCGTCCCGAATTCATGCGGATGATGGAGGATGCGAAAAAGCACAAGTTTGACCTGATTCTGACCCGTGAGGTATCCCGGTTTGCCCGAAATACCGTGGATACCTTGCAGTACACCCGGATGCTGAAAGAGCATGGAGTAGAGGTCTACTTTATCAACGACGGCATCAAGACCTTCGACGGCGATGGTGAGCTTCGGCTCACCATCATGGCCACCCTTGCCCAGGACGAAAGTCGGAAGACCTCTATTCGTGTCAAAAGCGGGCAGCAGACATCCATGAATAACGGTGTCTATTACGGCAACGGCAATATTCTGGGGTATGACCGATATGAAGAATTGCTGCCGGACAAGACTAAGCTGGTGGAATTCCACATCAATCCGGAGCAGGCCAAGACCGTCCGGCTGATCTTTGACATGTATCTGGATGGCTGCGGCCTTGTGAAAATCAAGGACGAACTGGAGCGGCGGGGATATAAAACCTCTCAGGGCAAGGACAAGTGGTTCCCCACGGTGATTTCCCATGTGCTGAAGAACTCCTTCTACTGCGGCATCATGACCTACCACAAGGAATACACACCGGATTATCTGAAGCAGAAGAAAGTTAAAAACTACGGTGAGATGGAATTTACCCAGGCACAGGGCAAGCACGAACCCATCGTCACCGTAGAAGAATTTGAAAGGGTGCAGCGAATTATGGAACTAAAGAGAACAGGTTGTAAGAATCTGAACACAGGTCGGACAAAGGGCAAGAAACCCCGCACCACTGTCTGGGGCAAGCTGCTGATCTGCGAATGTGGGCATACCTTCAACATGCGAAAATGGGACCGGTCTGACCGGCAGGTGCAGAATTCCTATCAGTGTTACAGTTCCGTCCGCACCGGCTCCTATGAAAGCAGAAAGAAGAAGGGGCTTCCCTTAGACGGAATTTGCCAGACACCCATGATCCCGGAATGGCGGTTGCAGATGATGGCGAACCTGATCTTCCGGAAGTACCTCTCCCAAAAGGACAAGGTGCTGGCCCTTGCCAACTCTATTTTGGAAGCCCACATTGGAGATACAGAAGAAACCCAGGACAAGGAAGCTATCTTAAAAGCCAAGCAGGCGGAGCTGGCAAAGTTGTCCAAGAAGATCGACGGTTACATTGAAATGCGTGCCGACGGGGATCTCAGCCGGGAGGCCTTTCGCATGAAGTGCGCCGAGCTGGAACCCAGGATGCAGCAGCTTCAGAAAGAGATTGAAAAGCTGTCCGCAGAAGCTGCCCCCAAGGAGGTTGTGGACTATACAGAAAAGCTCACAGTTCTCCAATATGCTTTGGAACAGTACACCAACCGGGATGAAGGTCATGATGTGCCGGAGTCGGTGATTGAAGCCTTTGTGGTGAAGATTGTCGTTTCCAAGGATGGATTCGACTGGTATCTGCGGTTCGACGGTGATCCGGACAAGCCTCTGCACTGCCAGTTGCAGGGCAAACGCAAGACAAATACAAAAATCATGGTTTCGGGGGATCTTTCCCCCGCCATGGATAACAGCCCCACAGGCTGCCATTAAGGAAATGGGCAAATAAAAATAGCGTCAAATTGTCACCCTATCCGGTTTCACCGCCGGATAGGGTGTTTTTTGCCTGTTGCAAAGGTCAATATCATGTAATATAATACGGATAGCGATTGAATATTAGCAGAGGGATTGCTGGTTTCATCTTAGAGCCGAGCTGGAAAATCAAGAAAATTTCAGAAAACCACCGCACAGCAAAGTGTAAAAGCAAACAGAAAGGGGGCGCTTGAATGGATGTCATACACGTAAATGAAAAAGCCTATTCTGTGGTCAAGCTCTTGGGTCACGGAAAGGGAGGATATTCCTATCTGGTCACGGACGGCAATCAGGAATATGTGCTGAAGCAGATTCACCATGAACCATGCGACTATTATCAGTTTGGGGATAAGCTTCAATCCGAACTCCGGGATTATGGGCGGCTGCGGGACGTGGGAATCCGTGTACCGGAACTGTATGATGTGGATATCCCAAACGAGCGGATCCTGAAGGAGTATATCGCCGGTGATACCATTGCGGAACTGGTGACGCAGGATGCGGTCAAGCCGGAATACTTGGAGCAGGTGCGCCAAATGTGCCGCATGCTGTATGCCGCCGGTCTGAACATTGATTATTACCCGACCAATTTTGTGGTGCAGGACGGCTTGCTGTATTATATCGACTATGAGTGCAATGCCTATATGGATGAATGGAGCTTTGAGAACTGGGGCATTCGATACTGGGGAAATACGCCATAGGAAGATGGGCATGACGGATCAAGAGATCAAACAAAAGCTTTATGGATTATTCTGATAACGGAGGAGACAGGCAATGGAAAGACAGATCGTATTGAAACAGGACATCCTTGCGGCGCTGGCCAAGGCTGGGGTCAGTAAGGGACAGACCGTTATGGTGCATACTTCGCTGAGCAGTCTGGGATTTGTATGCGGCGGCGCGCAGACCGTCATTGAAGCGCTTCTGGAAAGCGTGGGAACGGACGGAACCATTATGATGCCGACACAGTCATGGAAGAACCTTGATCCGGCCACAGGCGTTCACTGGGAGGAACCGGAGCAGTGGTGGCAGTTGATTCGGGATAACTGGCCTGCTTACAACAAGGACATTACCCCCACCAATACCATGGGTGCCGTTGCGGAGATGTTTCGTAAGTGGCCGGGAAGCCTGCGCAGTGACCACCCGGCTCGTTCTGTAGCAGCCAACGGAAGGTATGCGCAGTACCTCACAGCGGGGCATGACCTTTCCAACATTTTTGGCGAAGGCTCTCCCATCGGCAAGCTGTATGAATTGGATGGATATGTCCTGCTGATCGGCGTTGGCTATGATAAAAACACTTCACTGCATTTAGCGGATGTAAGAGCCGAGTATCCCGGAAAGCATGACAGCACAGAATACAGTGCCGTTATGGAAAACGGAGAGCGGGTTTGGAAAGCATATTCCACCCTCTATGTAGACGGTGAGGATTTTGAGCAGATCGGGGAAGCCTTTGAAGCAGCCCACTCCGTACAAAAAGTTCCCTTGGGAAACGGAACGGTTACATTCATGAAGCAAAGAGAACTTGTGGACTTCGCGGTAAAATGGATGGAACAGAACCGTAGATAAGCAAGAATAACGCAAATCAGAACAGAATCAGTTCCGGGCTGCCGTTAAGGCAGCCCGGAACTGATTTTTTATTCGGTTTTTCCGTTGTTTTTCTGACCGTATTTACTGTAGCCATAGCCGTATTTGCTGCCGTAGCTGTATTTGCGGTAGCCATAGTCGTAGCCATAGCCGTAGGTGGAACGGTATCCGTAGCCGTACTGGCGGTGGAACTGGGGCACGCCATTGAAGATGCAGCCTGCGATCTTGACATCCTTGTGGTGCAGGGAGGTAACAGCGTTGAGAACCTGACCCTTCTGGGCGTAATCCTGCTTGACCACGTACAGCACGCAGTCAGCGCTGCGGCACAGAGCGGTTGCGTCGGAGACCACGTCACTGGGGGGCGTATCAATGACCACATAGTCGTAATTTTGGGACAGTATCTGCAGAACCTGCTGCATTGCGTTGGTATCGATGGTGTAGTGCCGCTTATCGGTGCTGCGGCCGGAGATGAAGTGCAGACCGTGCTTGGAAGTACGGACGCAGTCCAGAATCTGATCCTGGCCCTTCAGGCAATCCATCAGGCCGCTGCCGATGGCTTTTTCGCCCAGCGAACGAGCGATGCTCTGGCTGCGCAGATCAGCATCCAGCAGAACCACTTTATGACCATCCTGCATCAAAGACAGTGCCATATTGATCGCTACCGTGGTCTTGCCTTCGCCTGCCAGTGTGCTGGTGACCAGAATGGTGTTTTTGCTGCTGGACTCCAGAATCTTCTTGACCTTCACGCGAAGACCGCGCAGAGATTCTGCCATGTTGGGGTCAGATTCGCCGGTGATCAACGTCCCGGTGCCGGTGCGGCGCTTCTTTTGGGCAACCTTGGGCAGTGCAACCAGAATGGGCAGATTGATGGTGGTTTTCAGCTCGTCAGCGGTCTGGATCGTCCGGGTCAGCAGACCACAGATGAAGACGATGATCAGACCAATCAGCGTGCCGATCAGGATACCTTTCGCGGTAGAGCCCAGCCCGGAGAAGCTGTTATAGGGCTGTGTGGGCATAGTGGCAGGGGTCATGATCTTCATTTGACTATCGGACATGTAGACCGCCACCTGAGGGTAACACGTAATGATGGCGCACAGGTAATCGTAAGCATTCTGAGGATCCGTGCTTTGGACTGTGAGGATCAGCATGTTACTGTCGACCACAGCTTCGGCAGCGGCGTAGCCGGGAATATAGCTGGTACCCATCTGCTCCATTACCAGATCGTTCATCATATCCGTGGACAGGATATAGGGGAAGGCTGCGGCCATCTGCTGCGCAGCATACTGGTCGTAGTAGGCGCTGGTGGAGAAGATGTCCTCAACGGTGGAGCCGGAGGATACCGTGAAGATCGCTCTGGCTTCATACATGGGAGTGAAGGAGGTTTTTGCCCGGAAGAAGGACAATGCGCCCAGCAGGATCGCCAGAACCAGCACCAGAGGCCAGAGCTGGAAGAAGGCGTTTTTGAAGCGAATCAACACGTTAATCAGGTTGATTGGCTGCTCTTGATTGTTTTGTTCCATGGTTTACATCTCCTTCCTTCAGGAATCTTTGGAGCCGGATTTATGGCTGCCGGAGGACTGGTTCCGGTTGTCGTAGGCGTATTTGCCGGCGTAGCCATAGCGGCTGCCGTAGCCGTACTTGCTGCCGTAACCGTACTGGGTACGGAAAGAACCGAGCATATCGTTCAGAATGCAGCCGATAAAGGCACCCTTGTATTTGCGCAGGGTATCGATGGCATCGTTGATATCGCAGGCGGCGGTGTAATCCTGACGGACGACAAGCATGGAAGCATCCACCAGATCAGCCAGAACCTCCGCGTCGGGGAACATACCCATGGGGGGAGAGTCGATGATGACATAGTCGAATACGCGCAGCTGCTGGATCAGAGAGATCATGGTCTCGCCGGAGAGCAGCTCGGCACTGCGGGAGTCGGAGTTGACAGAGAAGAGCATGTACAGACCCAGCTTTTCGTGGGGAACCATGCACTGCAGCAGATTATCCCGGGAATAGGGGCGGGCCAGCATCTTATTCAGCGGCAGGGGAGAGTTGTACTGACCGTTAAAGAACCGGTTCTGAGCGGGCTTGCGCAGGTCGCAGTCCACCAAAGCGACTTTGTGCCCCTTCAGGGCAAGAGCGGCGGCTACGTTGCCGGCAACGGTGGATTTGCCTTCACTTTCACCGACACCGGTGATCAGGAACACCTTCCGGCCGCGGCTGGAGGACTCATGCTCCAACTGGCTGCACACGGCGCTGATTTGCTCCGTATAGGCGAAGCTGGTCGCGGGAGAGAACACCTGAATCTGCTTGGTGGTTCGCTTCATGGCAGTCTTCAGCGTGCGGTTTTTCCATTCGTGGCAGACAGAGGCGATGATGGGCGCGTCCAGCATACGCCGGGCACCGGTGCGGGTCTGTACCGTTTCCGAGTGAATGGAGATGTAGCAAAGCAGGAAGGCCATCAGCACCGCGCCCAGAAAAGCGGCAACCTGAGAAATCAGAGAAGTGTTGACCATGTTGGAGGGGACGGAGGACACCGTGGGGTTTCTCATAATGTTCAGGACGCTGCGGGCGGAGATAAAACTGGCGACATCCGGGAATACCTCGACCAGAGCGTCCAGAGCCAGGAATGCAGTTTCGGGCGTGGAGGCGGTGGCGGTGACAATGATGAAGTTGCTCTCGCCCACCTGCTCGGCGGTGATCGCACCGTCGAAGTTCGCGAGCCGGGGATCCGAGGAACGGATGCCTTCTGTGATCAGGTCTGTTTCCAGCAGCTCTGTCAGAACCGATGCGACCTCACGCGTGGAGGTCAGGTTGCCGGAGGAAATGTAAGAGGTCGTGCGGGAGTTGACGGAATAGGTCATGCTGGCCTGATACTTTGGCGGGTGGAACCAGGTCAAAGCAAGAGAAACGGTCATGGAGAAGACCAGTGCGGTGGTAATGATCATCCACAGGTTCTGGATCAGGGTTTTGGCCAAGCAGTAAGGGGAAACATGGGACCACTGTGTTGTTTTGCTTTTATTTGTCATGTTGGCTCCCCCTCTCACTGGACTACAACGGTGGCAATGGCGGTGCCAACTTTGCCATCAGAGTTGTAGGTATAGGTCACACGGTAGGTGTCAGCCTTGGATGTGTCCACATTGCTGCTGATGGATACATCGGACACATTCCCCGGTGCTTGGTTGACAGTGACCGACTCAATATTGGCGGCGGGATCAAATTCGCTGCCCATGTCCACATAGATCAGATAGCTGTTCAACGTGATGACAGGCCGGAGCGGATCAGTTTCCTGCACCAGCACGGGGAGCTGCAGCCAGGCGGTGTCACCCACAGAGTTGGTGACCTGAACGGTAATATCGTAAATCTCGGAACTGCTGGTGGATGACAGGGTGGACACCCGGACGCGGTTGGTGACATCACCGTCCACGACATCGGTGGCGGACAGCCGGTTCAGCAGGCTGACCTCTCCGGTGGAGGCATAGACCAGAGGTTCCTTGATGGCGAATTGAGGGCGCTGGTAGTCCGTATAGCGGATATAGCGGGTACACATACCCATATTGTCATCGCTGTCAAAGACCAGGAACGTTACCTTGGCGGTGTTGTTGGAGATCAGCTTGGAAATGCCGCCCACAATGACCTGATCGGTCAGATCACCGTCCTGAGGGTCGGAGGCTGTGATGCCGGTCAGCAGCACCGCTTCGTCATCTGAGGAGGAAACCTCCAGAACCTCGCTAGGGCAGGAGATGGTGGGGGGATCCTTGCGGTCGGATGAGCCCTGATAGATGCTGGTGGCGATATGGCCGATGGCCAGGAGCACCAGCAGGATGATAAGTACTTGTTTGATCGTTCTCATAACGTTCTCCTGAAAACACGGCGCGTTGCGCCGCTGATTCGCCCTCCAAGAAAGGGCGGCAGGGGCAGATATCAGGCGTGGACGGCCTCGGCTGTGGGGGCGTAGGTGGGAACCATCAGACGAAGCTGACGGCGCAGAAGCGCCTCCTGTCCTTCCTCCAGCGCCCGAAGGGCATCCAGACCGGCTTGCAGATCATTTTGGTCAAATTCGGTCTTATGTCCAATGTAGATCAGGTCATTAGCGGTCTTGGTCAGGCCTTCTTCACTCAGCAAAAGCTCCTCATAGAGCTTTTCGCCGGGACGCAGACCGGTGTAAATGATGGGGATATCCACCTCCGGCTCAAAGCCGGACAGACGGATCATATTGCGGGCCAGATCATTAATTTTTACCGGGTCGCCCATATCCAGCACGAAGATCTCACCGCCCTTGGCGTAGGCACCGGCCTGAAGCACCAGAGAGACGGCTTCGGGGATGGTCATGAAGAACCGGGTGATCTCCGGATGGGTTACGGTGACGGGGCCGCCCTTTTTGATCTGCTCCCGGAAGAGCGGGATGACACTGCCGTTGCTTCCCAACACATTACCGAAGCGCACAGCGGCGAAGCAGGTGCTGGAGGTATCGGCCAGGGACTGAATGATCATTTCACAAATCCGCTTGGAAGCGCCCATTACGTTGGTGGGGTTCACCGCTTTGTCAGTGGAGATCAGAACAAAATGCTCCACGCCGTATTTTGCGGCGGCTCTGGCGGTGTTCAGTGTGCCGAACACGTTGTTTTTGACAGCCTCAAGGGGGGAGCGTTCCATCAGCGGCACATGCTTATGGGCTGCGGCATGGTAGACGATGGCGGGGCGGAACTGCCCGATGACACGGTCGATCCGCTGCTCGTCCCGAACCGAACCAATGAGCACATGGGTTTTCAGCTCCGGGAAGTTGGATTTCAGCTCCTGCTCAATGGCGTAGGCGTTGTTTTCGTAAATGTCGAAAATCACCAGTTCTTTGGGCTGGAAGCTGGCAAGCTGCCGGCAAAGCTCGCTGCCGATGCTGCCGCCACCGCCGGTAACCATAACGGTTTTGCCTTTGATTAGATCAGACAGGCCGCCCATATCGACTTTGACCACATCCCGTTCCAGCAGATCCTCAATATCAATATCCCGGATCGCCTGAATGCTTACATCACCGTTGGCGAGCTGATAGATGCCGGGCATCTGCTTGAACTTGCAGCGGGTACGGCTACAGATCTCCCAAATATCTTTCTTGGCCTGGGTGGACAAGGTGGGAATGGCGAGGATGATCTCGGTGATGCCGTACTTATCGACGGCGGCTTCGATTACATCCCGCCCGCCTACGATCCGGATGCCCATCAGCTGACGGCCCTTCTTGCCGGGATCGTCGTCAATGATACAGACAACCTTGTTTTGGGAGAAACGGCTGTTCTTGAATTCCCGCAGCACCAGCGCGCCGGCCTGACCGGCACCGATGAGCATGGTGTTCTGCCGGCTGGCGTGCATCAGGTGGGCTCGGATGCGCCGGAGAAAACGGTAGGAGAAGCGGATGATCACCGTAAACATACACAGGATCATGCCGTACAGTACCGGGAAACTCCGGGGCAAGACGACGAAGCCCGGAAGGATGCACAGACCCTGGATCACCATGGCCAGCCCGGCGGCGGCAAAAATATGAGCCAGCTCGTCCGCGCCCGCAAAGCCCCAAAGGCTGTTATACAGCCGGAACAGCGTGAACAGCGCCAGCGTCATAAGGGTATTCGGGACGGCGATAACGGCCAGGGTATCCAGAAAACCGCTGTCTGCCATGGCGGCATAGTCAAATTCGTGCCGAATGAACAGGGCAAGGAAAGCGGATACGTTGATCACCGCAACATCCAGAACCACCAGCAGGATGATCCGGGGCAACAGGAGGTTCGGTGTGCTCTTTTTCTTGAGAGAAAGCATGGGATGCGATCTCCTTTCAGATCTTTCCGTTTTCGGAATTATTAAAAAAGCGAAAACACGATTGCGCAAAGATTATTATATCACATCCGTGGGGGACGTAAATGAAAAAAAGAAGGTTTTTGCCGATTTCTATATAAAAAATCCGCAGCTTACGGCTTTTTGGGGAAACAGGGGTGGAAATCGGCGGAGAGCTGTGCTATAATAGCGAAAATCAGCTTGGGCGTTCAATCCATGCCGACCATAGGGCGATCCTGCAGCAGACGCTGTGGATTCCGATTCAGCAGTATGGCCGCGTAATCGGGCTCGCAGAATTCGTCTACCCAGTGGCGCAGGGCGTCCATGTGGGGAGTGCGGCTGTGGCAGCTATGGGCATCACTGGCAAACAGGTGGGCGAGCCCCATGCCGAGGATCTCGTTGGCAGCCTGCTCCGGTCTGGAACCGAAGGCACCGAGAACACTGCCCTTGTTCAGCTGGAGCACATACCCCAGCCGAACCCAGCGCTGTAACAGCCGGGGGTCGTTCTGGATCACGCCGTAGCGTTCCGGATGAGCCACGACCGGCTTGTAGCCATAGTGGGCGATCTGGGCGAGCGTTTCGTCCATATACGCGTATGACTCATCAAAGTAGAATTCTGTGAGCACGTAGTTGGTGCCGGCCAGCGTGGGCAGCTCATGCTGCACGGCAAGCTCTACGGTTTCAGGCAGACAAAGAACTTCCGCGCCGGAGTGCAGACGCAGCGGTATTTCCGCCTGCTTTATGGCGGCATCCAGTACCTGAAAGTGCCGCGCAATGACCTGCCGCTGCTCAAGAAAGTCCGGTTCACCCCGAAAATGGGGCGTGGCGATGATGTCCGTGACACCGGAATAGACAGCCATTTGAGCCATGTCCAATGCTTCCTCCAGCGAGGCGGCACCGTCGTCAAAGTCCGGGAGTATATGGCAGTGGATGTCGATCATAGCAGCCTCCTGGGTACATTACATTATTAAATAATTATATCATACATTGACTGCCGGATGCAATAGGCAACCGGCGGGAATTTGCGGGGAAGGGGGGAAACGACCCTGAAAAAGAAGAATAGGACACCGTCGGAATTTGTTGAAACTATGCGCCGTAAGGCTAAGGATGGTACCTTGAAGGCGGTTTGGCAGGATTGGCTGTGGATCTGGTCTTTCAGCCGCAGACACTGGGGGGCGGTGGTGCTGTACACGCTGTTCGGCATTCTGGCAAGCGGTCTGGGGCTGGCGGCCGGCGTACTGAGTAAGTACATGATCGACGCGATCGTGACCCTGGATATGAACCGGCTGCTGCCATGCTGCATGCTGATGGTGGTCAGCGCGGCCTTGGGCGTTGCGTTCCAGAGTATGACCTCCCGGTTCGCGGCCAAACTGAGCATCAGTATGCACAACGATGTGCAGGCGGCTGTTTTCGACAGTATTTTGCAGTCAGACTGGATGGAGCTGTCCCGGTATGCTTCCGGTGATCTGCTGAACCGGTTCTCTGCTGACGTGAACACGGTGGCGGGCTGCGCGGTCAGCTGGCTGCCCAATGTGATCATCCAGTTGTTCACCGTTTTGTCCACGCTGGCGGTCATCCTGTATTACGACCCGATCATGGCGCTGATCGGATGCGCCAGTACGCCGCTGATGTTCCTGATGTCCCGGCGGCTTCTGCGCAAGCAACGGGACTATAATCAGAAAATGCGTCAGGTCAGCGGTGATATGTCTGCCTTCCAATCTGAGACCTTCCGAAATATGGACACCATCAAGAGCTTTGGCGTTGAGGAACAGATGAGCCGGAAGCTGCGCTTCTGGCAAAAGAATTACCGGGAAACCATGCTGGAGCACAATAAATTCGCCATTCGTACAAATGTGTGGCTGACGGTCATGGGCACGCTGGTGCAGTACGCCGCGCTGGGGTACTGCCTGTGGCGGCTGTGGCGGCAGGATATCCTGTTCGGAACCATGACCCTGTTCTTGCAGCAGCGTTCCAATTTGTCCTCGGCGTTTTCGTCGCTGGTGTCTTTGGTGCCTACGGCGCTGTCCGGCTCTGTAGCGGCGGAACGGATTCGGGAACTGATGGAGCTTCGGAAGGAAACCCACACGGAAGACCTGCCGATCCCCGAGGGGGGCTGCGCCGTGGAGGTCAAGGGCGTTCAGGTCGCGTATACCGCGGACCGCAAAGTGCTTTCCAATGTGAATTTTTATGCCCCATCCGGTAAGGTGGTCGCGCTGGTCGGCCCCTCCGGGGAAGGTAAAACGACCTTGCTGCGGCTGCTTCTGGGGCTGATACGCCCGGAAGAGGGGGAAGTGGCGCTGGTGGATGCCCAGGGAAAACGGCAGCCGTTGGGAGCAGATACCCGGCACTGCTTTGCTTATGTACCTCAGGGCAATACGGTCATTGCCGGAACGGTGGCGGAAAATCTGCTGCTGGCTCGGGAGAATGCCACGGAAGAAGAACTGGCTGCTGCCCTGCAGGATGCGTGCGCGTGGGAATTTGTCAGCGAACTGCCTTTGGGAATGCACAGCCCCATTGGTGAGGGCGGCAAGGGTCTCAGCGAAGGCCAGGCGCAGCGCCTGGCGATTGCCCGGGCGTTGGTGCGCCGGGCACCGGTGATGCTTCTGGACGAGGTCACCAGCGCGCTGGATCAGGAAACAGAGCAGCGTGTGCTGCGCAATCTGACACGCCGGGGTGTGACAACCATCGTGATCACCCACCGGATGTCTGTGCTGAACCTGTGCAGCGGCGCGTACCGGGTGCAGGATGGCTGCGTGGAGCCGCTGGAAAAGGAAGAGCTGGAACGGCTGGCCAGCCAGTGAGAAACATAGAAGAGCGGAGATTGTTTGGGCAGTCTCCGCTTTTTTAACGGACGAGTTTCCGTTGTTTTGTATCGATAAAAAGATATTCTTTGCTTGAAATTTGTACAAAATGCCGATTTTCCTGTGGACAAACGGCAAATTATGCGCTATCATAAAAACATAGAATCCAAGGGATATACTCTATGGAAAAAACGTGCGAGGTGATCAAAATGACGTTTTCGTTCTTCGGCGGTATACACCCCGATGAAAACAAGTTCCTCTCCTGCGACAAGCCCATTCAGGAATTCCCGGAGCCGGATGTTCTGGTGGTTCCCATGTCGCAGCACATCGGTGCGCCCTGCAAACCTCTGGTAAAAAAGGGTGACCCGGTGACGGTTGGCCAGAAGATTGGCGACAACACGGGTCTGTGTGTGCCTGTTCATTCTCCTGTTTCCGGCAAGGTCAAATCGGTGGAGATGAAGGCGCACTCCAGCGGCACGACGATGATGAGCGTGGTCATTGAAAACGACCATCTCGGTACGCTGTGCGAAGAGATCCAGCCCCGGACGCAGGAACAGGTGGATGCGCTGACTCCTGAAGAACTCATGGAGATCATCCATCAGGCCGGTGTCGTGGGCATGGGCGGCGCCACCTTCCCCACCCACGTCAAGCTCTCCTCCGGCATCGGTAAGGTGGATACCATCATTGTCAACGCCGGTGAGTGCGAGCCCTACATTACCGCCGATGACCGGCTGTGCCGCGAAATGCCCGAATTGGTGATCTCCGGTGTCAAGGTCATTATGAAGATCTTTGGCCTGAACACTGCCCATATCGCCATTGAGGACAACAAGCCTCAGGCTGCCAAGGCGCTGCAGGCGCAGCTTTGCGCTGCGGACGGTATTACCATCGATGTTCTGCCCGCTATGTACCCCCAGGGCGCGGAAAAGCAGCTCATTCAGGCGATTACCGGACGGCAGGTGCCCTCCGGCGGGCTGCCTGCGGCGGTGGGCTGCGCGGTGTTCAACGCGGCTACCTGCAAGGCCATTCACGATGCGGTGTATGAGGGAATGCCCCTGATCAAACGGATCGTCACCGTGTCCGGCAATATTGTCATGGCTCCCAAGAACCTGATCGTTCCCATTGGCACCAGCTACAACGATCTGATGGAGGCTGTGGGCACCTCCGCCAATCCCTATAAAGTCCTCTCCGGCGGCCCCATGATGGGCATTTCACAGTATGATCTGTCTGTACCCATTACCAAGGGTACCAACGCCGTGACCATTCTCGGCCATCGGAGCCGCTATCACGTAGATCATCCCCAGTGCATCCGCTGCGGCAAGTGCATCGATGTTTGCCCCATGAAGCTGATGCCGGTGCTGATGTACAAATCCCTGATGACGAACGATGTGGAGCAGATCAAGGCGACCAACATGATGGACTGCATCGAATGCGGCTGCTGCGCATATACCTGCCCGGCGTATCTGCCGCTGGTTCTGGGCTTCCGCAGCGGCAAGCAGCGGATCCGGGCTCACGCCGCCGCGGCTGCGTCCAAAAAGGTTTAAGGAGGTGGAGCATCCATGGCACAGATGAAATACTTTTATGAGCTGACGATCTCCAGCTCTCCGCATGTCCACAGTCCTGTCAGCACCCGGACGATCATGCGCGATGTGCTCATCGCCCTGACCCCCGCGCTGATCGGCTCCGTTTACTTCTTCGGCCTGCGGGCGCTGATGGTAACGCTGGTGTCCGTGGCCGCCTGCGTCTTCTTCGAGTGGGCGTGGTGCAAGCTGATGAAGCAGCACTGCAAGATCTATGATTTTTCGGCCTGCGTTACCGGTGTGCTGCTGGCCTTCGTTTGCCCGCCCACCATTCCGTATTGGACCATTATCCTGGGTGACCTGTTTGCCATCGTGCTGGTGAAGATGCTCTTTGGCGGCATTGGCCGCAATGTGGTCAACCCCGCTCTGGCCGGACGCGCCTTTATGTTCAGCTGGCCTGTACTTATGAGTACTTGGGTAAAGGTCGGCTGGGAAAACCAGGCGAGCCTGTTCTCGACCGTGGACGCGGTGACGGCTGCCACACCTTTGGCCAATATGCATCAGGGTCAGATGCCGGAGAGTTCCATTCTGGACATGTTCCTCGGCAATATCGGCGGCTGCATCGGCGAGACCTCCGCGCTGCTTCTGCTGATCGGTTTTGTGTATTTGCTGCTGCGCAAGGTCATCACAGCTCGCATTCCGCTGGCGTACATCGGTACGGTGGCGGTGCTGGCCTTCCTGTTCCCCATGGGCAATGACCGTTTGATGTGGATGGCGGCGCAGGTGTTCGGCGGCGGATTGATGCTGGGTGCCATCTTCATGGCGACCGACTATGTGACTTCCCCTGTGACCAAACTGGGGCAGATTGTCTACGGCATCGGCTGCGGCGTGCTGACCATCCTGATCCGCTACTTCGGCGGCTACAATGAGGGTGTATCCTATGCCATTCTGGTGATGAACTGCTGCGTGGTGCTGCTGGATCGGATCGGTCGACCCACCAAGTTCGGCGCACCGAAGAAGGAGGGGAAGAAGGCATGAAAAAACAGTCGAACGTTGCGTACATCCTGCGGATCTCCCTGACGCTGCTGGTGATCACCGCTGTTGTGGCGGCACTGCTGGCGGGGGTCAACTATATTA
Source organism: uncultured Clostridia bacterium (assembly GCA_947367115.1). Classification (GTDB taxonomy): domain Bacteria; phylum Bacillota; class Clostridia; order Oscillospirales; family Oscillospiraceae; genus Faecousia. The sequence goes on along the minus strand of CANBCW010000015.1, from coordinate 5,057 downwards.
CCGCTCCCATCATCGCGGCAGCCAACGAGGAAAAGACTCAGGAGGCCATCAACGCGGTTCTTCCCGGCGGCGGTGAGCCTGTCGCATTTAACGATGCCACCGGCCTTGTGACCAATGTTTATGCTTCCCAAACTGGCTACGCCGTGCAGGTCACACCCTCCGGCTTTGACGGCGAGATCACCATGATGGTGGGTGTGGATACCGAAGGTAAGGTGCTGGGCATCTCCATCATCTCCCACACAGAAACCGCCGGTCTGGGCGCTGTGGCCGCGGCGGACAATGCCAAGGGACAGGCTTTCCGGGAGCAGTTCATCGGCATGAGCGGTGAGCTGGCGGTCAGCAAGGACGGCGGCGAGGTGGATGCCATCACCGGCGCTACCATCACCTCCCGGGCTGTGACCGAGGGTGTCAACGCGGCGCTGGCCTGCGTGGCAAACATGGGTTAAGGAGGTGCTTCTATGGATTTCAAAAAACAGTTTAAAGAAGGCCTGCTGACCAAAAACCCGGTGCTGGTGCAACTTTTGGGCATGTGCTCCACGCTGGCCATTACAACCAGCCTGTTCAATGGACTGGGCATGGGTGTGGCAGTGACCATCATTCTGATCTGCTCCAATGTGCTGATCTCTGCCTTGCGCAAGGTCATTCCTTCACAGATCAGAATTGCGGCTTACATCGTTATCATTGCGGGCTTTGTCACCATCGTGGATCTGCTGCTGCAGGCCTACATCCCGGCACTGTCCGAAAGCTTAGGCGTGTTCATCCCCCTGATCGTGGTCAACTGCATCATTTTGGGTCGGGCGGAGGCCTTTGCCTCCAAGAACGGCGTGCTGGCTTCCGCGGTGGATGGTCTGTGCCAGGGCATCGGCTACACGGTAGCGCTGGTGATCGTGTGCGTAATCCGGGAGCTGCTGGGCTCCGGCACCTTCGGTGGCGGGCTCTTAAACGGCGGCGAGGGGATCCGGATCATCCCCGAGGGCTATCCTGCCATGCAGATGGTCATGCCCGTGGGCGGCTTCCTGGTGCTGGGCTGCGTCATTGCCGGTTCCCAGTATCTGATGAAGAAGCTGGAAAACAGAAAAAAGGATAAGGAGGCTGCGAAGTAATGGATATTTTGGGTATTATTCTCAGCGCTCTTTTGACCGAGAACTTCATCCTGGTGAAGTTCTATGGCATCTGCCCCTTTATGGGCGTTTCCAAGAAGATCGATACGGCTCTGGGCATGGGTATGGCGGTCACCTTCGTTATGGCGCTGGCCTCCGCCGCCTGCTTCGCGGTGAACCTGCTGCTGGTGGAGCTGGGGCTGGAGTACATGCAGACCGTTGTATTCATCCTGGTCATCGCCGCCTTGGTTCAGGTGGTGGAGATGTTCCTGAGAAAGTTTGTCCCGGCACTGTACAAGGCTCTGGGCGTGTTCCTGCCGCTGATCACCACAAACTGCGCTGTACTGGGTGTTGTACTGGTGAATGTGCAGGAGGGCTACGATTTCCTGCGCAGCGTGGTCAACGGTGCCGCCGGCGGCCTTGGCTTTACCCTGGCCATCGTGCTGTTCGCTTCCGTCCGGGAGCGGGTGGACAAGACCGAGTGCCCCGAATGCTTTAAGGGCTTCCCCATCGCGCTGATCACTGCCGGTCTGCTGGCGCTGGCGTTCATGGGCTTCTCCGGCCTGAGCATTTTCTGAGGAGGGTGAAAGATGGATATTATCATTGCAATCGCGATCCTCGGCGGTCTGGGGCTGATCTTCGGTCTGGTGCTGGCTGCGGCCTCTAAGATCTTCTATGTTGAGACCGATCCACGGCTGGAGCAGCTCAATGATTGCCTGCCCGGTGCGAACTGCGGCGGCTGCGGCTACGCCGGCTGCGGCGGTTATGCCGAGGCTGTTCTGAACGGCGAAGCGGAGATCGGCAAATGTGCATCCGGCGGCAACGAATGCGCCCAGGCCATGGCGGCCATTATGGGCGTGAAGGCCGAAGCGGTCACCCGGAAAGTGGCACTGGTTCGCTGCTCCGGTGAGAAGACTTATGACAAGGACGGCAATCTGGTCTCCGGTGCCCGGGTCAAAGCCAATTACGAGGGCTTCAAGGACTGCCTGTCGGCTTCTAAGGTTGGCGGCAGCGGCCCCCTGTCCTGCAAGTTCGGGTGCCTGGGCTTCGGTACCTGCGTGAAAGCCTGTAAGTACGATGCCATCAAGATCGTCAACGGCGTTGCGAAGGTCAATGAGGATCGGTGCGTGGGCTGCATGGCCTGTGCCGCGGCCTGTCCCAGAAAGCTGATCGTTCCTGTGGAGCCTAAGCGAAATGTAGTCATCGCCTGCGCGTCGCTGGCGAAGGGCGCGGTGACCACCCGCGGCTGCACGGTCGGCTGCATCGGCTGCGGGCTGTGCAAGAAGATCTGTCCTCACGAGGCGATTACCATTACCAACAATCTGGCGGTCATTGATTACTCCAAGTGCGACAACTGCGGCCTGTGCGCCACGGTCTGCCCCAAGAAGCTGATCAAGGACTCCAATGTGGAGAAGCTGCAGGAAGCCAAGGTGTAAGGAAATAAGAAAACGGTGCTTGCCTCTCGGCAGGCACCGTTTTCAGGTTGGGAAGGTGAATTGGTGTTTAGCGAACTAAGATACGCTGTCATTGCGAGGCCCGCAGGGCCGTGGCAATCCCCTACGGCGATGCGTAAATGTGACGATTACCACCGAAAATGCCGGAAGAACCGGGGGATTGCCACGCCAGTCTGCGGACTGGCTCGCAATGACATACTTCTTTTTTAGCGCGCCAATAATCTCGTAAACAACGATTTAGCTTATTCCATGCAAAAGACCCGGGCGTGCATCCGCACGCCCGGGAAGTGTTATTTTTGACTGGTCAATTCCCGAATCTTTTCGGCGATGGGGCAGTTTGCTTCGTAGATACAGCTGCCGTAATGGCAGTCCGCTTCCAGCAGGGTATCGGCATCCAGCACCACTTCGACCATTCGGCTCTGATCCAGCACACGGCAGTAGCCGCTGAGGAATACCTCCCGCTCCATCAGGCTTCCTCCACCACGCAGAAGCCCTTCTCGCCCAGCGTGATTCCGTTGAGGGAAACAGTGCGCAGGTTATGACCCAGCAGAATTTTTCCGGTGGCGATCTCCCACGGATCACGGCCGCGGTTCATGTAGACCAGTACCTTTTTGCCCTGATAACTGCGGGTGAAGCCAATGCGGCGGTCATCCGCCTTGAAGAATTGGATATCGCCCATGCGCAGAGCTTCGCTGTCCTTGCGCAGCTGCCCCAGACGCTTGAAGTGGCTTAGCAGATCCAGATCTTCCCGCCCCCAGGGATAGGTGCGGCGGTTGAAGGGATCCTTACAGCCTTCCATACCCGCTTCGTCAGCATAGTACAGGCTGGGGCTGCCGGGGAGGGTATACTGCAGGAACGAGGCCAGCATCAGCCGCTCCTGCGCGATCAGGTATTGAGAACGGCTCAGGAACCGCTTGGCCTGCTCTTCGCGGGTGCCCTCGTAATTATCCACCAGAGTGGTCAGAATACGAGCAGTATCGTGGGTGCCCAACAGGTTCATGTTGCACTGAACCACCTGCGGCGGATAATTTTCCACGATGGACATAACGGTATTTTTCAGTCCGGGGCCGTTGTCCCAGCCGCGGATGAAATTGATGATAGCATTGCGGTAGGGGTAGTTCATGGCGGAGTCCAGGATGCCGTCCACAAAGTAGCGGCGGCGGACACCGTAGGAGGACTTATTGGAGGCATCCTCCCACACCTCGCCGATGAGCAGCGCGTCGGGACGAATTTCACGAATTCGCTTTTTCAGCATCAGCACGAATTCATCGGGCAGCTCGTCCACCACATCCAGACGGAAACCGTCACATCCGGCTTTCAGCCAGTGCGCGACAACGGAATCCTCGTCGGTGATGATGTATTTGATGAATTCCGGATCCATTTTATTCACAGTGGGGAGCGTATCGAAGCCCCACCAGGAGTTGTAGGCGTTGGGCCAGTTGTAGAACTTGTACCAGGAGTAATAAGGGGACTCCGTGGAATTGTAAGCGCCGTTGCCGCCGAAATGCTTGTGCTTGTCAAAGTACAGGCTGTCGGAGCCGGTATGGGAGTACACACCGTCCAGAATTACCTTGATGCCCAGCTTGTGAGCGGCATTACACAGGGCGGTGAATTCGGCTTCGGTGCCCAGCATAGGGTCGGGGGTCTTATAGTCGCCGGTGTCATACCGGTGGCTGGAGAAGCTCTTGCTGATGGGATTCAGGTAAATGATGGTCACGCCCAGAGAGGCAATGTAGTCCAGCTTCTCTATGATGCCCTTGAAATTGCCGCCATAGAAGTCGTTATTGAGAACCAGACCCTCCTTGGTGGGACGCCAGTCCACTTCCTCGTTCCAGTTCAGGTGGACAGTATAGGGCTCCAGCTTCCCGGTCAGGTCGCACTTGCCGGCCTTGTGGAACCGGTCGGGGAAGATCTGATAGATCAGAGCGCCCTTGGCCCAGTCGGGGGTAGTGAAATCGGCGGGAACGCAGCTCACCTGCCAGCAGTCACCGGCTTCCATGTTGGTGTCATCGCCGTATTTGAACAGCTTGAAGGAACCGGAACGGTTGGTGATCTTGAAATAATAGAAGAACAGGCCGCACTGGTCAAAGATGAAGCTGCCGGTGAAAATATCATAAGCGCCCTGCTTCATTTTGTAGGACATGGACACGGCCTGAGCCAGAGCACCGTGCTCGTGGTTGATGATGCATTCGACGGCAGTGGCCTGAACGGTGGAGGGAATGTGAATGTTCAGGGTACACTTCTGACCGGGGGTCAGCGTTCCGAAGGGGTCTTTGTACTGAGTTTGCTTGCTGTCAAACAAAATACGCATAACGATCTCCTAGTGAATGGTGATAAAGAGAAATGGAAACGTTTCCAAATTTCTTGGAGATATTATACACTATTTTGTGAAAAAAGGGAAGAGGAAAACTGGAATTTTGAGAGCATGGTAAGATAAATTGTTGTTTGCCGGCAGTGCCGGCGGACGATTCGTGTTGGGCTGGTCAGGTATCGTTACGCCATT
>CANBCW010000014.1 GCA_947367115.1 uncultured Clostridia bacterium | reverse complement strand
GAGCACAGCCATGTATTCGATCAGGAAGTTGCCACCGAGGCCTACAAGGCATCCGGTGCCGACTGCACCAACGCGGCTACTTACTACTACTCCTGCAAGTGCGGCGAGAAGGGCAGTGATACCTTCTCCTACGGTGATCCTCTGGGTCATACCGCCGGCGGCGATTGGCAGAAGAACGCTACCCACCACTGGAAGGTCTGCCAGAATGCAGGCTGCGGCGTTGTGGTAGAGGAAACCAAGGTTGCCCACACCCCCGACCGTGAGGGCGGCGCAACGGAGGAATACGGCATCTACTGCTCCGTCTGCGGCTACGAGCTGGAGGCCCAGCTGGAGCACAGCCATGTATTCGATCAGGAAGTTGCCACCGAGGCCTACAAGGCATCCGGTGCCGACTGCACCAACGCGGCGACCTACTACTTCTCCTGCAAGTGCGGCGAGAAGGGCCGTGAGACCTTTGCCTACGGTGATCCTCTGGGTCACCACGAATGCAACGATTGGCTGAAGGATGACGACAACCACTGGAAGATCTGCCAGAATGAAAACTGCGGTGTGATCATCGATGACACCGTGGAGGCGCATATGGACGAGAACGAGGATGGCTATTGTGATGTCTGCAACTGCAGTATGGGCGCAAACATCCCCGAAACCGGTGACTATGACATGATGCTGTTTGTATTGCTGATTGTCGGCAGTCTTACCGCTGTGGCATTGCTCGTTGTGAAAAAGAAAACCATCGTATAATCCCCGGGTCGGTGACAGCACCGCCTGTCACCGACCTTTTGCCAAGGAAGTGGCTATGCAGCCAGCATAGCCCTTTCTCCAAAGCGGCAAATAGCCATATTTGCCGTTTTGCAGAGAGTTAACACAATTAACAGCTTTTTTCGCAACGTCATACTGCGAAAGGATGCGGTGCTGCTCTTGGTATGGCGCATCAACTTCTGAAGGAGGTCATCATTATGAAAAGCAAACTGTTCAAACGATTGTTTTCCGCAATTTTAGCACTGTCCATCGTTGCGGGGATCATTCCCGTAACGGTAACGGCAGCCGGAGGCACTCCCGGTGAAAGTCTGCAAAATCCCATCCTGATCGACTCCATGGATCAGCTGATCGAGGAGATGGAGAAGAATGTGGACACCCCCACCTATTACAAGCTCACCGAAGATGTCTCCCACGAAACGTCCATCGAATATTTTGACGGCCGGGAAAATCATACAGGCGATGACGGCTATAACACCGTCAGAAAGCCCCAAATGGCGCAGTGCGTTGTGGGAACGGGCAAAAAGTTCCTGGAGCTTGACGGATACGACATCCATTACAAAAACAACGTCAATTTCAATCTTGGCGATGATAACAGTAAGTTCTGGGGCTCAGGACCTAAGTACGATTCCCTGACATTTTTCTACCTTGGTGAAGGCTGTGATCTTACGGTCTCTAACACCACCGGGGACGATGCCGAGGTTTGGTACGACGGCTGGATGCACAACCGTACCAATTTCTTCGGCGGTCCCAACTATATCTACACGGCAGTCCGCGATGTTTTCCATGTGGATGAGGGTGCCGAGCTGACGGTAAATAATACAGACATCAAGGCAGGCAGAAACCGCAAGATCTGGATGGTCCACTCCTTCTATCTGGATAAGGACAAAGAGACGAACCTGCTTGCCAAGCTCACCTATAACGGCTATGCCTACGAGCAGATCTACGGCTCTGCCATCGTTGCAAACGGCGGTAAGGTCACCATCAACGGCGGCTATATCGAGGGACGCGGCGGCTACCGCGACTCCTTCAACGTCAGCGGTGTTCCGGATTGGAAGAAAGACTCTATTGCAGATATGGTCTGGGGTGGAGACTTCACTACGGACGATATGATCGAAAACTGCCTGTCCAACAGAGGCGCCAAGGCGGCGGTTCAGATCGCCGGCGAGGGCAGTACGGTCATTATCAACGACGGTGAATTCTGGGGCTGCGGCGGTGCCAATGTCATTGGTATCAACACCCTGAACGGCGGAAGCGTGAAGAAATATACGCTGCGCATCAACGCAGGTACCTTCGACACCTCCAAGACCGATAAGGAGCGCGTTCCCGACCGATGTGCAGGTTCTGTCAATAACGGTCCCTGGCCCTTTTCTGCTTCAAACTGGATGTTGTGGGCGAACTGCCGCTGCATCCGGGATACCCTCCGCGGCAATATCGGCATCCCCGCCGTGGACGGCTACGGCGAAAACGTGTTCAACACGAAAATGGTGCACGTCTATATCGATGACGAAGAGCCGGAAGACGAGTGCATTGACAATGCCGATCTGGATTTCCGCTACAAGAGCGACAGCGATACCATCATTGTAAAGCCCAGAGAGGAAAAGGCTTACTGGGCCACCGAAACCCATACATGGGAAAATTACGCCGGTCGCAGTCACTATAATATCTATGCCTATCTGGATGGCGAGATCGTCGCACAGGCACCGTCGTCCGGTATGCTGTACCACGGATCGACCGTAAACCCGACGCTTTTCTTCTCCGCAGAATCTCACTACGATCTGACGGACGATGACAACCCCTATTTTGACAGAGGACATCTTGCCGTTTGCCAATGGGTATTGTATGAAGAGGACGAAAACGGCAATTTGATAAACAGTTACCCCCGTACGAGCGCTCCCTTCAAAACGGAACACGAGGACGGACATACCATTTTCAATTTCAAGATCCCGCTGAGCTACTTCACGAATTATTCGGCTGTGGCGTGGGATGAAGATCATACATATTATATGGTCGCGTACATGGAGGAGCGTTTTTACAGCAACGTGAACATCTACGAGTCGCATTCCTATTCGACCGGCGTTTTCCAGGACTGGGAGAATGGCGTTTACGACGGCGACGGCGTTTATGACTTCTATTACAGTGTGGGACTTGAGATTGCCTACGGCCAATCACTTGCTACCTGCGGTGCAGAGGTCGTCTACAGCAACGCTGTCTATGGCGGCGATCCGGAACTGACCTTCAACGATGCTTTCAATGAAATGAAAGTGAACGGAACTGAAGTTTATCAGTGGCAGGTTCTTGAAGGCGATGAGTGGGTGGATCACGGAAATTACCAATACTCTCCCGAACTGGCTGTAGAAGCGCTTCTTAAGCATCAGGGTCTTACGGGCAAGCAGGTGCGTCTGAAGATCACCCCTGACTACGGCGATGAGGTTCCGATTTACTCCAACGCCTGCACGGTGCAGAAGGATCAGAATACGCGCTGGCCTACGATCGGTGTTTTCAATTGGGAAGCGGATCCTAACAATACCGGAAAATATATCACGAAGACCACTTCCTACAACGATGCTCTTGAATGGCTGATCTACACCTATGACAAAGACCGCGATCTTTCCACGCTGGATTGGAATGATTCAGTAGATGTTCCCGTATTTGATAATCTGAAGACAGGAGTCTATACCGTTTATGCGCGCTTTAAGGAAACGGAAGATTACGAGGCAGGCACGGAGATCGGATACAGCAAGGTGGTTGTAGGTCCGTATACGGCGGCTACCGGTATCAATATTACCCATAATGACAAGTCTGCGCATGAACTTTTCGTTAAGGTTGGTGAGGAGTTCACGCTTACAGCCACTCCTCTTCCCGCAGGTGCGACTATTTCCGGAGCGCACTGGAGTCCCCAAGAGGGAAAGGAGGATATGCTTGCAGTCAAATACCGCGGCGGCAACCCTTTCCGGCTCTTTGACTCTAACACAAATTTTGCGGCAAAAGCTTTGACATTCAAAGCTCTGAAAACAGGCTACATCGTCATTACTGCCGAAACTGAACTTGAAGACGGTTCAAAGGTTTTCGATACGATAACCGTTCGTGTCGTTCCGGATAACTTTATCCCTTACACGGCTTCTGTAGTGAACAGAGGTGCCGAAGTCCCCGAAGGCGGCTCGTTTGTGCCTCAGTTGGCGCTTCACGCCCGCGTCGAAATGCTGACTGAATGCCGTGCATCCAAGTTTGAAGCCGAGGATCTCACGGTCGATTCGCTTAGAGCGCAGCTGCAAAGCGATACGATAAAGAATCAACTGAGAGACAGGCTAACATGGGCTCTGGTGGATCCTATCCCTCAGCTCGGTGTGCCACCGTACACCGAAAGCACCAACAAGGCGAGCATCAACACCAAAACTGGTGAGATCACACTCAAAGACGCCGCTGTGGCGGGTAATGTGATCAACTTTGTGGGAATACTGAATGATCCCTACCTCGGACAAATCATCATTCCCGGTTCCTTCACCGTCGTTGCCGCACCTGAACCGGAGCCCCACACCTGTGATTACGAGGGATATGCCGTAATAGAGGGCAACCTCGGCGCGCATTACCGCGTATGCGAATGCGGCAATAAGAAAACGGAGCCGCACAGCTTCACGGAATTTACCTCTGAGGTTGCAGGTCAGATCGTGAGCAAATACGTATGTCCCTGCGGAGTCTCTTACAGCCAGACCGCCGACGCTCCCGTATATATACACGTTCATACACTTGAATACGTTTACGACAGCCACGACCACTGGCAGATATGCACCGATGAAGACTGCCCCAATGAATATTCCACGGAGCATCAGGCTCACAGCTTTGAGCTTCAGACCGATGACGAGGGTAATGAAGGCTACGTTTGCAAGGTCTGCAAATACTTTGCAACTGAGCCGTTGGCGACACTAAGCGGTACGGTCACCAGCTTTGGAAAGGCAACCGACAACGTGACTGTTCAGCTCATCGCAGAGGGCCATACCGAAGCGGATTACGAGGTTGTGGTCAAGGGCAATTCTGCCGGCTATTCCATTGAAGGCATTGCCACCGGTACTTATACATTAAGAGTTATGAAGGCCAACCACGTTACCCGTGAATATACGGTGGTCGTCAACTCCACTTCTGTGGTTCAGGACGCAAAGATCCACCTGTTGGGCGATGTGACCGGCGACGGCAGACTGAGAAGTAATGATCTTTCTGTGGTATACGACCATGTAAGCGGCGAGACGCTGATCGAGGATGCGTACATCTTTGCCTGCGCCGATATCGACGGCAACGGAAGACTGCGCAGTAACGATGTAACCAAAATGTACGACCATACCACCGGCGACGAACCGCTGTGGTAACAGAACTGTACCTTAGCAACCGGGGCGGTGGCGGCATCGTCTGTCACCGCCTTTTTATCAGAGCGACAAACAGAATCGTGGGCGCTTTACACAGCGCCATCCATTCCCAAAGGAGGAATAAACGATGAAACAAAACCTGTCAAAACGAATTTTGAGTATGCTGGTGGCACTGGTCATGGTGCTGGGCATGCTCCCGGCCACAGCGACCCATGTCCACGCGTGGGATGATGAGGCGGACTGTGAGTACTGCGGTGCCCATCTGGGCGATGACTGGATCTGCTCGGGCGGCGATCACTGCAGCAGCGAATCCGACAATGACGAATGCTGGCAGAAGCATCACTGCAGCGACTGCGAGGAATGCTTTGACGAGGATGATCTGTGCGAAGGCTGCGGCTATGTCTGCCCGGACTGCTGTGTGGATCGCGGCACTCACTGCCCGGACTGCGGCAAATGCCAGGATGATGTAACGCTCTGCGAGGAGTGCGGCCGATGCGAAGACTGCGGCGGCTGGTGTGAAAACTGCCAGCTCTGCTTGGAGTGTGCGTTCAATGCCGGCGACCACTGCGATAACTGCGGCGAGGGTTGCCGGGAAGACGATAACTTCTGTACCCACTGCTGGATGTGCGAAGACTGCCAGGAATACGGCTGGTGCGATGAGTGCAATATGTGCTACCAGTGTGCATTTGATCAGGGTAATCACTGCGGCAACTGCGGCAACTGCCCGGGGGATGTTCAGCTCTGCGTTGAATGCGCGGCAGCCTGCGAGATCTGCTCCGAGCTGTGCGAGGTGCACGATTTCAAGTGCCCGGAGTGCGCAGTTGCCGACGGGGAACACTGCGAGGGATGCGGTGCCTGCATTGCTGAGGCGGAATACTGCACGGAATGCGGCCTCTGTGCCGACTGCGTTGACTACTGCCCCGAATGCGGTGCCTGCGCCGAGTGCATTGTAAACGACGGCGGCTGGCATTGCCCGGAATGCTATGGGTGCATATGGGATAGCACTGGCTGCCCTGAGTGTATGCGCTGTGAAGAATGCGCCGACTACTGCGTTGAGTGTGGGGTTTGCCCGGACTGCGCTGTGGAATTTGGATCCCATTGCATGAACTGTGGAGCGTGCGAGTCCGCTGGTGATTGCGCTATCTGCCCCGAATGCTTCGGTGTCTGCTCGGAGTGTGCCGGTGGAGACTGGTGCGCGGCCTGCTGGAAGTGCTACGAATGCCATGACTCCAGCGAGGTCTGCCCTGAATGCCAGGGCTGTATGCAGGAATTCGACGATCGCAATTACTGCAAGGATTGCCTGCGCTGCTCCGAGTGCGCGGATTACTGTGAGGAATGCCAAAAGTGCAATGACTGCGCACTCGATGAGGGCACGCATTGCCAGGAATGCGAGGATTGTCTGGCTCTGGCCGGCGACTTCTGCATGGGATGCTTCAAGTGCCACAACTGCTTTGAAGAGTGGTGCGGCGAATGTGAGAGATGTCTGGACTGTGCCACCGGCGGCCACTGTGAGGACTGCGGTGCCTGCCATAGCAACACCGAATTGTGCGAGCTGTGCCTCAGATGCTTTGACGACAGCTGCGGCGGTGCCTGCGACCAGGGCTGCTCGGCCTGCCTGGTGTGCCATCTGGAAAATGATGCTGCCTGTGAGGACTGCGGCGCCTGCTTTGTCACCGGCGATGGCGCGGCACACTGTCAGGAATGTAATTCCTGCGCCAAGTGCCTGGGCGATGAATACTGCGAGGAGTGCAAGCTTTGCGATGAGTGCGCCAGAAACAATGAATGCCACTGCCCCGACTGCGGCGAGTGTCTGACGGAGCGCGGCGAGGGCTCCTACTGTGTGGATTGCTTCAAGTGCTTTGAATGTGTGGATAACTACTGCGCGGAGTGCAAGCTCTGCAATGATTGCACCGAGCTCTGCACCGAATGCGAGCGCACCTGCTATAACTGCAAGAATATCTGCGGCGGCTGCGGCAAGTGCGAGGAACATGTCTGGATCTGCCCCGATTGCGGCGAGGTCTGCTCTGATTGCGGAAATGTCTGTGGCAACTGCTATTCCTGCTCCAACTGCGAAATAATCTGCGAGGAGTGCGGCGAGCATTGCACCAACTGCTTCGCCGATATCTGTGGCAGCTGCGGCCAGTGCAGCGACCATGTATGGATCTGTCCCGACTGCGGCGAGGCCTGCACCGACTGCAGCGAGATCTGCGGCAACTGCCATACCTGCATTGACTGCGCGACGGCGATCTGCCCCGATTGCGGCGAGGTCTGCGCGGAATGCGGCATCGTCTGCGGCAACTGCGGCACCTGCGAGAATGACGGAATTATCTGTGAAGACTGCGGCGAGGGCTGCGACAACTGCGGCATCGTTTGCGGCAACTGCCTGCTTTGCGACAACTGCGCCCAGGTCTGTCCCGAGTGTGAGAAAAACTGCTCCGAATGCAGCACCATCTGCGGCACCTGCGGCTTCTGCGAGGAATGCGCGGATATTTGCGAAATCTGCGGTGAGGGGTGCAGTAATTGTACGGAGTGCTGCCAGGAGTGCGGCGACTGCGGCAACTGTCTGGACTTGTGCCCCGATTGTATGGAAGTGTGCTCTGAATGTGCCCAGGTGTGCGGCGAATGCGGCACCTGCGAGAACTGCACCGAATTCTGCGCCGATTGCGGCCTGTGCGTCAACTGTGTTCAGATCTGCTCCGATTGCGGCATGGTCTGCAGCGGCTGCGCCGATTTCTGCGAAGCCTGCGGCCTTTGCGGCGATTGCACTGTGATCTGTGACGGCTGCGGTGAAGCCTGTGAAAACTGTGCGGATATGTGCGAAAACTGCGCTCTGTGCGCTGATTGCACCGAGCTTTGCGGTGAGTGCGGCGCTTGCTGCGCTGAATGTGCGGATTACTGCGACCTGTGCCAGATGTGCTATGAATGCGCCGCGGATGCCGGTGAGCATTGCCCCGAATGTCTGGAATGCTTTACCGTGGTGGATCCCTGCGAGGGAGATTGCGGCTACTGCGTGGATTGCTGCGAATGTGACGACACGGCAACCCTGACCGGCGTTGTAACCAGCTTTGGCAGCAATACCGATGACGTTGTGATTGGATTGACCCTGCAAGGGGAGACGATCCCGGCTTATACTGCAACGGTGAAGGGAAATACTGCCAGCTACACCTTCGCGGATGTGGCGTATGGCACTTACACCATGACGATTTGCAAAAACAACCACGTTACCCGTGAGTACATCGTGGTCGTTGATACCAGCCTCATAACCCAGGACGCAAAGATTCATCTGCTGGGCGATGTGAACGGCGACGGCCGCATCAGAAGCAACGACCTGACGGCTGCTTACGAGCATGTCAACGGTGAGAACACCATTCTCGATGATTACATCTTCCGGTGCGCCGATATCGACGGCAGCGGGAGAATCCGCAGCAATGATATCACCAAGATGTACGACCATACCGCCGGCGACGAGCTTCTTTGGTAAAAAACAAGCAGAGGGCTATCCCGGCAGGATAGCCCTCTATCCGAATGATCAAAGACTATATAAAAGCGGGAGGAAATAAATATGAGCTATGTTGGAAAATGGGTGTTTCATTCCGTTGGCATGATGAATGAAAACGACGAAATGGTCTATATGGGTGCGGAGGAATATCTGAACGCGCCCATGCCCTATGTCGATGAAACCGATGAAGAAGCTGTTGCCGACGAAATGAAAGAGAGAAAGCAGACCATCGGCGGTCAGCTGGCGGTTTGCGAGGACGGCAAATTGTATATGCTGATGCCCCTGCCCGAGGGCGTATCCCAGGCGGAGGTGGACGCCGCGGCAGCGGCAGGCCATATCAAGCTCTACGACGGTATGATGACCGATGAACCCAAGGCTTGGGAAGAACGCAACGGCGAACTTTGGTTAGAGGTCGGCATGGGCATGAGTGAGGACGGCTGGGTCAAGCTCTCCGACGATGATAGCTTCCTTAGTGTTATGACCATTCGATACGCAAAAGCTGACTAAAAAAGGAGGATAATGAAAATGAGTATTTTTGATTCTTTGAAAAGAGCGGCGGGTTCTGCTCTGAAAAAAGAGACCACGAAAGCGGTAAACCAAGCGGTACAGTCTATGGGAAAAGGAAGAAACCACACTGAAACCTTTACTTTTTCCGCCTTGCCCCAGAATGTGGCGCAGCTGCAGGCACTGCCGGAGGCTTCTTTGGACTCTGCCTTCAAGACAACGGCCCTGACCATTCTGGCTCTGTGCCGTTATGAAACTTCTCCGGAGGATGCCTTTGCCATGCTGGATTTCCTGAAAGGACCGGCAGAGGTCAGCGGCTATGAAAAGCAGTTTATTCGGGAGCGGCTGGATGGCAAGGCTTACATTCCCCGTTCTTACTTAGCCGGCGCAACGCCCCAGAACGGCTACCAGCCCACCACTCCCTATAAGATTACGGTCATAGAGAATCCCTATTCCTTCGACAATGAGAATTGGGCGACCTTGTATGTTGCCAGCGGCGGTGCCGACAACCCCAGAAACATCAAGTTGCGTAAAAAGCCCTCCACTGGTCAGTGGTTCCTGAATGATATTCAGTGCCTGTCCCAGATTCGCGTTCCCGCTTCGGAAGATCCCTGGGCATGAGCGGCGAAATGTTCAGCAACGGGATCCTCCGTGTGTTTGTGCCAACAGGCTGGAAGCGCTTTTACGGAATAGATTCCGAAGGCAAGACAACCCCCAAGAAACTGCATATCTATAAAGATGCCCAAACGGAATTTGATATTTTTTCAAAAGCAGGCCTCACGATCTGCTATTACGGAAAAGACGAATACTTTCTTTCGCCAAAGTTATTTTATGATGATGTTCAGGACTTGGAGCCTTTTGAGTGCGGCAAACACCGCTGGGAGGGCTACACCTGCACCAGCTTGGGATATCCGTATACCATGCTGACGGCAATGTCGGACAGCGCGACATTTTATGTTATGGTTCTGACGGAAAACGGCGAACACCAAATCTCGCTTCAGGATGGGGATGTCCGCGCGATTCTCGAAAGTATAGAGGCCTGTGAGTAATATGAAAGGGGGAGTCCGGCAAGTGAAGTATCAGAGAATAATCAGTGCGCTGCTATGTTTATGTATGCTCCCGTGTCTGGTATCTTGCGGCAACAATCCGGAGAAGCCCCGGGAAACCGAACCTCAGACTCCGACCGGCAATTCGGCTCCGACTGAAAAGCCCAATGACCAAAACGGGGAGGAGCCTTGCGCAATAAGCGTACTTACACTGGAAAAGGCATTGCATACCTACTACGAATGGGCAGACGATTATGACCGGGCACTTGTTCGGAGCGAACATTCCTGTGTGACGCTGGGGCAGGAAGATGCTAAAGCGTTTCCTGAAATGGCAGAGGTACTCAGTCAAAAAGCCACCATGCAGGAAAATGCCATGCTGGAGGAGTTTAACAATCTGGTCAGCGCTGCGAATACGGAGCTTGACCTGAATCGGGATGGATTTGAAACCTATGTGTCAACGCTGGATGTTCAGGTGCGCCGGGCGGACAGCGTTGTGCTAAGCCTGCTGTCAGATTCCTATTCCCATTACGGTCAAATCCACAATTACAGGGTCTTCCACGGAAGCAATTACGACACCCAAAGCGGAAAAGAGCTGGCACTGAACGATGTGGTGAAGAATGTCAATCAGGAGTTGGCAGAGGCGGTAGAAAAAGAATTGACCGATCATATGTGGACGGGGGATTTCTATTCCGAAAATGCCGTCGAAGACTATTTCGCCAACACGCCCTATGACGGCTTCAGCTGGACGGTGGATTACATCGGTGTGACCTTCTACTTTGCGCCTGGTGACCTGTGCGACGAGGGCACAATGACCGCAACGGTTTCCTTTGCCGAGCATCCGGAGCTTTTTTACGAAAAGTATCTGACTTCTCCGGCAGAATACACAGTGGAAGTGCCGATGGATATTTCCTTCTTTACGAATTGGGATGCGGATGGAGATTATGAAGAACTGTCGGTATCCGGCTGGTATGATGATGAGCGAAACGCCTATGTGGATTTCGGCATCTACACGGAGGTCGGGGAGTATCGTGAGGACTGCTATGTGTACGACTTCCATCCTTACTATGTCAAAGCAGCGAGCGGTCATTATCTGTATCTGTTCTGCGAGGATTTTAATGAAGGCTTGCGGCAGATGAAGCTGATCGTTTTCAGCCTGAACGAAGATGGGAGCGTTACAAAGGCTGGTGAGCGGAACGTCAGCCCCTCGTGGCTGGCAGATAACAAGTTCATCGTGCCGACCGAACCCGGCAAACTCGTTCTGGATGATGGTGCGGAAAAGGCTGTTTTTGCGGTGGGTAGCGATGGAATACCGACCAAAGTATAAAGAAATGAGGCAATATTTATGAGGAAAACAGTGTGCCTTTTATTGGCTGTGCTGATGAGCTGTCTGCTGGCAATGCCGGCAATGGCGGCACCGGAGGGGCCGGTGATCACCTTACAGCCCCAGAGCCCCAATTATCCCCATTACAGCGTTGCGATCTATACCGTGAAGGCCGAGGGAACCAATCTGCAGGCGACCTGGTACATGGAGTGGATGGGAAAAACCTACACCATTTCTGATATCGGCGGTGCTATGGAGGAATGGGAGGCCTTCGCCGGTGAATCCTATGGCGCACGCAAGGTGGATGACAACACCTTTATCTTCGTGTTTGAAGGTATCGAGCGTGATTTGGATGGCGGGTATATCTGGTGCGTGATTGAAGATGGGCACTACGCTGTGACCAGTCAGAAAAGCCGCATTTGCGTTGGCAGTGAGAAAATGCCGCCGGAGATCGTGAGCATCCCCACAGAGCTGACGGTGGAGCAAAGCGCAGAAGCAGAGATTCGTTGTGTTGCCAAATCGATCGACGATTCAGAGCTTTCCTTCCTGTGGTACGAAACGGATACGGGAAGGCTGGAGGATATCCGTGCGGTGAACCGTGGTACGGAAACCGCCGATTATCTGCTCTGCGACACATCCGAGGTGGGAACTCGCAACTACATTTGCATGGTTGAGTCGGCCAACGGCGGTATGACATACAGCAGTGTGGTATCTGTGACTGTCACGGAAAAACAGCCCGAACCAACCCGGCCGCAGGATCCGACGGAGCCTACGACCACGCCTACAGTGCCTTCGGAGCAGCCGACCGTCAGCACGGAGGGCAGCACATCCGAAACACAAGCTCCAACAACAACGCCGGATGCTCCGCAACAGGACGAACTTCCCTGGTGGACATTTCTGATTGTTGCCGTTATTGCGGCAGGCGTTGGCTTTGGCGCGGCAGTTATCTTTGTGAAAAAGAAAAAGTAAAAAAACGACAGACCTGCGAAAAATGGTCAATGATAATCATCATGGGTGGCAAGTTGCTTGCCACCCATGATTTGTTTTGGTTGTACCAAAAACAACCCCCGGCTATGCCGGGGGAAATAAAGAGCTTTAGCGAAGAACAAAGAAATAAAAAAGAATCCCTCAGTAGAGCAGAAGCGGTTTGCCGACCACACATCTGCAATAGAGAGGGATACCAACTGACAAATTAGGGCAGTATCGTCTGCGAAAATGATAGAATAGAAAGATACATTGCCCCTTTAGGGGCGGCAGGGCAGTTAATGCAGACGTCAGAAATTCAGTGCATCTTTAGATGCCCGCCAGTAAAAAGCCCTTCTAGGGCTTAATCAAGCCTCCGGCTTAGTGCATCTGTCAAGGAAAAGTAGACACTGAAAACAACCATAGTATTAGAAGCCCAGTTCGGTCTTGTACTGAACTGGGCTTTTATAGCCCAGAGCGGCCGCAGGTCGCTCGTAATTATAGTAATGAACATACTCGTCAAGAAGTTTTGGAACATCCTTAGCGGTCGCCAGACCGAAGTCAAGGAATAATTCCTCCTTGATCCAACCGTTAATTGCTTCAATTATTGCATTATCTGTTGGAGTTCCTACTTTCGACATGGAACGAAGTATGTTATAATGTTCGTGAGCCTGTCGGAAGGCTTGTGAGGAGTAGACGGAACCCTGGTCGGTGTGCAAGACTACCTTGGGTGTCTGCTCCTCATTTTTCTTGCCTACAAGCAGCTTCAGCTGCTCCAGGCAATGGTAGTATGGTTTTGTGCTGCCCTGGATTGGCGTTGCTTGGTGTGCAAGGATCTCGTTATTGAATGTATCCACAAGAAGTGTCCATTCCCAATTCCGTCCGTTGTTCTTGAATATCGTCATGTCGGAAACAACGATCTCAATAGGACGGGTTGCATTCCAGTTTCCTTTGACTTCGTTTGGGAACTCCACATGTTCTTCTCCCGGTTTTTTGTAGGTGTATTTCCTTGCTTTGGAGCGAATGCCGGCCTGTTTACAGCATTTATGTGCCAAATTATGAGAAAATACCCATCCGGTAGCCTCAAAGACCGCTTTAGCAAGCATATGATATCCGTGAGAAGGGTGCTTCTTATGTTGCTCTGACAGCAGTTTGGTTAGCAACTGCCTATCCTGTTCATAACGGTTTGGTGTTCCTTGCCGTCTTCTCCAGCGATAGTAACCTGATTTACTAACTCCCATAATCTCACACAGAAAGGCAACTGGATATTTTCCTCTTAGTGTTTCGATAATTTCATATTCTTGTTGCGTCCAGTAACGAATACCTTGTTTGCACCAACTCCTTCCACCCAATATCCTTTTTTTAACCGTTCATTTTCAATTTTCAGTTTCGCTACCATGAGCCGTAACCGCTCTAACTCGGATAGACTCTTGCTGACATGTAATGCTGCAAAATGATTTCCGGGATGACCTTTTGGTATAAATGCAGATTCTCCTCCTGCAATATACTCCTTTACCCACCGGCAGATCATGCTCCTATCCGCAGTGTATTCTCTTTCCAGTGTTCGCACTGAGATATGATCATCCAGATGCTTATGTACAATCTCTGATTTTTGCTCTGGTGTCCACACTCGCTTTGTTTGACCTTTCCTCATTTGTACCACCTCCAACTATATTTTAGCATAAAGAAAAGGTAGACAACATGGTGGTTTTCCATGTGTCTACCTTTATCTTACAACTTCACTTAGCCGGAGGTTTTGACTTTGCAGCCAAGGGTAATTTGTATTTTAGGAATCATTTTCGTTGAGTTATTCCCAATTATGTAAGAAAATTGGAAGAAACGCAGGTGAAATTAGTTTTTTGGTCTAACATAACGGGAATGGGGTTTAAGATGTAGAAGGTACACCCTTGTCGGAAGCGGCCTGCATCTTGAACTTGTCCATAGCCTCACGCGCCTGGGGAACATTGATCTGGTTGTTGCTCTTCATACCGTTTTCTCTCCTTTTTTCGTTTTCCCGGAAAGCCAAGGCGCTTTCCACCGGGAAAACGTCTTTTTTCTTTCCGCAAACATAGCTTTGCCAGATTTGAAATCACTATGCCTGCACGTTTTCGGCAAACAGCGCAATATTTGGAAACGAATCCTGAGCCTTTCACAAAGCAAGAAAAAGTGTTAAAAAGAATATGGCGGACAGCGTGGCGGAACAATACCAACACTACCTGCTGCCGTGATTTGGTGCTCAGGCAATTCAGAAACGAGGAGAACGAATATGGAACATGTAATGGAATTGACAATGCTCAACGGCTTTCGCGCGACCCTTGTGGGCGAGGAGAAAAGTAAGGCCACGGTCGATAAATACCTCCGGGATTTAGAAACGTTTTATCGGTTCGCCGGGGGAAAAGTCATTACAAAGGAATTGGTGATCCGCTATAAACAGGAGCTGGTGGAACGGTATGCGCCTGCCAGCGTTAACTCCATGCTGGCGGCGATCAACTGTTTTTTTAAAGAGCAGGGATGGTATGACTGCGTTGTGAAATCGCTGAAAATTCAGAGGCAGTCCTTCCGGGAGAAAGAGCGGGAGCTGACCAAAGCGGAGTACTTCCGGCTGCTGCAAGCAGCAAAGGAGCGGGGCAATACACGCCTGTATGTGCTGATGCAGACAATGTGCGCCACAGGTATCCGCGTCAGTGAGGTGCGGTTTATCACGATGGAAGCGGTACGCAGAGGACGAGCTACCGTTTCCCTAAAGGGCAAGATCAGGCAGGTGTTGCTGCCTGCGGATCTGTGCAGGGAGCTCAAGCGCTATGCCAAGGAGCAGGGGATTCGTGCCGGGCAACTCTTTGTTACAAAGAGCGGAAGGCCGTTGGACAGGAGCAATATTCTGCATGAAATGAAGGCGCTGTGCAAAACCGCGGGGGTGGAGCGGACGAAGGTGTTTCCGCACAATCTGCGGCACCTGTTTGCGTGCCTGTATTATAAGGTGTCCAAGGATCTGAGCAGACTGGCGGATGTACTGGGACACACCAATGTGAATACCACCCGGATCTATACCTGTGTCAGTGGAATGGAGCATGTGCGGCAGCTGGAACGGCTGGGGCTGGTGATATAGAAAAATACCGCATAATGCTCATTATGCGGTAAGCGGAGGGCGGTACATATGCGGCAGAACAGGGAAACGCGTGACGCGCAAGAAAAGAAAACAGGTTTGGGCCGATGCGATCGTCAAAATTCGCATCGGCCTGATATATTTTGTTTTGTGTTAGCTTCCCCTAATTTTCCCAAAAAGAAGTTGCAATTCGAAACTTTATATGATATATTCATACTGATTCAATTTAAGGATTAATACGCCTTGATCATCTGAGAGTTTGTTACCGCATAATGAGCATTATGCGGTAACGCGAGAATGTGTATTTATCTGATTGTGGTAGCAAAACCCTACCGGGAGAGGAGAATGAACAATGAAAATGAAGCAATTCCAACGGTTGCTGGCGTTCGTGCTTGTGATCTGCATGGTGATTCCCATGCTGCCCGAGTTCACGCTGCCTGCTTCCGCCACAGACGCGACGACGACGGAGGATCCGGTCATCGTCATCGCCGGCTCGGATTTTCAGGCAGCTGATGATGCCGCAGGCGCAACGAATGTCAATAGCATTCTGACAGCAATTAAGAAAGACTATGCCACCGCCGATGGTTTCCTGTTTGCTGGCGACTATTATGTCGGCTCTTCCAGCAGCGAGACAAATAAGGAGGCTTTGCAGGCCGCGGTGAATGGCGTGTATTCCGGTTTGGCAGACTCGAAGAACGCGATTTACGTTCAGGGCAACCATGATGCTTCTCTGTCAATAGGCGGGACTCTGTCTACCAGCGGTGCCAATGACGCGGATGCTTACGGCGTGTATGTTATCCATAACAAAGATTACATGTGGAGATATACATCCGGCGGTATCCAGGAGGGAGTCATTCAGCAAACCGCTGCGGATCTGGAAGCCTATCTGGATGCGAAGGTGAAAGCGGATTACAGCAAGCCCATCTTTGTTGTTTCCCATCTGCCCCTGCATTACAGTATGCGGACAAAAAATGATGGCGATGGTATGTACGCAAATTACATTTTTGATGTGCTGAACAACGCCGGTGCCAAGGGGCTGAATATCATCTTCCTGTTCGGCCATGACCATTCCAACGGCTGGGACGATTATCTGGGCGGTTCTTCTATTTATCTGGCCAAGGGTGACAACATCAACATTGCCCAGGCCAGCACGACAGAATTTGCTGTCGAGACGCTGAACTTCACCTACATGAACGCGGGCTATGTGGGTTATTACGAGGGACGTAACACCGGTACGGAAACGACTCTGACCATGACAGTGTTTGCAATCACCTCCGACAAGGTGACCATCGCCCGCTATTCCGAGAATGGTGTTCACGACTTGAAATCCGTGGGCGTGACCAACAGCTATAAGAGCGAGAGCGGTTACGATCCGGATACCAGAGTGTATGCAAGCCCTCAGACTGTGGCGCTGAACAAGGTGCTCTGTGATGATGCCACCGGCGTTGTGGTTGCCGGAAACAGCAGGATCAGCGGTTTGAAGGTGGTCAAGGGCAATGTTTCTGAGCTGCCCGAGGGATACACTGCCTATCAGACCTATGATATCCTCGCGGACGGTCACTCTTATGGTTCGTCTGCCAGTGTTTCCATTCCTGTGGACGGCTTTGATACCAGCAAGCCTGTGCTGGTGATCGACCACGAAAAGAATAAGACTATGGTCTGCGATATTGTAGATGGTTGTGTACATTTCAAGACCACCCATTTCAGTATGTATACCGTTGCGCAAGCGGATGTGGAGGCTGTCAGTGCCAGTGGTACGCTGGAGTCACATTGGCTACAGGCAACGCAATTGGAAAAAAACACTCCTTATGTGATTACCTCGTACTTGAGTGGTTATGTGTTAACGGGTACTTCTGCAACAAAGACTGGTACTGCGTCCACCCACACTGGCTTACAGTTGGTGAATGAGTCTTACACTACCAGCACGCATAAATGGTATTACGACACCAATGGGCTGATTTACGGCGACCCGAGCAGTACCTCTGCATATTTGATGATCTCTTATGACCTTGTAGATTCTGCATACTACGGAAATGTGTATCTGGGAGATGGAAACAGCAGTACACGAAAGCCGTTTATCGAGGCATGTACCGGTAATTCCTTCACCATTCGCCGTACCGGAACTCCGTATTTGTACCTAAACCAACATGGCGGTGCATCCTCGACTATTGCTACGTGTTATAACGATGTGAGTGCGATTGATGATGCCAGCAAATGGGTTTTCAATCAGTACGTTGAGAATCAAACGGCTACGCTTTCTGTCACACCGTCTCAAAATGTTGTGACCGTTGGAGACACAGCCGTTATGACCCCTAGTGTTCTGGCAGGTGAAACCAGCACTTCCAATTACAGCATCACATGGTCCTCCTGTGATGAATCTATTGCTACTGTGGATGACAACGGTGTCGTTACTACTGTGAAGCCTGGTCAGGTCTATATTCGTGCTACTCTGAACAGTGTTAACGATGCTGCCCCGACATCTAAGGTTTTTGTCGATGTTCTGCTCACTGTGGTGGAAGTCACCAAGGATGATACCAGTGTGACAGCTACTACCCATTTCGGTAATCAGGTGGGCGCACAGGAAACCCCTGTGGCGGGTAATGTATATGTGATTAAATTCCTGTATAACGGAAGCCCTTATGTATCTGACCATGTGATTAAACCTGGTGATGAAGGATACAATGGTCATAAGAGTATTACTGGTTTGGAAGCACTGGATGATATGCCTCTGTATGACAGCTTATGGTACTATGATGGGACCTATGTATATAATGGTGCTACGGCTGACACCACAAAACTTATGATAACTGACGGTACCAATATTACTATTGGTAGTGCAGACGCGGGAACACCGTTTGAAGTTGATACAACAGTCAATAGTTTTTGGCCGTATTTGAAGGCTGGTAGCCAATATATCAATCGCTATGGTGGCACTGAGTATAATGTTTTAGGTGTCTTCAGCAGCGGCAGCTATTTGTGTTTTTTAAAGGTACTTACTCCTGATCAGGTGGTTACCCTGTCCGTATCCCCCAACGAGTACATTCTGATGCCCAATAAGTCCGTTTCTCTGACTCCCACTGTTAAGGTGGATGGCACCAAGACAAGCACTTACAGTCTTACCTGGACATCTTCTGATACCTCGCTGGCGACAGTGGATGCCAACGGCAAGGTCACAGCGCAGAGTAGTACTGGCGGCAATGTCACCATCACTGCGACTCTGACCGCTGTGGATGGTGTTGAATTGAACGCGCCTCTGGCTGTGGAGATCCCCATCCAGCTCCCTGCGGTCACAACAGATCATACAGATGGCCTTATTACCGCCTCTATCATTCTGGGTGAAAGAATGGAACAGGTCACCGAGCTGCAGCAGGGGATTCCTTATGTGATCACCAGCAAGCTCTCCGGCAAGGTGCTGACCGGCAATATGGCGACGGATACATCTGACAGCACGATACAAGGTCTGGAACTGATTTCCAGCAACGATTTCAACCACGTATGGTATTACAACGGTACCAGCCTGCTTTATGGTGAGCCCAACGGCAATTATCTGAGCATCGACAGCGACCGGGACGCGACGCTGGGTGACGGTGCGGATGCCATCAACAGTGTTACGCTGAATACGGATGGGTCTTCTTTCACCATTGCGAACACCAATCTTTCCATTAGTAATAAACATCTGAACCAGAACGGTGGATCGAGTGGCAATATTGTACGTGGCTGGTATCAGGATGGAAACAGCGCCGCTGGAAGTGCATGGTGCTTCCATCAGATTCGAAGCAATGAGAAGATGGAGCTGAAGATCGACTACGATCCCAAGCAGCCCCTTGACCAGATTCAGAAGATCGACGCTACCGTGTGGCTGGACAGTGTTCTGAAAACGGGCGATTACGAAATCGTCTGGTCCTCCTCCAACACCAGCGTCGCCACAGTTAGCCATGGTATCGTGACACCCAAGGCTATCGGCAATGTGACAATCACAGCGAAGCTGGTATCCGTTGCGGGTGTGGATCTGGCCGATTCCCTCATCGTAGAGATCCCGATTGAGATCACCACGATCAAGTCTGTGCAGATCAGCGGCAAAACCGGTGTTACTTATGTGGGAACCAGCAGCGCCGCCAGCCTCAACCAGTATCTGATCGTCACCTATGCCGATGGAAGTACCGGACGTGTTCCGGTTGAGGTCGGTATGCTGACCGATTCCACTGGCGCTGCGGTCAGCACCGCAACCGCCGGCGAGTTCAAGAACCTGACGGTTAAATACGCGGGGATTGAAGTTTGCACCGACTTTACGCTGGAGGTTCTGGAGAAGAATGTAAACGATTACCCGGATTATCCCGATGAGGGCGCGGTCATGGTGGACAAGACCGGTGATGGCATCGACTTCCAGTCCTCCGGTATTGCCCAGATCGAGCTGAGCGCCACCGGTATTCCTTCCAAGAAGGGCGCGGACGTGATCATCATGCTGGATACCTCCAGCTCCATGATCACTAAGATCGGCGGATCGGATCAGAGCCGCCTGCAGGTGCTGACGGCTTCCTTGAATAACCTGCTGAACCAGCTGCAGGATGACGGTTCCGGCGATGCTGCGGATATCCGCGTGGCCATTGCGGACTTCAATGGTTATTATAAGAATGAGGACAGCCACTACTATATTGATCCGAATGATACTACGGTTAACAACTCGATCCGAACCACTTCGGAGGGCGATGATGTCTATACCGGATCGCAAGATCTGACCGCAGGTGCGTTTGTGGATGTCCACGATCTGGGTGTGGATCCTTTCTACACCGATGGATATACCGGTACCTCCATGGCAAAATATACGTTGACCTACAGCTCCGGTACCAACTACGACTATGCCTTTGATGCGATCTATCAGCTCGGTGAGGCCATTCAGGCGAAAAACAAGGCGGATAATGCGGATCGTGACCTGTTCGTGATCTTCATGTCCGACGGCGCCCCCTTCCAGTATAACTATTTCTCCTCTCAGTCCAATGCGACCGGTTCGGAATACTGGAACAACTGGCTGCTGGGCACCTTTGACGAGGAGACGATGTATGGAGCCAATGCCAATAAGACCTACTATAACGAAGACGGTCTGCATTGGATGGCTGAGGCCATTAAGGGTGATGCCAATACCGATTATCGCGTAATCCGTAAGAACGATACAAGAGATACGAATGGCGATAACT
The DNA here is from genome assembly GCA_947367115.1 of uncultured Clostridia bacterium. Taxonomy (GTDB): domain Bacteria; phylum Bacillota; class Clostridia; order Oscillospirales; family Oscillospiraceae; genus Faecousia. Next base: position 17,876 of record CANBCW010000014.1, on the reverse strand, counting down.
GGATCACGGTCAAGGGCCTTGGCGCGACCATGTATTCTATTGGCTTCTGCCTGGCAGATGACAACCTGATTCAAACGGCAACCATGGATAAGGTCATTCAGAACATCGCGACCAACTCCAACTACTATTACAGAGCGGACACGGCATATGAGCTGGAGAATGCGTTCAGCCTGATCACCAACGAGATCTTCTACGCGGCCACCGATGCTTACTTCGTCGATACCATGGGTGCATACTATGATATCCAGCTGGGGACGCATAACTATGAAGTCGTTGTTGGTACTGCGAAAGAGACACGGACGATCACGCCTGTCATTCAGTTCAAGTCCTACAGCATCTACACCAGACAGGATTTTATGAATGGTTTGTGCGTGGAGACTCAGATCGGTACCCGCAAGACGGATTCCAACGGAAACTATATCTACACCCTGATGGAAGAGGTCACCTTCAACGAAGCCGGTACAGAGGCTTATTCCAATGTACTGGGCAGTGGCAACATCCTGAGTGGCGATGTGATCTGTGCAAGCACGTTCTACTACAACACAACGTCCGCAGAAGTGACGATCACCGAGGGTACAAAGACCATTACGATCCCTGCGGAGTCCTTCCACTGGAAGCTGGGCACGATCTCCACCACGGAGCTTTGCCTGAGCTATTATGTCTACCTGACTGATTCTCTGGAGGGTAAACGCCCAGCTGGTATCTATGACACCAACGAGCATGCGGAGCTGTTCTACACCAATTATCTGGGTAACGCATGCAGTCAGGAAGTCCCCACTCCTAAGCTGCCTTGGCAGCAGGCAACTGTGGGCTACGGCTTCTATTTGGTAGATGAGAATGGCAACCCCATCGTCAACCAGACTACCGGCAATACCGGCTCCTTTGACAAAGCGGTGAAGCTTACCGATCCGGTATATAAGTACTTCCTGCTGAACTCTGACGGCTCGGGCTTTGAGGCTGGTCATCTTGTTGAGGCAGGCACGGCTCTGCCCGATGGCTACGAGCTTTACGATAGCGCCGCTGCCTATCAGGTTCAGATGAATTCCAACGGATCCGGTTCCTACACCATCTATAAGAGCGATGCGGTCGGAACGAAGACCACTTATGTGGTGGGCGTGGGATCGTCTGCGGTCACCGGCGGTGATGCCGATGGTGAAACCGTAAATACTTTGGGCTACACCACGGCCAGCACGGTTGTCTGGTTCGCTGTTAAGGCGACCACCAAGGTGGTGCCCGATACGGTGGTTATCGACTTCGGTCTGCCTGTGGATATCCACCCGCTGGTCAATGATCTGATGATGTCCACTGGTAACGCTGTTCTGGCGGGTATCGGCCTCTATGACAGCAGCCTGACCTATACCGCAACCTTGGACGCTGACTTCGTAGACACGGAGTGGCTGACCATTGGTACCTATGGCAAGGCGCAGATTACCGCCACCGGTGCGGACAACATGAAAAACGCGGTGATCCGTTATGTTCCCGCTACCATGCAGATGGATAAGGAAGTGACCTTCACTTACGCGGTTCATTATACCGGCACAGTTGGCAGTCAGGGTTACTACTATTCCACGGTTACCGTGATCCCTGCCACCACCATCTACTATGAGGATAATTTCAAGGCGGTTGATGGGAGCGACTACATTACCTATTCGACTTATACGCAAACTGGCAGCAATACGGCGAACAAGTTGGATAATCACACTTGGGTGAAGGTCGAGGATGCAGATGATAATACGCCCAGCGGCTCTCAGGCAGAGGATCGTCCCGGCGACTTCAACATCAGCTTCGGTAATATCGATGCCAACAACCTCTATGGCTATGACGGTGCCTATGCGGCAATGAAGATGTATTCTAACGGTTCTGCCATGAAGTTTACTGCTGGCATCGCAGGATCTACGGTAACGTATGGCACTGCGGAATTCACCTTCAAGGGTACCGGCTTCGATGTGATCAGCCTGACCAGCAGCGATACCGGAACCATCGTGGTCGAGGTGGACGACCTCAACGTAACAAACGAGAATGGCGTGGCAGAGTATTACTACGTTGTGGATACCTACTATGGCTACAAGTACGGTGATGATCCCAGCACGACCGAGGAGAAGAATGTCTGGTATGTTGATACCAATTCCACCGATGCCTTGTATCAGGTGCCGGTCATTAAGGCTGAGTATGCGGAATACAGTCAGTATAAGGTGACGATTACCGTGACCTACGCCGACTTCTTCGATCACAAGATGGAAAACGGTCAGTATTCGTCCTACGACTTCTATCTGGATGCCATTCGGATCTACGATCCTGCCAACGACGGCGTGGGTAACTCTACCATTCAGGATGCTTACGTTGCTGACGGCGAGGGCTGGCCCAGCTATCAGGAGCTGCGCAATATGATCATCACGGCGAACACCTTCGACAGCCTGGGCGAAAATGACAGCGTCGATGGCATCGTGTTCATCGATGGCAACTCCGCTTTGACGAATGACAATGCCAGCCAGAAGAACCCGCTGACCGGTAAGAGCTATGCCATCAGTGATTACGCGAATTTCGGCCCCAACAACGAGCTGTATCTGGCACCCAATCAGGCGATTGCATTTAATCTGGCCGATGCCAGCAATGTGGCCAGCATCCAGATCGCGTTGAAGAGTGTGGGCGATTTTGCCACAGGCACAAACGGTTCTGTGAATAACATCCCGGATGGCAGCGGAGCCGCTTCCGTGAAGATCTATGACGCAACCGACACGAGCAAGACCAATGTGATCTCCACTGACAGTGTCGGCACGGCGACGGATATGTACTACGACATCACGGATCTGATGGGCAAGACGGTGATCATCCAGAACGCGGGTTCTGAGGGGATCCTGTCCATCACCAATGTGAAGATCACCTACAAGGCGGATCCTGATGGAACCAACAACACCGTCATGCTCAGCGCGACCTCCAACACCGGTGTCCTGGCGCTGGCCGCTCTGAATGCCGTTGAGGAAGAGGAGCAGCCCGAGCAGCCCGGTGAAAACGTACCCGGTACGGATGTGGAGGAGAACCCTGTGACCGGTGATCTGAACATTGAGATCGTGAGCATGGTGGTTCTGACCGCCTGCGTGATGACGCTGGCTGTTCTGGTGTTGGCCGAAACGCGCAAGAGAAACGCAAAGTAAGGAGGAGAGAAGATGAAAAGAGAATACACGAAACCGGATATCTTGTTTGAAAGCTTCTCTCTGAGCACCAACATCGCCGGTGACTGTGAAAAGAAAACCGGCACTCCATCACAGGGAAACTGCCCGGCTTATCTCCCGGGTGTGACGGTAGCGATTTTTAATGATTCCATTCGTGGCTGTATTGCCAAGCCACCCAAAACGGACTCCGACGAATATAACGGTGTCTGCTATCATGTCCCAAACGTGGACAACAATTTGTTTAATTCCTAAGCCGGCAGCGCCGCACCCATGTGGTGCGGCGCTGTTTCTGGTGAGGAGCAAGAAAACACCGCCCAGGAGTACTACATCCAACGAGGGAAATGTGACAGTAGAATAAAAGATTTCCGAAAGTAAATCCTGACCGGGGCGGAATTCCTCTTTATTGATAGACGGACAAAGCAAGTCCGGCGGTAAAAAGGAGGAGTTTCTATGTGCAAATGAAAACGGTTTGTGGGGAAGGGGGCTGTATCCCATGGGGGAAGGCGGATCGCATTCAAACCTGTATCACATTTTTCGGCTGGATCAGGCGGACAATCCGATGCCTGAACAGCAGGTTCGGAAATTGTGGGAACTGCTTCGTTTGCAGTATCCCTCGGATACAGGGTGACGGCACTCGGTATTCGGCACAAAATCCCCACACATCTGAAAATGGCACCCACAGGCGGTATGGACTGCCTGTGGGTGTTCCTATAGGATACGCAGCGACAGCGGAAACGGCATGATTGGAGATCAGGACGATCTGCTTCTTTAAAATGTGTTGCAGGGAACGGATTTGCGTGATAAAATCAAACTATCGTGATAAAAAGGAAAGAACGTCCAATGGGAGGGAAGAATATGGCATCTGAGTACGAAACTGCGGCAAAAGCCCAGCCGGATACAACAGCGGAGAATACCGCCTGCCCGGAACGCGCGGCTGTGAGTCTGAATGTGGAGTCGCTGCCGGTCATCAACTATGCAATGCAGCAAAACGGAGCCGCTGCGGTGCGTTCGGTCGCCGTGGAGAATAAGACGGAAACGGCCATCGAGAATGTGGACATTCAGATCACATCTACGCCGGAATTTCTGCTTCCGTTTGCCTGCCATGTTGATATTCTTCCTGTCAATCAGGCTGTTACCCTCTCCACGCTGAAGCCGGTTCTCAATGCGGATTATCTGGCAGGGACGACGGAACGCGTGACCGGCGTTCTGACCGTCAGCGTGCGCAGCGGGGATACCACGCTGGCCTCTGCCAACATAGAAACGACCGTTCTGGCTTTTGATGAATGGCATGGCCTTGGCCTGTATCCGGAGCTTCTGTCCGCTTTCGTTACGCCCAACCATCCGGAAATCGCAAGGATCATCGCCAGAGCTACGGAATACTTGGGGCAGTGGACAGGGGATACCGCCATGGATGCCTACCAGTCTCAGGATCCCAACCGTGTTCTCAGCCAGGCGGCGGCCATCTTTACCGCAATCAAGGAGCTGGGCATCGCCTATTCCGTTCCGCCCGCCAGCTTTGAACAGGTGGGTCAGCGTGTCCGGCTGTGTGATATGGTGCTGCGGCAGAAGCTGGGCACCTGCCTGGATCTGACGCTGCTATACGCGTCCTGCCTGGAGGCGGTGGGGCTGCATCCGCTGCTGATCACCACCACCGGTCACATTTTTACCGGTGTCTGGCTGGAGAACCAGATGTTCCCGGAGTGTGTGCAGGATGATCTGTCGCTGATCACCAAGCGGCTGGCTTCCGGAGTCAATGAGATCGCGGTCGTGGAGACGACCTGTGTTACCACCAGTAAGGATCGCTCTTTTGATGATGCCAAGACCATCGGCGAGCAAAATCTTGCGACACAGCGGGTGGAATACATCATAGATGTTCACAGAGCGCGCATGAGTCATGTCCTGCCGCTGCCGCAACGAGTGCATACCGATAGCGGATGGATCATAGAGCATGATCTTTCTTTCGAAGCCGATAAGATGACGGCACCCCGGAAATTGGATGAAACGGTCTATGTCGACCCCAATTTGCAGGATGAAAATATCCCGAAGAAAGTTCAGTGGGAGCGCAAGCTCCTGGATCTCGGCATGAGAAATAACCTGATCAACCTGCGGCTGACAAAGACCCAGCTGCCCATCTTGTCGGGATCCTTGGACGAATTGGAAAATGGGCTGGCGGATGGCGGCGATTTCACCATTATGGCTCGCCCCGCGGATATGCATATGGATGCCTTTTCGTTTGAAGCGCTTCATAAAATGGGTGAGGCCGGAATCGTCCAGGCAGAGTTTGAAAATAAGCGTCTGCGCTCTGTGCTGACAGAAGCGGAGCTGACACATACCGTCAAGGGTCTGTACCGTGCCGCAAAAACGGCGCTGGAAGAAAACGGTGCCAACACCCTGTATCTGGCGCTGGGCATGCTGCGCTGGTTTGAAAGCAAGCGCAGCACCAAGGCTCGCTATGCGCCCATTATCCTGATACCGATTGAAATGGTCAGAAAGTCTGCCGCACAGGGCTATGTGATCCGGCTGCGGGATGATGAGCCCCAGATGAATATTACGTTGCTGGAAAAGCTGAAACAGGACTTCGGGATTGTGGTCAAAGGCGTGGATCCCCTGCCTGCTGACGAGCATGGCATCGACATCCGCAGAGTGCTGACAATCATGCGCAAAGCGGTGATGGAACAGGCTCACTGGGATGTACTGGAGACTGCCAGCATTGGCATTTTCTCCTTTTCACAGTTCGTCATGTGGAACGATATCCGCAACCGGACGGATGATCTGCAGCGCAATAAGGTCGTTCGCAGCCTGATGGAAGGCAAACTGACCTGGGATGCCAAGCCCCTGGAGATCGGACAGCGGGTCAATGAGGACGGTGTTCTTCTGCCTATGCCGGCCGACGCTTCGCAGTTATACGCCATCCGAGCCGGCTGCAGCGGCGAGAGCTTTGTGCTGCACGGCCCTCCCGGCACCGGCAAGTCCCAGACCATCACCTCGCTGATCGCCAACGCGCTGGCAAATGGCAAGAGCGTGCTGTTCGTCGCTGAGAAAATGGCGGCGCTGGAGGTGGTTCAGAAGCGGTTGGACGGAATTGGCATTGGCCCATTCTGCCTGGAACTCCACTCCAACAAATCCAAGAAAAAGGATGTGCTGGAGCAGCTGCGGCAGGCAGCAGAGGTTACCAGAATGACCACGGCGGAGGGGTACGCAGCCAAGGCAAAGCAGATTGCGGCCATGCGGGCGGAGCTGGATGCCTATGCCCAACAGCTGCACAGTGTTCTTCCCTGCGGCAGCGACCTGTATACCCTGATCAGTGAATACGAAATCTGCCGGAATGCGCCGGAGATCCTGCCCTTCGGCAGAGAATTCCTTCGGCGGTTAGATAAGCAGACGATCGAAAAGCAGCAGCTGGTCGTGGAGCGGCTGGTTGCCGTGGGCAGAGAAGTGGGGCATCCCCACAACCATCCGCTGACACCGGTGACCTGCACCCAGTATACCCAGGCCTTGCGCGGCAGCCTGCAGGCGACCGCCCAGACCTATGTTCAGAAGCTGCAAAGCATCCGAACTGATATGGAGCAGCTTGCCGCGGCGCTGGGAGAAAGCCAGCCTGCCTGCTTTGAGGATTTACGGCGGCTGGCTGCGGCTGCGGAGCATATGGTATGCTGGTATGACATGCCGCGTGGGTGGACGGAAACGGAATCCCCTCAGCTTTATTTTGAGGAAGTCGGGCAAATGGCGCGGCATTACGAAAACGCCAACGCGCTGGAGCAGCAGCTCCTGCAGACGTTCCACCCTGATTTTCTGACTCAGGACGGCGAGCGGCTGTTCACGGAATTCGTGCAGACCTCCGCAAAATGGTTCTTACCTAAGATGCTTGGTGTGAATAAGCTGGTCAAACAGGTCAATGTGTTCGCAAAGGCACCTGTGGATAAGGAGACACTGCGGCTCCATATTGAGTCGCTTCGTCACTATCAGCAGGAGCGTACGGCAGCGGCGGCGCTGCTGGAGAAGTTCGGCAAAGATCTGGGGTCATTCTATCGCGGCAAGGATACGGATTGGGAGGAAATTGCCCGGATGGCATCCGATGCGCAGAGGAGCGCGCAGGTGCTGTATGCGCAATATGGTACTTACGATGTGATGCACCGGCATTGCGGCAGCCCCGAGCTTCGAGATGCCGTATCTGGTGTGCGAGCTGGTTTCCCGCCGCTTGCGGAAGCGAAGGCTGCGTTTGACAGCCTGCTGGGCATCGTCCAGCGCACGGAAGAAAACTGGCTGGATGGGCAGCTTGCGATCTGCCGGAACGTCCTTGAACATTCGGATGGGCTGAAAGAGTGGATTGCCTATGTGAGCATTGCGCAGGAGGCTGTAAGTTTGGGCCTGTCCAATGTGGTTCACGGCTACACATCCGGTGCATCGCATGAGGATGTTTTCGGTGCTTACCGGAAAGCCCTGTTGTACGGCTTGATCTGTGATGCCATCGACGAAAGCGAAACTCTCAATCAGTTCTCCGGTGCGGTCTTTAATAAAAAGATCGAGCAGTATAAGCGCATGGACAAAGAGTGGACACGGTTGTCTCAGCAGGAGGTGTACTGCCGCCTGGCCAGCAAGGTGCCGGACTTTACAAGAGAGGCTGCCCACAGCTCGGAACTGGGGATTTTGCAGCGCTGTATCAAGAGCGGCGGCCGCGGTGTGAGCATCCGCAAGCTCTTTGACCAGATTCCCAATTTGCTGCCGAGGCTCTGCCCCTGTATGCTTATGAGCCCCATTTCCGCGGCGCAGTATCTGGATCCCAAGCGGGAACCCTTTGATATCGTCATCTTTGACGAAGCGTCCCAGCTGCCGACCTGCAAGGCGGTTGGCGTTCTGGCAAGAGGTAAGGACGCGGTCATCGTGGGCGACCCCAAGCAGATGCCGCCGACATCCTTCTTCGCCACCAATACGGTGGATGAGGATAATCTGGATGTGGAAGATCTGGAAAGCATTCTGGATGACTGTCTGGCACTGAACATGCCGCAATCGCATCTGCTTTGGCATTACCGCAGCCGACATGAGAGCCTGATTGCGTTCAGCAACAGCCGGTTCTATGAGAACAAGCTGTATACCTTCCCCTCGGTCAACGATCGGGAGTCTAAGGTGCGGCTTGTGCATGTGGATGGTGTTTTTGAGCGGGGCAAGTCCAGAAAAAACCAAGCGGAGGCGGAAGCGGTGATTGCGGAATTGAAGCGCCGCTGTCATGACCCGGCACTGACCGGTCAAAGCGTGGGTGTCGTCACCTTCAATATTTCCCAGCAGAACCTGATCGATGATCTGCTGAACGAAGCCTGTGCGCAGGATCCGGAGCTTGAAAAATGGGCCTTTGGCTCTGAAGAGCCGGTGTTCATTAAAAATTTGGAAAATGTACAGGGCGATGAGCGGGATGTGATTCTGTTCTCGGTGGGCTATGGCCCGGACGAAAACGGTAAGGTGTACATGAATTTCGGCCCGCTGAACCGTGACGGTGGATGGCGGCGGCTGAATGTGGCCGTATCCCGCGCCCGGTGTGAAATGGTGGTGTTTGCGACGCTGCGTGCCGATCAGATCGATCTGAACCGGACGCAGGCGGAGGGCGTTGCCGCCCTGCGTGCCTTCCTGGAATATGCGGAGGGCAGGCCGCTGGCTCTGGATGAGAACGCGGTGCAGACGCATCCGCATTCCTGTGAGGGCATTGCGACGGCCATCTGCAAATCGCTGGAGGAGCAAGGCTATGAAACGGATTTGTCCGTGGGCCGCAGTGAATACCGCATTGATATCGGCATTGTGGATCCTGAAAAGCCTGATCAGTACATGCTGGGCATTATGCTGGACGGCTCCGGCTACGGTGCCGCCAAGACCACCAGAGACCGGGAAATCGCGCAGATCGGCGTGCTGAACGGCTTGGGCTGGAATATCATGCGCGTCTGGTGCATGGACTGGTGGGACAACCGGGACAAGGAACTGAAACGCATTTTCACGAAGCTCCAGGAGGTGAAAAGTGGTATGAAGAAGCCGGAAGTGGAAGCACCTCCGGCGGAACAGGAGGAAAAACAGGCATCCGCGCTTCTGGGAAATGCGGCGGTGATTTCCGATAAGGTAACGGCATCTGCGGCCGCACCGGTTTATCAGGCAGCAGCAGTACCGGTCAAGCTGCTTTCGGCGGAGGAATTTACGGAACCGCGGCATGTTCGGGATATTAAGAAAAAGATCGAATTGGTGCTCAAAACAGAAGCACCGGTCAGTGTGCCAATGCTGACACGGCGCGTGGTGCAAAGCTATGGGATCTCTCGTGCCGGCAGCCGCATTCAGGGACATATGAATACCATTTTACAGGCTATGAATCTGAAGACGACCATACAGACGGACACGGCATTCTGCTGGCGTGCAGATCAGGAGCCAAGTGCGTATAGGCTATTCCGTGCCAGCGGTGAGGGCGATCATCACCGGGATGCGCGGGATGTTCCGGTACAGGAGACGGCCAATGCTGTCTGCGTCCTACTCTATGAGCAGGTCAGCATGGCGCAGGAGGATCTGCTTCGGGAGACTGCCAAAAAGCTCGGCTATACCCGGCTAGGCGGAAATGTTTTGACCACTCTGGAATCCGGCATTCATTATGCCCAGTCCCAAGGACATATTACCGCTGGATCAAACGGCATGTTTATCCTGTCGGACAGCGGTACCGCGCGTGCGGAGGCCGCGCTGGAGAGCTTCCGGAAGTGAGAATACCCCTTTCAGCATGGCGCAGTTCCAAGCTGAAAGGGGTATTGTCTATCATCAGGCAATGCGTGCTGCGAAAACCATACGCGCAGACCCTTGAAATACAACAATTGGAAATAGGATATGAAATGTATTCCGGATTTGGTTGAAATCTGCGAAAAATTAAAGAGTTATCCATACTTTTAGGTAAACCCGGTGTTGAAATCCGATTATAAATATGATAAACTAAAATTTAGGCTGGGCAGCCAAAAACCTTTTTACATGGATGACCGGGGGGACTGAAATGCCATTATACAGCAATCAAGGTCAATATCAGAATACCCGGCGTCGCGCGCGAGGCCGGCGCTATCAAAGGCGGCGCAACCAACGGACGGCGATGATCGTCATCATCGTGCTGATTTTCGGTATTGCGGGCACAGCCATCTGGGCGGCACTGCACGACCTGGAAAAGCCGTCCGCCGTGCTGGAGCTTCCGGAGAACATTCAACTGCAAAGCGTCACGGTGGCAGATACAGGGTTACCCATGCCGGAAGACTTTGTCACAGGGCTGGCAGATGGCGGCATCACAGTATCTTTTAAAGAACAACCGGAGAAAACCATCGGCGATCAAACGGTCACACTGGTATTCTCCAACGGCGAAGAGACCTGCACACGGCAGGCAGCACTTCATGTGTTCCATCTGGAGCAGAAGGTAACGGTTCTTATGGGCGAAGAAAAGGCACCTGAAATCGGTGACTTTGTGCGCGATGAGAGCCTTGGAGCGGAATTTGCCGGGACAGTGCCGGATCTGCTTCCGCAGGATCAGTGCGGCAATGTGACTCTGACGGTTCTGTGTGCCGGGCGGGAATATGAAGTGATCTACAGCGTGGAGGAGCGCATCCCGCCGCAGGCTGCTGCCCAGCGCATTGAAGCCGAAGCCGGTACCGTGCCTAGTCCGGAGTCTTTGGTTACGGACATTCAGGATCATTCGGCTGTCACAGTCACCTATCAGCAGGAGCCGGAGTTGACCATAGTGGGCAGCTATCCGGTGACGCTGGTGCTGACGGATGCTTATGGAAATACGGCGACCGTTGATTCGGTGATCGACGTGATCCCGGCTGCCAACGCGCCTCAGTTTGAGGGGCTGACAGATCTGCACGTACAGGTGGGCAACACCATCTCCTATAAAACCGGCGTAACGGCTGTGGATCCTCAGGATGGGGAAGTCAGCTTTACAGTGGATGCAGCAGGCGTTGACAAGATGACGGAGGGAACCTACATCGTTTACTATTCTGCTGCCGACACAGATGGGAATACGACGATCGTGCCGCGGAATATCATTGTGGAGGACGCGGCTCGGGTGGCTGTGGAGCGCTACGCGCAGGCCGTGCTGGATCAGATCATTACCCCTAATATGACCCGGGATCAGAAAATCTATGCGGTCTACCGTTATTCAAGAAAAAATGTTCTGTTTGTGGGCACGTCGGATAAAACCAGCATCGTTCACGCGGCGTACGAGGGCTTCACGACCGGTGCGGGCGATTGCTACACGTATTACGCCATGAACGTGATCATGCTGAATATGCTGGGCATCGAGAATTTGGAAGTGACCCGCGTGGGCGGAACCAGTCACCACTGGTGGAATCTGGTGCTCCATGAGGACGGAAAATACTATCATGTGGATTCCTGTCCGACCGCGGTAAAGGTGGACGGAGTTGACCATTCCAAAATGACCGACAGTGATTTGGCAGTGTATACCGAAGATAAAACGGTGGCGGCACGCAGACCGAATTTCTACGTCTATGATAAGACCCTTCCTGAGTATGAGGGAATCGAAATTGCACCCTGAGGAAAGAAAATGATAAAACGAATTTTGAAAATTACCGCGTTTGTGCTGGTGTTGGTGCTGGTGCTTTTCACGCTCCAGCGCATCCTGATGCCAAAGTATGTGACAGAAGCGGTGGACGGCAGATTGATCGCGGAGTATTACGACTCTGCAAAAAATCACGATGTGGTATTTGTCGGCGACTGTGAAGTCTATGAGAATATCTCCCCGGTGAAGCTGTGGGAGGATTACGGCATTGCTTCCTATGTCCGCGGCAGCCCCCAGCAGCTGATCTGGCATTCCTATTATCTGATGGAGGAGACGCTGCGATACGAAACGCCGAAGGCGTTCGTGTTCAATGTGCTTTCTATGAAGTACGGCGAACCGCAGAGCGAGGCCTACAACCGCCTGGCACTGGACGGCATGAAGTGGTCGCAGAGCAAGGCGGCCTCGATCCAGGCATCCATGACGGAGGAAGAGGATTTTATTTCCTATGTATTCCCACTGCTGCGGTTCCATTCCCGGTGGAGCGAGCTGAAAGCCGAGGATTTTGAGTATGCGTTCAAGGAAGTTCCCCAACTGTCGATCAACGGATATCTGATGCGCATTGACGTGGATGGTGTTGACGAGCTTCGCAGGGGGCAGGAACTGGGCGATTACACCCTGGCCGATGTGTGCTGGGAGTATCTGGACAAGATGCGCGTTCTGTGCGAGGAAAACGGCGTGGAACTGATCTTGATGAAGGCCCCTACCAATACTCCGCAGTGGTATTGGTACGATCAGTGGGATGATCAGGTGAAGGCCTACGCGGAACAATACGGCCTGCGTTACTACAACTTCCTTAAGGTTACGGATGAGATCGGTATTGACTACAACACCGACACCTATGATCAGGGCGGCCATCTGAACCTGTCCGGTGCGGAGAAGCTGTCCGCTTATTTCGGACAGATCCTGGTAGATGAGCTGGCGCTCACCGATCACCGCGGGGAAGCGGAATATGAGGCGATCTGGACAGTACTGACCGAACAGTACAATCAGATCAAAAAGACCCAGGAGAAGCTCCTGGAGGAAAACGGAAAGCTCACCGGTTTTACCGGGCTGGAATAATGATTGAAAGGAAAACGTTTTATGAAAAGATATATGCTGATTGCTCTGGCACTGATACTGGTGCTGTCGCTGTGTGCCTGCGGCGGTGATCCCGCTGCCACGGAGCCTGCCGGCACTACAAACAGCGATGTGACCCCCTCCACCACCCCGAAGGGCTATACCTTCACGTACAATGGCACCCAGTTCGGCGTGGACATGGCTGTGGACAGCGTCCTGACCAAGCTGGGCGAGCCTAAGGATAAGTACACCTCCCAGAGCTGCGCCTTTGGCGGTGAGGATACGGTCTACTATTACAGCAGCATTCAGATCTCCACCAACAACGAGCAGGGCTATGAGCGGATCTACTCCATTTACCTGGAGGATGATCTTGTATCCACCGAGAAGGGCATCTGCATCGGCAATACTGCCGATCAGGTCAAGGCTGCCTATGGTGAAGCCGATGCCGCTTCCAGCGATAGCTGCCTGATCTACGCCAAGGATGGCATGAGCCTGCGCTTCAATCTGACAGACGGTAAGGTCTCTTCTATTTTGTACAACATGGTCTAAATCAAACGCCCTCCGGGAAATTTCCGGAGGGCGAATTTTTTTTATTCCTGCGTGCCTTGCAGCTCCAACAGCTCAATGACGTGCTGACCTCTGGCGGTCAGTGCCATGCTTCCGTGAATGGGGTAGGCAGGGGAGGGGGTGTAATTTTTCAGGGGCTTATCAAAGTCGAGAGTGATCAGATTCTTTTTCTCCAACAGCTGAAGAACCAAGCTGTATTCCGATTGGGAAAGGTCACTGTCCTCCAGGTAGATGGGGGTGGCATCGTCGATGGCTCGGGCAATGGGCAGAAAGGGGATCTGAGCAAGCTTTTCCAGCATCCGCAGCTCCGCCTGCGTCAAGGTCAGCTCCCGGGCACAGCCGCTGCAGCTGCCGCAGCCACGGTCGAAGGAATGGCAATCAGACATTAGTTGTACCTCCGTGTTTTCTGCATCATACCAGTTTCAAAGCGGTGTGTCAAGAGAAATATTCGGGAATATCAGGAAGTCCTGTAGGATGGTGGAAATGAAAATGAAATTTTTATTAACAAAGTGTAAACTAGATAAATTGACCAAATTTCCCAATTGCAAATCGGATCTTTTTGTTATACAATACAGCTATCAGGTCATTTGACCGTGGTGAAGAAAGCAAGAGAAGGAGCGCTGATTATGAAGCAAAAAACCCTGCGGCCATTTGGCCTGCGCGACAAGCTGGGCTATATGTTCGGTGACTTCGGCAACGATTTTACCTTCATCCTGTCCACCAGTATCCTTATGAAATTCTACACCGATGTCATGGGTGTCAGCGCCGGTGTTGTCGGTACGTTAATGATGCTGGCTCGCTTCGTGGATGCGATTACCGATGTTACAATGGGGCGGATTTGTGACGCATCGAAGCCGACTGCTGCCGGTAAGTTCAAACCCTGGCTGCTCAGAATGTGTGTGCCTGTCGCAATTGCATCATTCCTGATGTACGCGCCCGGTTTGGCAACGGATGTGGTCAAGTCCTGGTCGGATGGGGTTCGCATTGCCTATCTGTGCATTACCTATATCCTGTGGGGCTCCTTCTGCTATACCGGCATCAACATTCCGTATGGCTCCATGGCTTCCGCGATTTCTTCCGACGCAGGGGATCGGGCGAGCCTATCCACCTTCCGTACCATGGGCGGCATGCTGGCGGGCATGGTCATTGGCATTGGCCTGCCTCTGATTGCCTTTGATGAGGTGACTTCCGCGACAGGTGAAACCCTTAGCGTTCTCAATGGCGGTAAGGTTGCCATCGCGGCGGGTGTGTTCTCTGTACTGGCGATTGTGTGTTATCTGCTTGCGTATAAGCTGATTACGGAGCGTGTTCCCTATAAGGCTCCCGAGAAGCAGGAAAAGGTTTCTGTGGTGAAGATGCTGGCCAACGCGGTGAAAAACCGGGCGCTGATCTCCATCATTGTTGCTTCCATTCTGATGCTGATGGCACAGCTGACCATGCAGAGCATGGGTGCCTACATCTACCCTGACTATTACGGCAGTAGCGCAGGCCAGTCCATGTCCTCCATGGTGATGATGGTCGGTATGCTGATTGCTTCTGTTGCCGCGAAGCCGCTGACTACTAAGTTCGGTAAGGCAGAAGTGTCCATCGTATCCTGCCTGTTTGCTACGGTTATCTGCGTCGTTACGTGGATCCTGAAACCCGCGAATATGTGGGTGTTCATTGCTCTGCAGGGTCTGAACTGGCTGGGACTTGGCGTATTCTCCATGGTATGCTGGGCGCTGATCACCGATGTGATCGACTACTCCGAAATCAAAAACGGTGTCCGCGAGGATGGCTCTGTTTATGCGCTGTACTCGTTCGCCCGGAAGCTGGGTCAGGCGGTGGCTTCGGGACTTGCCGGATGGCTGCTGGAAATGATCGGCTACAATTCCAAGGCTCTGGAACAGGGCGTTGCGCAAACGCCCGAGGTGCTGGATGGAATCTTCAATATCGCCACGCTGGTTCCCGCTCTGGGCTTCCTGCTGCTGGGCTTGGTGCTTTGGTTCTGGTATCCTCTGCACAAGAAGCAGGTGGATGCCAATATCGCCGCGCTGAAAGCAAAGCGCGGAGAGTAAACGCGTTCATCATATGCACTCAGGGGAGGGGCTCTGCCCCTCCCATTTAAAAAAGCTGTTTTTGGGAGGAAATTATTTCATGCGTACAATTGTAAACATCAACCGTAAATGGGCGTTTACCAAGCAGGCAGCCGCTGTGCCCACAGAACTGCCGACTCTCTGGGATTGGGTGAATCTGCCCCATTCCTGGAACGGCATCGACGGTCAGGACGGCGGCAACGATTACCACAGGGGTACCTGCTACTACGCCAAGGATATTCAGAAAATGGATCTGCCCCAGGCGGATCGCTATTATCTGGAGATCAACGGTGCCAATTCCTCTGCCGATGTGTACTTAAACGGCGAAAAGAAGGCCAGCCACGACGGTGGCTACTCCACCTGGCGTGTGGACATCACCGACAGCCTGAGAGATGAGAATTTGCTGGTCATCGCGGTGGACAACGCACCCAATGACCGGGTGTATCCCCAGGTGGCAGACTTTACCTTCTATGGCGGACTGTATCGGGATGTGAACATCATCTGCGTCAACGAATCCCACTTTGATCTGGACTACTACGGCGGCCCCGGAATCAAGGTCACGCCGCTGGTCAACGGCACCAACGCCGATGTAGAGGTGGAGGTATTCGTCACCAATCCTGCCAAGGGTCAGACCGTCCGCTATACCTTCATGGATCAGGCGGGTAATGTACTGAGCACCCACGAAGGCACCGGCACCAAGCTGTCCACCACCATTGAAAACGTTCATCTGTGGCACGGACGCAAGGATCCCTACCTGTACAGTGTCAAGGCCGAGCTGCTGAAAGACGGAGCTGTTCTGGACAACGTGTCCACCCGCTTTGGCTGCCGCAGTTATACAATCGATCCGGAGCGGGGCTTCATCCTCAACGGCGAGGAGTATCCGCTGCGCGGTGTCAGCCGTCATCAGGATCGCTGGGGCATCGGCAACGCCCTGCTGCCGGAGCATCACGTTGAGGATATGGATCTGATCTGCGAGGTGGGCGCTACCACCATCCGTCTGGCTCACTATCAGCATGACCAGTTCTTCTATGATCTGTGTGACGAACGCGGCATGGTGATCTGGGCGGAGATTCCGTATATCTCTCAGCACATGCCCACCGGCCGTGAAAATACGATCTCCCAGATGAAGGAACTGATCGTCCAGAACTATAACCATCCCTCCATTGTGGTGTGGGGTCTTTCCAACGAGATCACCATGAAGGGTGCTTCCGACAAGGATCTGCTGGAAAACCACCATATTTTGAACGACCTGTGCCATGATTGGGACAAGACCCGCCCTACTACCATGGCGGTGGTCTCTCCCTGCGATATGGATGAACCCTATGTCCGCATCCCTGATACGGTCTCCTACAATCATTACTTCGGCTGGTACGGCGGCGACACCTCCATGAACGGCCCCTGGTTTGACAAGTTCCACAAGAAGCATCCCGAGCAGCCCATCGGCTGCTCCGAATACGGCTGCGAGGCGCTGGATTGGCATACCTCCGACCCCCAGCAGGGTGATTATACTGAGGAATATCAGGCATACTACCATGAGGAACTGATCAAACAGCTATTCAGCCGCAAGTATATGTGGGCTACCCACGTGTGGAATATGTTCGACTTTGGCGCGGATGCCCGCAACGAAGGCGGCGAGAACGGTCAGAACCATAAAGGTCTGGTGACATTCGACCGGAAGTACAAAAAGGACTCCTTCTATGCCTACAAGGCATGGCTGAACCCGGAGCCCATGATCCATCTGTGCGGCAAGCGCTATGTGGATCGGGTGGAGGATGTGACGAAGGTCACCGTCTACTCCAACCAGCCCGCGGTAGAGCTGTTTGCCAACGGTGTTAGTTTGGGCGTCAAGGAAACGGCTGATCACTTCTTCTATTTCGACGTGCCCAACGTGGGGCAGACCCATTTGGTTGCGGTTGCCGGCGAACTGAAGGATGAGGGCGACATCCGGAAGGTGGAAAAATTCAACGAGGCCTACCGCCTGAAGGAAAAGAGTGCTATTCTGAACTGGTTCGATATCACTATGCCGGAGGGATACCTGAGCCTGAACTCCAAGTTTGGCGATATTATGGCTACCCTGAAGGGCAAGATGCTAGTCATGGGTCTGTTTGCCAAGCTGATGCCCCAGTTGGGCGGCGGTGCCGGCGGCGGGGATATGGGCAGCATGGGCAGCATGATGGATATGCTGAGCGGCTTCACCTTTATCCGTCTGGCCGGTATGCTGGGGACTATGAATATCAAGTTCACCAAGGAAGAACTGCTGGACATCAACGACAAGCTCAATAAGATCAAGGCACCCAAGAAATAATGGGTCTCATTTTCAGGCGCGCCGAACCTTCGGCGCGCCTTTGGTTATAAGTGCGGTAAATTGTTGTTTAGCGGGCATGGCCCGCCGCAAATGCGTTACGAACGCTGGATGAAACTTTACCACCATTGGGG
>CANBCW010000013.1 GCA_947367115.1 uncultured Clostridia bacterium | reverse complement strand
GGTAGCTTAATTTTACCACTGGATCGTCACTATGGATATTTTGTTGTCTCTATTGCAGGTTCATTTTACAATGCGCCAAAAAATTATTACTTTCCCTTTTTCGAGATCATTTTATGCAGGGCTGCCAGAGCGTCACTCAATCCCCCAAGCTTGTCGATCAAACCGGAAGCAACCGCTTCCTTTCCGTAGAGTATGGTGCCGACATCCGTTGCCATCTCTCCGGTTGCCATCATATAGTGCTCAAAGTCTTCTCGTGAGATCTTGGAATTGGCCGTCACAAAATCCGCAATTTGCTCCTGAATCCGCTGGAAATATCGGAACGTCTGGGGTGCGCCCACCACGAGTCCGGTCATTCGCACTGGATGCACCGTCATGCTGGCAGTGGGTGTAATGAAACTCTTCTTCGTACAGACGGCCAAAGGAATACCAATGGAATGCCCTCCGCCCAGCACCAGAGAAACGGTCGGCTTTTTCATGCCGGCGATCATTTCTGCGATGGCAAGCCCCGCTTCGATATCACCGCCCACCGTATTCAAAAGCAGAAGCAGTCCATCAATATCTTCACTTTCCTCGATCCCAGCAAGCAATGGCAGGACATGCTCGTATTTTGTGGTCTTCACCGTTTCCGGAGCAACCTGATGGCCTTCCACCTGTCCAATGATCGTCAGGGTGTAGATGTTGCCCTTGCTGGATTTCGTAATGTCAGAGCCCAGCTCGACAATCTGCTCCTGCTCTTGTTTTTTCATTTCCGCATTTTCGTTCATTTTTAAGCCTCCTGAACTTTTTATATTAGGATAACCGAAACGGTCAAAAGTAATTCAGGCTTGAAACCTTTGTGCAAATATCGTATAATAAGCACGGTGATACAAAATGGCTGATAAAACCAACGCAGTACGGCTGGTTCAACAAGCAAAAATCCCTTGTCGGGAAGCGTTCTACGAATTTGACGAAAACGATTTAAATGGCAATCATGCCGCCGCTGCCGTGGGAATGCCGCCGGAGCAGGTATTCAAAACTCTGGTAGCCCGGGGTGAGCGCACCGGGATTAACGTATTCTGCATTCCTGTGTGCTGTGAGCTGGATCTGAAAAAAGCAGCAAGGGCTGCGGGTGACAAAAAGATCGAACTGGTCGCGGTAAAGGAGCTGCTGGGTCTTACCGGCTACATCCGGGGCGGCTGCAGCCCGGTGGGCATGAAAAAGAAATATCCCACCTACTTTGACGAAACCTGCATCCTATGGGATGAGATCGCTGTTTCGGCGGGAGCCAGAGGTCACCAGATGATATTGCCGCCGGAGGCTTTGGCCGAACTGGTGGGTGCCAAATTAATGGATCTAACTTAGAAAGGATACAATATTATGCAGTACACATACAGAACCAAGGGAACCTGTTCCCAGATGATCAGCTTTGAGGTTGAAGACAACAAGGTCAGCAATGTCCAGTTCTTCGGCGGCTGCAACGGCAACCTGAAAGGCATTGGCTCTTTGGTAGAGGGCATGAACATTGATGAGGTCATCGCCCGGGTCGAAGGCATCAAGTGCGGAATGAAGTCCACCTCCTGCCCCGACCAGCTTGCACAGGCATTGAAGGCAGCAAAGAATGCATAATCGTAAGGCTCACAGCGGTTAACGCTGTGAGCCTTCTTATTTACTTTCGTCTGAGAATACGATCCAACAGCTTATCTAACCAGGTCTTAGCAGGGGGCAGACTCTTTGGCATTGGTTCATCCAGCACCCATGGAAGCGCTATGTCCAAAACAGACAGCACAAACCAGCTATCGGGGTCATCCTTATCACAGTCAGGGTTGGCAGCATAACCTCATTGCGCTGCCGTGGGATGATGTGAACCGGGCCAATATCGATCTCATAGCCGCCTAATTGGAGGATCTTTCCTTTCACAGTATACCAGCTTATGTAATCGACCGGCTCTTCTTCCTGCTCGACGCTGAAGATCTCCTCCGGGCGGGCTGCATCCACACCAAACTGCGCAAGGAAGGAACGAAGTGCCGGGATAACCTGATCAACAGCCGTGTAGTAGTTTCGATCATAGACATACTGGCATTGTTCAATTGTTTGGTTATACTTCCGGGTATATTCCACATCCACATCAAATTTCCAGTCATCGATTTCCAGAAGCATTCGTAACCACTTCCATCATTTTATAATGCTTTTCGCATACCCCATATTGCGTGTAAAATTATTACTGATGTATTGATTAATTTCCTGCGGATCATTCCGATCGATCATGTCCAGAATCCGAATAAGCTCTTCATCCTCATCCTGCTCCCACTTTATTGTATCCGCAGAACGGTAAACACCTGCTGACGCATTCGCAAATCTGGCAAACTGATGCTGCTCAAGGATACTTTGGACTACTTTTTTCGCATGATTGAGTTCACCGCAGGCTAAGTACGGACCGATTTTGAGATCATCATTCCACCTGCTGTCCAGCTTTCGAATTGCTGTGGCGAGCTTCTTTTGCGTATCAACGGAGTTCATCCATTCAATCACAGAATTGCGGAAAAGCTCAATTTGATCACTGATCGGCGGAGCAAAAACAATAGGCATTTCATTTTGGGCAGCACAATTCATGACTGCGTATCTGGGAATACAGCCTAACGAAGTAAACCATTGCCGGAGTAAATCTCCATACATCGAAAAAAATCCAATGTAAAGGATATGTCCCCATAAAGCCCGCTCATATTCTGGTTTTACGACCTGTAAAACGCCATCGCCAACAATGCGAAAATACGCACTGCCCTTTCGTTTGAAACCAGCTTGAACACATATATCGTGCAAATCAGGATAATACATCAGGCTTCCCTCAGTTTCCCTCTTTTACCGCATCCAAAATCAGCTTCACCAGCTCGTCCTTGCCGTTACCCTTCTCAGCAGAGAAGGAAATAATGGGCGTGCCCTGGGGAAGTTCCAGGTCTTCCCGAATGATCGTTAAGTTTTTCTGAATCTCGCTTTTTTTCACCTTATCCAGCTTATTTGCCACCACCACAAAGGGGCAGCCGCTCTGGATGAACCACTGCGCCATGGTGATATCATTGTTGGTGGGCGCGTGGCGGTGATCTACGATCATCACACCAAGATCGATGCGGCCCGCAGCAAAATAATCCTCCATGAGCTTGCCCCACCGCTCTTTTTCCTTCTGGGAGACCTGGGCGTAGCCGTAACCGGGAAGATCCACGAAATAGCACTTCTTGTCGATGGTAAAATAATTAACGTGGATGGTCTTGCCCGGCTTCTCCCCTACCCTGGCAAAGTTTTTGCGGTTTAAGATTCGGTTGATCACAGAGGATTTTCCCACATTGGACTTACCAGCAAAGGCGATCTCCGGCAGGCGGTTTTGGGGAAAATCCTTGGGAGCCGCCGCCGAAATCAAAAATTCTACATTGTGAAAATTCATTTGCCGCACCTCACTGTTGGATATTGCTGCGGGAACGACGCTTCATATCCGCCGGAATGTCCGCAAGAATGGCAGGAATAACCTCGCCGCTGCGTTTCAGTGCCGCATCCAGCACCGTATCAACGGTGGTGGCGGTGATGAAATTCAGGGACTTTCGCACCGTTTGGTCGATCTCCTCCAGATCACGGCGGTTATCTTCGGGAATAATTACCGTGGAGATTCCGTAGCGCAGAGCAGCCATGGTTTTTTCCTTCAGGCCGCCGATAGGCAATACACGGCCACGGATGGATATCTCGCCAGTCATGGCGATATCCCGCCGGACAGGCGTATTGGTCAAAGCGGATACCATAGCGGTTGTAACGGTCACACCGGCTGAGGGGCCGTCCTTCGGTACAGCACCCGCCGGGAAATGGACATGGATATCTTTGGTCTTATAGAAGTCTGCCGCAATACCCAGCTTCTGAGCATTGGCTCGAATATAGCTCAAAGCTGCATGAGCGGATTCCTTCATCACATCACCTAGATTGCCGGTCAGCTCCAGCTTACCGGTTCCGTCCATGACGTTAACCTCCACTTCCAGCGTCTCGCCGCCAACACTTGTCCAAGCGAGTCCGGTGACCAAACCAATCTGGTCGGTGCCGGGAATTCGGTCAGGCAGAAATTTACGAACCCCGAGAAAATCAGTCAGGTTAGTGCCGGTCACGCAGATCTTGGCGGGTGCGTCTTCGGCGATCAGCTTCATGTCTGCCTTGCGGCAAATCTCGGCGAT
Organism: uncultured Clostridia bacterium; assembly: GCA_947367115.1. Lineage (GTDB taxonomy): Bacteria > Bacillota > Clostridia > Oscillospirales > Oscillospiraceae > Faecousia. The sequence goes on along the minus strand of CANBCW010000013.1, from coordinate 35,971 downwards.
ACTCCGCTCTAAATTTCGCACGCCAGATTCACGCGTATAGCAAGTAATGATCTCCCGAATGGCATCATCGGAAACCTTCAACTGGGATTTCTTGATGCCGTGTTTGGCCATCTGCTTGGGAAGCAGATGATGCTTAGCGATCATCAGCTTCTCTTCATCGGTGTACGATCCCAGCTCAATGATTTCCATTCTGTCCAACAGTGGACGAGGTACGGTATCCAGAGTATTGGCAGTGGTAATGAACATGACATCTGACAGGTCATACGGAATCTCCACATAGTGATCCCGATAGGTTTTATTCTGCTCCGCATCCAAAACTTCCAGCATGGCCGCACTGGGATCACCGCGGTAATCGGAGCCCATCTTATCGATCTCATCCAAAAGGAGCAGCGGATTGGAGCTTCCAGCCTGCGTCATGGCAGCCATGATACGCCCCGGCATGGCACCGACGTAGGTTTTGCGATGCCCACGGATATCCGCTTCATCACGGACACCGCCCAAAGAAATGCGTGCCATTTTTCGATTCAAGCTGTGGGCGATGGAATATGCAATTGAAGTCTTGCCCACACCAGGAGGGCCAACGAGGCACAAAATCTGAGGCGGCATTTCCGGGGCCATCTGGCGAACGGCAATCGTTTCAAGAATGCGTTCCTTTACCTTCTCAAGACCGTAATGTTCCTTCTCCAGTATCTTGGAAGCGGTTTCGACACTGACCCGCTCCTTGGTCTTCTTATTCCAGGGCAGATCCAGTACGGTATCCAGATAATTTCGAAGAACAGCAGCCTCGGAAGAACCGAAGGGCTGTTTTTTCAGGCGATCCAGATCCTTGCGAAGCTTTGATTCGGATTCTTCTTCAAGATTAAGGGAAAGAATCTTCTTTTCAAACTCGGCAAATTCAGCGTACTCGTCACCTTCACCAAGTTCGTCACGAATGACCTTCATCTGCTCGCGCAGGTAATAATCTTTCTGATTGCGGTCAATGCTTGCGTGGGTCTTGGCCTGAATATCCGCTTCCAGATTGAGCATTTCAATCTCACGGCGAAGCAGGCGCATTGCGCTCTCCAGACGACGAACAGGATTCATATTGCAAAGCAGTCTTGCTTTATCTGTAAAATCAAAGCCAGAATTCTGTCCGATGCAGTCTGCCAAAAAGCCAGGGTCAAAGCTGGACAGCATCTTCAGATGCACAGTCTGGGCTGGATACTCAGCAAGCTCCATATAAGCCGCATACAAAGAAGTCGCTTCCCGGCATAACGCATGGTTGCGGGGACTGTCGGCCACTTCGGTCTCCGGTACCGCTTGGATATTGCCTTCCAGATACGGTTCCGTCTGATACAGCTCCGTGATGCGTCCACGGCACAGACCGTTGACCAACACGCGCAGAGTTTCCCCCTGGGGTTTCAAGATCTGCTTGACCTTTGCGACCGTTCCAATGGAATACAGTTTATCCAAATCGGGATCGTCGTCCAGAATACTCTTTTGAGGAACCAGAAAAATAAACTGTCCGTCTTTCATTGCCTGCTCGAGCGCTTTTACGGATTTCACACGGCCTACGTCAAAATGGACAGACTGTCCGGGGAAAATCGCCAGTCCGCGCAGAGCCATAACCGGTAGTTTGCCGGAAATAATCTGTTCACTCATGGAAATCACCTTCCTTCATATTGAGGGAAAAAGGGGGTAGAAATCTACCCCCTTATGGTATAAATCTTATTTTTTGGAGCTCTTCTTGCTCCGGGGGTCGTTAGGAGTGCGCTCAATGATCGGCTCAGCGCCATTGATGCATTCCGGAGTAATGATTACCTTGCGAATTGTCAGATCCGAGGGAATGTCGTACATAATACGCACCATAGCCTGTTCCATAACAGCACGCAAGCCTCTGGCTCCGATCTGGCGGTCAATAGCCTTCTGCGCTACAGCTTCCAGAGCCTTTGGTTGGATCTCGAGCTCCACCTTATCCATTTCCAGCAGCTTCTGATACTGCTTAGACAACGCATTCTTCGGCTCGACCAAAATGCGAACCAGATCCTCTTTTTTCAGGCTCTCCAGGCAGGTGATGACAGGAAGTCTGCCAACCAATTCGGGAATAATACCGAATTTCAGAAGATCGTGAGGTTCGACCTGCGCAAACAGTTTACCAACATCCCGGTTCTTACGGCTCTCAACCGGTGCGTCAAAACCAATTGCAGACTTATCGGTGCGAGCCTCAATAATCTTATCCAGACCGTCAAACGCGCCGCCGCAGATAAACAGAATATTGGATGTATCGAGCTGAATCGTCTCCTGCTGGGGATGCTTGCGTCCACCCTGCGGGGGGACATTGGCTACCGTTCCCTCCAGAATCTTCAGAAGCGCCTGCTGGACACCTTCACCGGACACGTCGCGGGTAATGGAGGTATTTTCGCTCTTTCGGGCGATCTTATCCATCTCATCAATGTAAATGATGCCGCGCTCTGCCAGATCTACGTCAAAATCCGCAGCCTGCAGCAAACGGACAAGGATATTCTCCACATCGTCGCCAACATATCCAGCTTCGGTCAGAGTGGTAGCATCAGCAATGGCAAAGGGCACATTGAGAATCTTAGCAAGAGTCTGCGCAAACAAAGTCTTGCCACAGCCGGTAGGGCCAATGAGCAGAATGTTGCTTTTCTGCAGTTCAACCTCGGAGTCCTCAGCCAGATAGATGCGCTTATAATGGTTATACACAGCTACAGACAGAGCAATCTTCGCTTCTTCCTGTCCGATAATGTAACCGTCCATGAAGGATTTAATCTCCATGGGGGTTGGGAGATTCTCCAATCCCGGATTGTTAGCGCCCTGATGCTCAGGCTGGTCGAACAAAAGCTCGCTGCAAGCCTGAACACAATCGCCGCAAATATACACCCCGGGACCGGCAATCATTTGAACCTGCCCCTCCCGCTTCCCGCAGAAGGAGCAGCGAATAATGGGCTGCTCATCGTGATTAGCCATGAAGCAGGTTCCTGCCTTTCTAAATCGATCAATGGTGATCGAGCACGCGGTCGATCAGGCCAAAAGCCAGCGCCTCATCAGCGGACATGAAGTTGTCACGCTCGCATGCGGCAGTGACTTCCTCGATCGAGCGGCCGGTATTCTCAGCCAGAATGCGGTTCATCCGCTCCTTGATGATCTGCAGGCGCTTCATATGGATGGCCATATCGGTGATCTGTCCCTGCGTACCGGCGCTGGGCTGATGGATCATGATTTCCGCGTTAGGCAGTGCCAAACGCTTGCCCTTGGTACCTGCAGACAACAGGAACGCGCCCATGGACGCAGCCATACCGACACAGATGGTAGCCACATCGCACTTGATGTACTGCATGGTGTCATAAATGGCCATACCGGCAGTTACACTGCCGCCGGGGCTGTTGATATAGAACTGAATATCCTTGTCCGGATCCTGTGCCTCCAGATAAAGAAGCTGGGCCACAACCAGACTGGCAGTGGTGTCATTGACCTCTTCGGACAGGAAAATGATGCGGTCATTCAGCAGACGGGAGAAAATATCATAGCTGCGTTCACCGCGGCTGGTCTGCTCAACAACATAGGGTACGAAACTCATGGTCATGTCTCCTTTCATTGGGCTTGAAACATTCTAACCATTAAAGAGGAAGCTTATTCCTCATAAAACTTACTCGGCTTTAGGTGCAACAGCAACAGCGCTGTCCACGATGACCTTCACGGCCTTACGAGTCTTCAAGCTGGCGGTGATCTCCTCAGCGGGAACCATGGACTTGACCTTGTCCAGCTCCAGCTGGTACTGGGACGCCAGGGACTCGTACTCGGCATTGATCTCGTCCTCGGAAACAGCGATGTTCTCCACTTCGCCGATCTTCTCCAGCGTGACATTGATCTTAGCCTGCTTTTCAGCGGCAGGACGGAAAGCATTGCGCATGGTGGACACATCGCCGCCCATCATCTTGGCGTACTGCTCCATGGAGTAGCCGCTCATCTGCAGCTGATAGCCAAAGCGCTCCATCTGGGTGTCCAGCTCGGACTCGATCAGGGCGTTGGGCATATCAACGGTGGCGTTCTCAGCAGCCTTTTCAACACAGGCCTGCTCAAAAGCGGAAGCGATCTGCTTCTCAGCGGCCTCAACAGCCTTGGCACGGATGTCGGCCTTCAGCTCGTCCAGCGTCTCGAACTCGGAAACGTCCTTGGCAAACTCATCATCCTGAGCGGGAACAACGGTTTCCGTAACCTTGTTTACCTTGACATGGAACACAACAGGCTTACCGGCCAGACCCTCGTGATAATTCTCAGGGAACGTAATGTCGATGTCCTTCTCCTCACCGGCAGACATGCCGACAACCTGCTCCTCAAAGCCGGGAACGAAGGAGCCGGAGCCCAGCTTCAGGTCGAAATTATCGCCCTTACCGCCATCAAAGGGAACGCCATTGTCGAAGCCCTCAAAGTCGATGTTGGCAGTGTCGCCCATCTGGGCGGCGCGCTCCACAGTTTCGGTGGAAGCAACATTCTGAGCCATGCGATCCAGCTCAGCCTGAACCTGCTCATCGGTCACATTTGCCTCAGCCTTCTCAACTTCCAGACCCTTATAATCACCCAAAGTGACCTCAGGATACACATCGGTGCTGATGGTGATTGTCACAACGCCATCCTCACTGATATCCATATCAGTCAGGCTGGGACGGCCGATCGCCTTAACGTCCTTCTTAACAACGGCTTCCTCATAAACCTCGGGGAAGATCTCCTCCAGACCGTCTTCGTAGAAAACATGAGCGCCATACATGGCCTCGATCATCTTCCGGGGAGCCTTGCCCTTACGGAAACCGGGAATCTGGATGTTCTTGCGAGCCTTCATGTAAGCAGCGTTGACACCTTTCTCCATCAGATCCTTGTCGATCTCGACAACGATCGTAGCCTGGTTGCCGTTCTTTTCAATGTTCTTCACATTCATGTTGATAATCCTCCTAAATCAGTCCGCAGCAAGCGGATCTTATGTAATTTACAACTGTAGTATTTTAGCAAAGAAAGCAGCAATTGTCCACTGTTTTTTCGAAATTTCTTTATTAAATAACTGTAAAGGGCTTAAAATCCAAAAAATCAGCGGAAACAAGCCGGAATTCTACACCATCCCAAAGTCCTTCCATCGCAAGTTTATGGCTGGGACCATGCAAATGGCCGTAAAAGCAACGTCGAACCTCGTATTTGCTGAGAAGCTCCAGAATTTCATCGCACTGATACCCCTTGTACCGGGGCGGATAATGCAGAAAAACGATTTTAGGCAGATCCTCTGCTGATTTCAGAGAGGCTTCCAGCCGGATCAGTTCCCGCTTGAACACCTTTTCGTCATGCTCTGCGCTGCGCTCTTCCTCAAAGAACCAGCCGCGGGTTCCGCAAATTGCCCAGCCCTCATATTCGTAATGATTGTTGTTAAGGATGAACTGGTTAGAAAAGCCATTGGCTTCACAGAACTTGTAAAACTTTGACGCGGTACTCCACCAGTAGTCGTGGTTGCCTTTGAGGATGATCTTTCGTCCCGGAATCTCGTTGATCCAGGCAAAGTCTGGCTTTGCGCCTTCTAAATCCAATGCCCAGCACAGGTCGCCCAGAAGCACGGTTGTATCCTCCGGTTTGATAACGGACAGACCTTGCTTCAGCTTATCCATATAGCCTACCCACTTGCCGCCAAAAATATCCATCGGTTTCTCCGCGCCAAGACTAAGATGCAAGTCCCCTATTGCGTATAACGCCATGCTGCCTCCTTAGACCTCTGACAGACGCTGTTTCAGCTCAGCCTCAGAGATGCGCAAAATTTTCGCAACCGCATCACCGCTGCATAGGGGGCTCTTTTCGGCAAGCAGAAGCGCCATACCGCTGCCACCGGTACGAGCTCGATAGTCAGACAGCGCGCCATAGGCCAATGCGGCATACGGATCCAGAATATACTTGTTGGTTCGGTAAACACCGGGAATAATGGTCTCCACACGAACACGGCTTACAACGGCAGCAAACATTCCCTTGCGCATGGCCTCACAGGCATTCTCGTCTGGTGCATAGGTACAGCCCTCGGTGCAGCTCCAAAAATAATTCAGGGCTTCCTCCGATCCGCAGGTCTCACCGATCAACCGCTCCAGATCCGGCGGCAGCGGCAAATCACCTTCCGGCGTATTTGTTTCAACGGCAAGCGCATCCGTATCCAGTTCGCCCCGGTGCAGCAGATCCCATGGTGCACTGTTCTCATTACAGCCGCAGATAATTGTACCCATGGGCAGCCCCATCTTGCGGGCATACCACGCAGCCATCGGCGCGGCAAAGGTGCCGGAAGCTGCGGCAACATCCAAAGTCGTGTCGACCTTGATCTGTTCCGTGCGTAAAAGTTCACCGTACATACCGAACAGCACAGCGATCCGAATGGCAGTCTGCACCCAATTGGACGGTGCGCCGATCGTATCACCGTCAGGGTGGAGCCGTTGAGCCAGCGCATACACGATCCGGTTGAAATTCCGATCCATGTTGTGCCACTGTTCGGAAACAATGATGCGGTAATTCATGCTCCGGTACTTGACAGGGCTGCGACCGATGGTCATATCCACATCCCATCCGGAGAGTCTCGTAGAGAAAAACAAGTTCAGGATATCAGCCACATTCTGTCCAAAGGTTTTGCTGCCAAGGGCGATGATCTCATCCCGGGTGAGCTGCGGCAGACGGAACGGAATAAAAAGTCCCCCATCCGGCCCCCGATCCAGATTCATGGTTCGAGCCGCAGTAAAAGCGTCATATTTGCCTCTGGTGGTCACATACAGCACTTGTTCATCACACTCCAAGCATTATTCCAAAAAATATTATAGACCATATCTTCCGTCATGCCGCGCTCCAGCAGGCGATTCGCAAGTGCAGAATAACTCTGGATACCGCCAAATCCCTCCGGCAGCTGGTCGCAGCCGTCAAGATCTGCACCCAGCGCGATATGAGAGCAGGAAGCATCCATCTGGAGCAGATGGAACAGATGGTCGCAAACCGTATCCAGATTCGGCTTTTCTCCCACAAAGGGCGCGCACTGATTAAATCCAACCACACCGCCGGTTTGGCAGATGGCCTTGAACATGTCATCGGTCAGGTTGCGGGTATGATGGCAAAAGCTGCGGCTGTTAGAATGGGATGCCACAATAGGCCCCTCGGTGATCTCAATGATGTCCCAGAAGGCCTCGTCACTGATATGACTCACATCGACGAGCATTCCAAGCCGCTGGGCTTCCTTTACGTATTCCCTGCCCTGATCCGTCAGGCCGCCACCTGTCAGGTGAGAGCCTGCCAAGGGGTTCTGCTCGTTCCATGTCAGCGTAGTCATACGGAACCCGATTAAGTACAGATCCTGCAGCAATTCCGGATCATAGCCGATACCCGCAGGCCCCTCCAAAGTGAGCAGAGCAGACATTCTGCCGCTTTCACGATTATCCTCAATCTCTTCCGGAGAGTACGCAATTGAAATCAGATCTTTGTTTTTATCTACCTCGCGCTGGATGGTTGCCAGCTCACGTTCAAAAATGGTGACCGGAGAGATCCCATACCATTCCTGCATAAACGGTGTGGTAAAGCAGGCAAAACACTGCGCGTACCCCGGCAGAGTCTTGGCGCGGTCAAGGTCAATATGATAATCATTTTTACGCAAACTCCCGGCACTGTTGCGATCCTTTCCAAGCAACGCATACGCGGTATCACAATGCAGGTCAAAAACAGGAAAATTCATTGAAACGCATCCTCCATATGATGAATCATAGGGTCGACGGTAGCCATCCCCTCCGGGGCATAAATTTCAATCACGTCAAATCTTGGCTGGAGTTTTGTGGGATGCTCGGACAGGTATATCGATGCCGTGACACGAAGCCGCTCCTGTTTGCGGCGATCAACATACTCCATAGCTTGTGCAAATGTTCCGTTTCTGCGGAGCTTAACCTCCACAAACACAAGAAATTTTCGATCCTTCACAATCAGATCGATCTCCCCGAAGCGGCTGCGATAACCAGTCGCAACAAGTGTATAATGCTTTTTTCGGAGATATTCGGCTGCTTTAGCTTCTCCCCAAGCTCCGTTCAGGTTATTTTTCCCCATAGAACTTCTTCAGAAAGGTCATACGGTGAATTGCGCTGGGGCCATATTCCGTCAAAGCAGCGTAATGAACCTTAGTACCGTAGCCCTTATGTACGTCAAATTGGTACTGGGGATATTCCTTCGCCGCGCACAGCATCAAATCATCCCGCGTTACCTTCGCAAGAATGGATGCAGCCGCAATGCTGGCACTGCGGCTGTCGCCTTTAACAACGGTTTCAACCGGCAGTCCAAAATCCTTCGCCCGGTTGCCGTCGATCAGTGCAAGCTCCGGCTTCACAGAAAGCTGCGCAAGCGCTCGTTCCATGGCAAGATAGGTCGCCTGCAGAATATTAATTTGGTCAATCTCCTCATGGCTGGCCAGGCCGATGCCATAGGCAACAGCCTGTTCCTTGATAATGGGGAACAATTCCCGGCGGCGCTTATCGGACAGCTTCTTGCTGTCGTTCAGGCCGGGAATATCCGCATGGGGCGGCAGAATAACTGCAGCCGCGCAGACTGGCCCCGCCAGAGGGCCGCGTCCCGCCTCATCCACGCCGCAGATCAGTTTAATACCTTTTTCAAAATAGGAGTCTTCAATCTCCCACATGTTAATCTCACTCATTTGATATCCTCCGGCAGTTCCAACGTGAACCGTCCCAGCTTGCCGTACCGGAACTCGTCCAGCAGAACTTTCGCCATTCGTTCCGTATTGATTTCACCACGAGCAAGCAAATAACCACGCTTTTTTCCCGCAAGCTGCAGAAGCTCATAGCCGGGAGTATCCGGCTCCGCTTCAATGCCATAGCGTTCCTTTACTGCCTGAGGATAGCGCCGCCAGAGCAGCTCCATCAGGAAGCAGGAAAGCTCTTCAATATCCAGGATGCCCTCTTTCACCGCACCGGTATAGGCCAGCATCATGCCCACAGTAGGATCGTCAAACTTGGGCCACAGAATACCAGGTGTATCCAGAAGCAGCAGCCCTCCCTCCACAGTGACCCACTGCTTGCCGCGTGTGACGCCGGGACGGTTCTCAGCTTTTGCACCCTTGCGTCCGGAGATCTGATTGATCAAGGTAGATTTACCAACGTTCGGAATGCCCACGACCATAACACGCAGCGGACGGTTCATTCCACGGGCAGCGTCACGCTCCAGCTTCTCCTTCAGCACCTGACGAACGGCGGGAGTAAAGGAATTGATGCCTTTGCGGCTCTTGCAGTCCGTCGGAACGGCTGCTCTGCCCTGACTGCGGTAAAAAGCAGCCCACCGGGCGGTAGCATCGGGATCTGCCAGATCCATTCGATTTAAAATCATAATCCTGGGTTTACTGCCACAGATGGCATCAATATCCGGATTGCGGCTGGAAATCGGGATACGCGCATCCACAATCTCGCAGACCGCGTCCACCTGCTTCAAATCCGCTTCGATCTGCCGGCGGGTCTTAGTCATATGCCCCGGATACCACTGGATATTCATTTGTTCTTTATCCATTATTCGATCACTCCGACACGGTCATAGTTGGCAGCCTCACTGCCTTTGTTGGTTCCCGGAACCAGCAGGAAAATGGCCTTACCAAGAATCTCTCGCTCATCGATCAGCCCTATCTGCGGATTGCGGCTGTCTTTGGAGCTGTTCCGGTTATCGCCCATAACGAAAACATGCCCCTCCTCCACATACAAGGGAAAACGCACGCCCTCGTCCATCGTCGTAAGGCTGTAGGTATAATCCTCTTCAAGCGCAACGCCGTCTACATAGACGATGCCGGCATTAAAATCGATATCTACGATCTGCCCCTCAGTGGCAATGACACGCTTGACAATGCACTCCCCCGCTTCGAAAGACTGCTTGCTTGCAACGATAATATCGCCCTGCTCGGGGTTCTTGTAAACAGCATTGCTCAGCAGCACCAGGCGGTCGCCATCAACCAAGGTTTCATACATGGAAGGCCCAACAACAACGACCACACGAAAAAACAACATATATATGATCATAAAGCCAGCCAGAACGTACAGAAGGTCATGCAGATCCATCAGCAAATTCTGCTGCCATGTCAATTTTTCCTCCGGTTCTTGATTCTGTTTTTCCTTTTTTCTGAATTGAAACTTACGCAAACTATTTCCCTCCGGTCAAATTACCTTATCCGATCCAGCCAATCCGATCATACCGCGGTGTTTCTTTACCGCCGTTATTGCCGGGGCTTAAAATAAATATTGCCTTACCAACAATCTCACGCTTATCTACCAGCCCAATCTGGGGACTGCGGCTGTCCAGTGAGCTGTCACGATTGTCGCCCATGACAAAAATATGCCCATCCTCCACCGTAAGAGGGAACTGGACACCTTCCGGGCGGGTTGTGGGAGTATGAATATAGTCCTCCTCTAGCGCGCAGCCATCCACATAGACGATGCCGGCATCAAAGTCAATATCCACCGTCTGTCCTTCTACCGCAATAACCCGTTTGACAAAACACTCACCATTGTCGAAGGATTCCTTGCTGGCTACAATGATATCTCCCTGCTGGGGATCCGTATATAGGAAGCTGCTCAAAAGCACCAAACGATCCCCCTGAATCAAAGTGTCGTACATGGAAGGGCCGATTACGACAACAACTCTGAAAAAAAGCATATAAAGCGTCAAAATCAGGGCGATAATATAAACCGAATCCAAATTCCGTACAAATTCCTGCCGTTTGGAGAGCTTTCGCTGCGGCTTTACTGGTTTTCTTTTTTCATATTTTCCCATTGTCCTGCCCAAAGTCGTTCCCTCCGGTCTTGTTTGCAGTTTGCGTCCCGGAAATCCCCCCATGGGCGCAGATATACGCATATATTATACACGAGCAGACCCAAAAAGAAAAGCCTTATTTTTGAAAAATGCCGTCCGGATTTCGGACGGCACAAAAAGTTATCAAATAAAAAGAGAGGGTCTCCCCTCTCTTTTTATCAAATTGCGATTTAGACTCTCTCCTTGACCTTGGCAGCCTTACCCATACGATCACGCAGATAGTACAGCTTGGCACGGCGGACCTTACCCTTACGGACGGTCTCGATCATGGCCACATTGGGAGAATGCAGGGGGAAGACCTTCTCACAGCCAACACCGTAGGAGATACGGCGGACGGTGATGGTCTCGGTGATGCCGCCGTGCTTACGAGCAATGACGGTACCCTCAAACACCTGGATACGCTCACGAGAGCCTTCCTTGATGCGCACATGCACACGAACGGTGTCGCCGACCTTGACTTCGGGCAGCTCTTCCTTCATGTACTGGCTGTTCAGAGCCTTAACTAAATCCATTTCTTTGTCCTCCTTAAATATTAGGCGTTCATGCGTCGCTACGCGCGCAGAGGACTCACCTTGATCTCAGACCGATGTATTATAGCATGGAGGAAATGAAAAATCAAGAGGAATTTCACAAATTTTAATCGAAATGCTAATTTTCTTCCGCATATTCACGGAACATTTTCGCCGTACGGTACAGATAGACAATCTTGATCACTGAGACCACAACGGTTAATATCAAGGACGCAAGAGCAGCCAAAGCCCCCAGCAGCGAACCGAACAGGGTAAAAATCATGCCTGCTCCCATTGCGAGCAAACTTCCCAGTGCCCAATACCAAAGCTTGCCCCATTTTCTGCCCATGTCTGCATCTATTGCTTCAGTGACCTCCGCATAGCCGATATACTCCTGATACATAGCGATAAACGAGGGAACAAGCGCTGCCAGTTCAATCATGGAAGCCAAGCCCGCACTGCCGGTTATTGCGGTGGCAAAATTAAAGACAGCGGCAATGATATAACATATACCGGCCATACGGAAACAATGGGATGCAGAGGACAGCTTCAGCAGAATCAGGGCATATGCGACACTAAAAGCCGTACTGATGATTTGTGCCAACAGCGTCATTCCCGGAAGGCTCTCAACCAGGCTGAAAACCACACTGACAATATTGGTTACGATCACCAGCCAGAACAGAAGCATCAGCCATGTTCCCAACAGTTTGCTCTTACGCACGCGGTGCGCACGAGCGGACGCATCGGCTTCCTGCATTTTGATACGGTTTTCTGCCGCGCTGAAACTGCTTTTTCGATTATAACAGGTCGAAGCAGTGGCGCAGTATTCGCAGGATTGATGTCCGCGTGTCGTGCAGCATTTTGCGATGCTGCATTCTCCGCTGTAGGCTCTTCCCGGCCCTAAGCGACAGCCAGGACAAGCCAATTGAAGCTTCTCCGTACAATTCTCACAACTTTTTCCGCAATACGTTTCCGCCATAGCAACCATCCTTTCAATTTCCATTTATTAGTATGATACTACAATATTAAAGTAGTATCAAGGGGTTAGTTCCTATATACATCATCGATTTGTATTTTCTGTGTCATTTGGAAATCTTGACGCATTTTCTGTACTGTGATATAATTGTGTCATCTTATAGAAAGGTCTGCGTTGGGGCGCAGAACATAAATCCTATGCCACAAGAAAAAATAAAAAAGATTCATCTGATATACGGATGTATCGCAGCGGTGTTGATCATCGCCCTCGGGATCGCTCTGATCCTGTCGTGTCTTGATATTTACAATAGCGGGCCACGTCCCTATACCCCGGAATCGATTGCTCTTCATTTTCACCGTATCGCAATCTTGGCCTATTGCTGTATTGCGATTGTCGCTGGCGGCATCATTCTGGGGCTTGCGCTCCCCACGGATGAAAAGAAGCCAAAGGCAGTTAAGGACGAACTGGCGCTCATGGAGAAATTGAAAGCAAAAGCGGGTACTTTATCCGATGTTTTTGCCGCCGAAGTTTTGAAGCAACGTAAAAAGCGTCTATGGCTGCGTATTGGTACAACTGTTGTTTTCGCTGCACTGATGATTTATCCTGCCATTTATTTTATGGACGGTTCTCATTTCAGTATTGAAGCGCTCAATGCAGATATCCGCAAAGCAGTATGCATCGCATTGATCCCAGCGTTTGTGGGGTTGATGCTGTGCCTGATCTGCTCTTTGCTGGAAAACAAGAGCATTTCCCAGGAAATCGAAATCTATAAGAAAGCAATTGCCGCATCTGAAGGCGGTACAGCCCTCAGCGCACCTGCAGTTTGCCGCAAAAAGGGCATTCCCCTCACCGTTACACGCTGTGTACTGCTTGCGGTCGCTGTTTGCTTCATTGTGCTTGGTATTTTCAACGGCGGTATGAAAGACGTACTGGACAAAGCAGTTGCGATCTGCACCGAATGTATAGGATTGGGTTAATATGGAAAATAAAAATACAACTGTAAAAGAGAAAAAGAGCTTCAAGCAGTGGCTCTCCGATCATAAGCCTACAAAGCGTCGGATCATACAGCTCTACGCAGCACTGCTGACGAACGCCAATTTAAAAGGATTCTCAAGTGGCTACATTTATCAGGGCAATGTAAAAAACATTTGCGCCCCCGGTCTTAACTGTTACTCCTGCCCTGCCGCCTCAGCCGCCTGTCCACTCGGCGCGCTGCAGAACGCGCTGGCAAGCACCAACGCCCGCCTGCCGTACTACATGCTCGGTATTCTGCTGCTGTACTGTATCATGTTTGGACGTTGGATCTGCGGTTTCCTATGTCCCTTCGGCTTGATTCAGGATCTGGTACATAAGATCAAGACGCCCAAGGTGAAAAAAAGCCGCTTTACACGAATCCTGTCTTATCTGAAATATGTGATCCTGGTCGTATTTGTGACGATCATTCCGCTGATCTATTCTTTCCAAGCCGCTTCCCTCCCGGTACCTGCTTTCTGTAAATACATCTGCCCCTCGGGTGTTCTTCTTGGTGCCTTCGGCCTGCTTTCAAACAAGGTCAACAGCGATCTGTTCCAGATGCTTGGCCCTCTGTTTACCTGGAAGTTCATTCTCCTGGTCGTCTTTATTGTCGGTGCCATTTTCATTTATCGGTTCTTCTGCCGTTTCTTCTGTCCGCTGGGCGCCCTGTATGGCCTGTTCAACAAGATTTCCCTTCTGGGTATCAAGCTGGATAAACCCAGCTGCGTTAACTGTGGCTTGTGCGTTGGTCAATGCGAGATGGATATCCGCCATGTAGGTGACCATGAATGCATTAGCTGCGGCAAGTGTGTCAACGTCTGCCCCACCGGTGCGATCTCTTATAAGGGTCCTAAAATCCTGCTGGCCCCCAACGAGATCGGTGGAAAGATTAATACTGCGAAACTCAAAAAATGTGATCCCTGTGACGCTCCCGGCACCGAACTGCCCAAAAAGACTAAGATTGCCAGACTGATTGTCGCGATCTCTATGTTCGCTGTTTTAGGCGGTGCGCTTGTGTATTATAATTTCATAGATAAGGATCCTGTTATCCACGAAGTCGGCGGTCAGGTTGGCAATGTCTGCTACAATTACGAACTTAATAAGATTTATGAAGAAGGAACTGTAACGGTTGAAGCGTTCAGAGGAAAAATCACAGTGATCAACTTCTGGGGCACCTGGTGCGGCCCATGCAAGCAGGAACTGCTGACAGAGTTCCCTCTCATTGATCAGAACTACGGTGATGATGTTGTGGTACTCACTGTCCACTCCAACCTGGGCTGGAGCGACAGCACTCCGGATGATATCAAAGAACTGTTCCCCAATGCCGCCTATTTCCACGTTAAGGATGGCGAGCAGGAAAACTTCTTCCAAATGCTTGGCGGACGAAACTCCTGGCCTATGACTGTGATATTGGATGAAGAAGGTGTAATTGTAAAGACCTTTGTTGGCTCCGTCAAATATGACGAGGCAGATACCGATGAAGACCTGAAGGGGTACATCGATTACATCATGGCAAACTAAATTCGCACACATAAGATCCCCGCTTTCGAAACCGAAAGCGGGGATCACTTTTTATGCGAGATATACCAGAGCCAAATAGGAAAGCAGATAGACAACACATATCGCAGCAATGACTACCAGCATCGGCTTAAGCATCATCCTGACAGCGCTCCAATAGGTCTTCCAGACATCCTTAAATTTAGGAGCCGGACGATAGGGATTGCGGTCATTCAGTCTGGAGCCTCCCACGCCGGACATATCAGCAATGGTACGGCCATCATCCACGTATGTGATTTTTTCTTTCTTCTTACCCATAGCTTAGTCCTGCTTCTCCAGGAGGTGACAGGCAGCGAAGTGGCCAGGCTCATACTCCTTATAATCAGGAGTGATGTGCTTGCAGACCTCCTTGGCATAGGGACAGCGAGTGTGGAACCGGCAGCCCTTAGGCGGATTGGCGGGGGAAGGAATATCTCCCTCCAGCTTAATGCGATCCATCTTGGTGGTAGGATCCGGGTTAGGTACCGCTGAGAAAAGCGCCTTGGTATATGGATGCATCGGATTGGTAAAGATGTCTTCTTTTGTACCAAATTCCATAACCGCGCCCAGATACATGACCAGAATCTTATCGGAAATGAATTTAACAACGGACAGGTCGTGGGAGATAAACACATACGCCAGATTCATTTCACGCTGCAGCTTTTTCAGCAGGTTGATGATCTGAGCCTGAATGGAGACATCCAAAGCAGAGACAGGCTCATCGCAAATGACAAGCTTGGGATTCACTGACAACGCGCGCGCAATGCAAATACGCTGGCGCTGACCACCGGAGAATTCATGGGGATAACGCTCAAAATAGTAATCCCGCAGGCCGCACTTGTCCATCAGATCCAGAACATAGTCTTTCACCTGATCCTTGGGCACAATCTTATGAACCTCCACGGGTTCGGACAGGATACCGCCAACCGTGTCTCTGGGCGGCAGAGAGGAATAAGGATCCTGAAAGATGATCTGCATCTGTTTACGGATCTCACGCATCTGCTTTGGCTTATAGTTGGTGATATCTTTGCCGTCGAAGATAATCTGCCCGCCCGTGGGCTGATGCAGCTTCAAAATGGCACGTCCAGCAGTAGTCTTACCGCAGCCAGACTCACCAACAATACCCAATGTCTCACCTGCCTTCAGTTTGAAGGAAACATCGTCAACAGCAACCAATTCTTTTGTAACTTTGCCGGTAACGGTTTTCTTGATTGGGAAACACTTTCTCAGATGGCGCACTTCGAGCACGCAATCCGGATCAATTGGCTTTTTAAAGTCCTCTTCGATCTGCTTTTGACGCTTAGCTTGGTACTCAGCAGCCAGAGCCTCGTCATCATAGACAGGAGCTGCAACATTATTGATTACTTTTTCATCAGCCATTGTTGTTCTCCTCGTCATACAGATGACATGCGACAAAATGAGTCGGGCTCACCTGCACCATGCCCGGATACTCTCCGGAACACTTGGCGGTACATTTGGCGCATCTTTCCTTAAAATAGCAGTGTGCGGGCATATTAATGGGGTTGGGTACATTGCCAGGAATGTTATACAACTCCGTGCTGTCATCCAGACTCATGGTTGGTTTCGACTTCTGCAGGCCAATGGTATAGGGATGTTTCGGATCCTGGAAGATCTCGTAGACCGTTCCCTTTTCAATGACCTTTCCGGCGTACATAACAACAACATAGTCCGCCATTTCAGCGATAACACCCAGATCATGAGTAATCAGCAGAATAGAGCCATCAATCTTGTCCTTGATGTCCTGCAGCAGATCCAGGATCTGTGCTTGAATGGTCACGTCCAGTGCTGTGGTAGGCTCGTCGGCGATAATCAGACGAGGCTCAGCCGCCAGGGCCATGGCAATCATAACACGCTGGCGCATACCACCGGACAGCTCATGGGGGAACGCTTTATATACGTTCTCCGGAATGATACCGACCAGTCTAAGCATCTCCTCAGACTTAGCCTTGGCCATTTCCTTAGTCGCGCCGGGAACGTGCAGCAAAGTCACTTCATCCAACTGCTGACCAATCGTGAACACGGGATTCAGAGAAGTCATCGGTTCCTGGAAGATCATTGCAATCTGTTTGCCGCGGATCCGGTGAATCTCGTTAATGGGCATCTTCGCGATGTCATAGACCTTCTCGACCATCTCATATTCGCCCTCGGCACCGGCCTTCGGAATGGGATTTCCCTTCTCGTCACGCTTGTACTCGTTAGACACAAATCGAATAGATCCATCTACAATCTGGCCTGTAGGCCCCTGGATCAAGCGCATAACGGACATGCTGGTAACAGACTTGCCGCAGCCGGACTCACCTACAACACCAACAACGGCATTCTTAGGCACATCATAGGAAACACCGTTGACAGCCTTGACAATTCCCTGTTCCGTGTAGAAAAAGGTATGCAAGTCTTCAATTTCCAAGATGTTCTCCTGCTTTTTCATCTGCGTCAAGAATTCAGACTCATCAGCCTTACGGTTCTTGTACGCCTCCAAGCGCTTCATTTCCTTGGCATTCGCCTTGGCAATCGCTCTGATTTCCTTACCGGAGAGATAATTCTTTGCAGTATTCTGTTTAGCCATAAATTATCTCCTTCCCTTCGGGTCAAGAGCATCACGCAGACCATCGCCCACGAAGTTGAAGCCCAGAACCGCAATGACAATGCAGAGACCAGCGGGTACCCAGACGGTTGGATAATTTTGCAGGATGTCCTGGTTGGTGGTAATAATGTTGATCATGGAGCCCCAGGCTGTATAGGGTGCCTTGATGCCCATGTTCAAGTAGGACAGAGTGGCCTCATAGAGAATCATGCTGCCCAGGCTTAGACTCATCTGAACGATCAGCTGCGGCATGACATTCGGGATCAGATGCTTGAAGATCTTCCGCCCGGTGGAATAGCCCATGGCCTCCGCAGCCACCATGAACTCCTGCTCACGAAGGCTGAGGATCTGACCTCTGACCAGACGCGCGGTACCAGTCCAAGAAATTACGGTCAGGAAGAACATCAGGATGTAGATTCGCATTTCCTCTTCGACCAAATCCAGAGAAACCCAGCCATCCATTGCGGAGCTGAGGATCAGCAGAATCGGAACACCGGGAAGACACATCAGCACATCACAAACGCGCATAATCACATTATCGATCCAGCCGCCGAAATATCCAGCCAGACCGCCCATGATAACGCCAAATATGGTCATCAGAATAACAGTCATAAAGCTGACCAGCAGTGATACGCGTCCGCCGTACATCAAACGAGCCAGCACATCATAACCCTGATCATCGGTGCCCAGAGGATGCTCCGCGGAAGGCGCGGCAAGGAAATTATCAATCAAATGTGTCTCGGTGGTCTGATGCAGCGTATATTCCACGCCATTGACGGTGTACGTAGTGACAGCAGTAGCGTACTCAGTTTTACCGCTCTTATCCAGCTCCGTTTCGCCCCACTGCGTATAGAACACAGGGCCGAGGAAACAGAACAGGAACAGGCCAACCACCATGAACAGACCCAGAATGCTGAGCTTGGAGCGGAAAAACCGACGTGCCAGCATCTGGTTAGGTGACATGAGCCGAACATTTTTATCCAGAGGGGTTTCAGTATCCACGACTTCCTGTGTATTTTGTTCTTTCAATTCAAGTTCGTCCATACTGCACCTCCTCACTCAAGTTTGACTCTGGGATCGACCACGGCGTACATGACATCCGCAAACAGGACACCAACGACGCTAAGGACAGCCAGGAACATGTTATAGCCCATGATGAAGGGAATGTCACCAATCTGCATCGCAACCAACGCAACGTTGCCGATACCGGGCAGGTCAAAGACCTGCTCGGTAATAATGGCACCGGAGAACAAGGAGGGCAGCAAGCCCGCCATGGATGTAACCAGAGGGATCAATGTATTGCGGAAAGCATGCTTGTTGATGACAACGCTCTCCTTCAGACCCTTCGCGCGGGCAGTACGGATGTAATCCGAGTTCATGACCTCCAGCATATTGGTACGAGTCATACGCATTCTGGCACCGATACTCAAAATGACAACAGTCAGAATGGGAATGAACAGATGCTTGACATAGTCAACAAGAAGGGCTACACCGGTATAGCTCATAGTCGCATCCACTAAACCCTGCGGTGGGAACCAGCCTAATTGCAGCGACAGCCAGTTTTTCAACACGTTTCCGAAGAAGAAAGAAGGCAGGGAGATGCCGACCATGACCAGAATGGTAACGACATAATCGCGAAGACTATATTGGTGCGTTGCAGCGGTAATGCCCAGAGGAATAGCAATCAAGAACTCAAAAATGGTCGCGATCAATGCGATCATAAAAGATGTACCCATGTGCTGCGCGATCTTATCCGCGACAGGAACGCCATACTTGAAGCTGATACCCAGATCCAAGCGAAGCAAATTGCCAAGCCAGGTAAAGTAACCCTTAAAGATCTTCTCTACCTTCGCCCAGCCAGATTCGCCAGACATCATCGCTTCCCACTCAGGGATCTCCGACAGCTTGCCCTTCTCGGTCAGGTCATCGATCTTTGCCTGAATCAGCTTATCTGGATAATCCAAACCATAGGTATCGTACATGGCGAACTGCGTATCGAGCTGAACCGTAGCACCGCCCTGGTTCATCTGATCGATCTTGCTCTGAATGTAGTCAACAGGCATCAGGCGAACAAGAAAATACATGATCAGAGATACACCTAGCAGAACCAGAATGGAATATCCAATTCTTTTTAAAATGTATTTTAACATAAGTCACGCCCTTTATCAGCTGGCGAATTCAACTTCCCAAATACGATCCAGAGGGGTAGAATAGGGGTTCACTTCGGTGGGCAGGCTGTCACTCTTAATCACGTTGGAGTTGTAAGCGTACAGCACATCACGCTGGTAGACAGGCAGCTCAACGGCCAGATCCAGAACATAGCCCATGGCCTGCTCATACAGGTCGGCGCGGACGGACTGATCGTTGGTCTCACGAGCCTGATCGATCAGATCGCTCATCTTGTCCAGAATGTCAAGTTCTTCGGGGTCGCCGCTGGTCTTCAGGTAGTTGTAACCCCAAGCCAGGGTGCTGGTAGCGGTGGAATCCTTATGGTAGACCTGATACATATCGGGATCCAGCGCAGAAGACCAGGCCGCAGCCCAAACCTCCAGAGAACCGGTGGCGATCTTGGTCAGAGCCTGCGTGTCACAGACAACGGTGACTTCCCAGCCCAGGCTGTTCAGCAGAGTAGCAGCATCACGGAACACCTTATAAGTGGGGTGATCCTGCAGAGTGGAACCGGCAATGGTGAAGGTGACGCGCAGGTCGGGATCACCCTCGCTGACACCCGCAGCCTCCATGTACTTCTTGATGTTGTTGACAGCGATGTCATCGCTCCAGGTACCCATCTGAGGATAATCCTTGCCATTGTCGTTCTTGGAAGCGCCGTCAGGGTAAGCCCAGCTGACGGTGGACATATTCCAGTAGATCTGCTCGGCAGTACCGGCACGGTAGTAGTCCAAAGCCAGAGAGGTGTTCATGGCACACATAATCGCCTTACGAACATTGATGTTATTGATCTTGGAAGCGTTGACACCGATATAACCATAGCCCAGCTGATCGGAGGTCAGCATGTTATAGCCCTTGGAACCCATGTTCATCAGCTTTTCATAGTTGTCGGTGGTCAGAGCGGGGGAAATATAGTGAACGGTACCATTCTCCAGTGCGGAGATGGCGTTGTTGGAGCTGACGACCTGATAGCGGATCTTCTCGATCTTGGCATTCTCAATGCCCTCGCCAACGGTCTCAAAGTAGTTATTGGCCTTGAAGTAAACAATATTATCCTTATAGAAATCGTTCTCAGAAGGATTATCGCTATTAGAAGCATCGGTTACCTTGTAGGAACCAGCACCCATGGGGAGCTTAACATTTCTGGGAGACTGAATCTTGTTGGACATGAACTCGAAAGAGGCGAACTCAACGCCAAACTTGTTATTGGCAATATCAACGCCAACCGTACTGCCCTCACCGTAATAATGCTGAGGTGCAACGGTAACCGCAAAGTTCCAGATAGCCTTGGGGTCAATGCCGTTAATCGTGATCTGCAGCACATCGTACTCGTTGGTGTTGGTAACAGTACCATCGGAATTATGTCCGGAGGCAACCGTATAGTCAGTGCCATTGACCTTAATGGTGGAACCAGCAGCATCTGTGTGACCCAGAGACACAATACCGGAAATGTTGGGAACAGCCAGAGAGCCATCGTCAGAAATATTCTCGTGCAGAATAACTTCCTTGGCCTGAGCTGTGTACTCCGTGGTCAGAGTACCTGCGGTAGCCCAATACTGCAGGATGCTGTCCAGCTCGCGGGAGATCTTGTCGTTATAGATGTAATCGATGGCTGCATCCTTCGTTGTGATGGAAGAAGGATAAGCCTTGGTCAAGGTATCGATCTTGGTACGGTCATCTTTACCGTCAGCGCCCTTAGCGTACTTGATATCCACGTAACCTTCCATGAACATGAAGCAGAAGATCTCATCCTGGAACTCAGAGTGGGACTTGTAGGGCTCGTCAACATAGGACTCCTGTGCACCGACATAATCAGTACCCAGCTCCTCCTTGAAGAGCTTCAGGGTATACTCATAGTCCTTCAGAAGCTGCTCGTTGGTAACAGAGGCCGTATCATTGGAAACAGCGGACTGGTAGCCGGCGCTGACCTTGTAGGACTGAATAGCCGCAACCATTTCAGAATAGCTGACCTCACTGGTAGCGGAGGCCTTCTTCTTGGAAATAAACAGGTTCAGAAGCTCAGCAATACGGTTCTGCGCTCTCTTGGAGGCATCAGCGGTAATCCGGTCATCATTATCGTTGGAGCCGGAGCTGACAGTCTGAGTGCGGTATTCGGACAGACCAACAATGTCAGTAGAGTACAGCGTGGAGGAACCGGTATAAACGGGATCCAGATAAACATAATAGTTGAACAGAACGTCCTCCATAGTCAGGGGGTGACCGTCGGAGAACTTGATGCCGTTCTTCAGAACAAAATAATAAGTTGTCGTATCTCCATTCTCAACGATCTCATAATCCTTGACAACGACAGCCTCGTTATCGCCATAGGCAACTTCAACATCACCATTGGCATTGAGCTTGGAGGACAGCATACCGATCTGAGTCATTCCAACGATCGTGCCGTCATTTGCGGAGGTGGAGAAGAAGGGGTTAAACAGACCGTCCAACTGTTCGGTCATGATGACGAAGGCATCCACGCTCTTTTTGCTGTCACATCCAGCAAACATGGAGCCCATGCTCAGGCACATCGCAACACAAAGTACCAGAGCGAGAATTCTCTTTTTCATGTGTGACACTCCTTTATGTAAATTAAAATTACTCACTAATGAAATTCAGGGTAACTGTGTTGCCCTCAACCGTGACCGTCAGCTTTTCGGGATTCTCACCCACAACGACGCAGCTGATACCGGACATATCAATGCCGGAAATTTCGCCACCGCCGCATACCAAACCGATGGAATAATCACCGGAAAGGAACGTGCAACCGGTATCGATCTGCAGCGTACTGTTCAGAATTTGAATATTCTTCAAAGCTGCATTGGAATCGGCCAGACCGGCAAGCAAACCAAAGGCAGCACCGGAAACGCGAGAGCCCTTTTCGATCGTAAAGGTTACATTCTCAAAAATCAAATCAGAAATATTAGCCGTATCTTTGAGCTGTCCGAACAAACCCGCATTGGTTTTGGAGTTATTAGTCTGAGCAGCACGAATATTCTTGAAGATATGACCATTGCCCTGAATCGAACCGGCAAAACTTCCCTGCACAAGCGTCGTGGGCCAGATCAGACCGTCGAAGTCCAAATCTTCGTGGATCACATAATTACCGCTCAGCTTTGCATTCTTCACGAACTGCTCGGCAGTATAGATATGGAACCACTCCCCTGCCGTCCAATCAACATAGATTTTCATGGAACTGTTCGTCGCAGTACCGTTTTCATAATTCACAGCGCCAGAGTGTGCGATAGCCGCAGTGTCAACAATTTGTGTTCCCTGCGCATCATAATACGCCGCGTTAAAGGTATAGCCGTCTCTGCCGGGAATATCATTCTGATCAATTGAACCGGTTTCCTGGTTCCAGGCCGGAAGCTCAAGTTCTGTCGTAACATTGGGATCGAATGTTACTTTATTAAGATATTCACCGGTGCTCAGATCGTAGATTTCAAGTTCAAACATGGGAACCCATGCCGCATAAAGGGTCAGCACAGGGTTGGAAGCGGAATAGGATCCGCTCGCATGGACTTTCAATGTATCAGCGCTAAAATCCCATTTGTCAGAATAGGTATAGACGGTATTTCCCTGCTCGTCGGTGCTTTCAATACGCTCAGCGTACCACCCTGCCAGAAAATAACCATTATTATAGGCAGTGAAGCCATCTTTTCCACGCTGCGAATCATCAGGCGAAAGCAGAGGGATCTCTACTTGACCAGCGTTATTCGTCTGCAGCCCGGAAATATTGAAAGAGTCCACAATCACAGAAGTGTTGGTTGTAAAAAGGCCACCGTTGGCATCAAATTTGACGCTGACATTAAAATTGTCCTCGTCATTGATTTCATACGGATTCTTCTCTCCAGCACAGCCGCTGATCAGGAGCATCGTCACCAAAAGCAGGCAAACCGTCAGGATTGATTTATTTCTCAATTTCATTTTTCCGCATCATCCTTTTTGTTGATTCGGTCCGGGCAAGGCAGAGTCTCTGCCCTGCCCGGTCTTGCGTTTACTTACTCCTCTGTCTCGGATGCTTCTTTGGTTTCCTCAACCTCAGCATTCTCTTCAACCTCAGCGCTTTGCTCAGGAGTCTCTGCTTCAACAGGAACCTGCTCATCCTTGGGCTCCTGCACAGCTTTTTCCCGCTTACGGTCAAAGTATACCGCAGCTACAACCCCCGCGATTCCCAGGGCAATGATGACCCAGGCAAGCCATGCGGCACCGGTCTTAGGCACCGGCGCGGGTTCGGGCTCAGGTTCGGCAGGCGTCAGCGCGGTAATACGCTGCTCAGCGGACACCAGAACATCATAGTTGGTAACCAACGCCTGCTGCTCCTTGGTTGCGATTTTATTGTAGGCCGCGCGGGCAGCCTCAACGATGGGCTTATGCTCATAGACAACCCGTTCCGGGATGGCGTTGATGGCGGCAATGGCAGCCAGAGTCGTATCATCCGCGCCAGCCGCGCCATCGATCCTCAGATTGAAGTACTGATCCATAATGTAGGTATCATAGTACTTACCGTTGACAGGCTTGACCATGGTCAGCTTATCATTGACATAGCCGACATAGTCCACGAAGTTGGCACCGTAGTATACGTTGGAATACTGACCACCGGTAGCGTTCCACATATAGTAAGGAATCAGTCCCATACCATCAATAGACACAGGTGTGCCATCATAGTCCTCATATTCACCGTAGTTACCGCTGCCGGGAACATGCTCGTAGGACTCGTAATAAGCAGCATCAAACTCTTCCTCCAGGATAGGAGCGTAGTAGCTGCTGAAGACCACGGCAGTCAAATCATCACAGCCGTAGAAAGCCTTATGACCAATGGAAGCCACGGTATAGGGCAGCTTCACCATCTGCACATCGCTGCCTGCAAAGGCGTATGCGGTGATGCGGACGGTATCATCGGCCACAACAACATCTGTGTGATCAATGCCTGCATAAACGATCAGTTCCAAACCGGTCTTGATCTTGCAGTACAGAGAACCATCAATGACCTTCACCGTGTCACTAATGTCGTAGGTATACACCTTGGAAACATAGTCGACACCGTTGAAGTTCACGATATTATCAATGCTGAAAGGCTCGATCAGGCACATAGCGAAAGGATTATCGCCCAGACTGGTCAGTGCATTGCCAAGCGTAACAGTGAAGGGAGTAAACTCTTCCTTCAGGAATACAAAGTCACCCAGTGTAACAGCACCGGACAGATCCGCTTCCACAATACCGGTATGTGCAAAGGCATAACTATCCAGCTTTTCCGCAAACTGCAGATTCTGAACCTCAGTCAGAGCTGCGCAGTAGGAGAATGCACCCTCAGCAATATCCGTACCGGACTCGCTCAGCTTCACATCAGACAGGTTTTCGCAGTAGACGAAGGCATACTTGCCAACGGACTCCGCAGAGGACAGATCGATCTTTTCAAGGGCGGCATCCTCGATGAACACATAATCACCAACGGTGACGATCTTGGACAGGTCGATGTTTTTCAAGGAAACACAGCCAGCGAACGCATATTGCGGAAGCTCAGTAATTGCATCATTCAGAACCACATCGGTCATCTCACGGCAGTAGGCGAACGCATACTCACCGATGGAGGTAGCGGAAGAAAGATCGACCTTCTTGATCTGAGGACCGTGGTAGGTGTACATGTACTTGCCTTCCTCGCTGATAGCCGCAACGGACATGCTATCATCCAGGCAAATGTAGTAAACGTCTCCAGAGAACGCATAATCACCGATGGTTGTAACCTTAGACAAATCAATGTCCTTCAGGCTACAGTTGTTGTAGAAGGCCATGGATCCGATCTGCGCATTTTCACCCAAAGTAACCTTCTCCAGACTGGCGGCGAAAGCAAAAGCGTTCTTACCGATTACAGCATTATCACCGATGGTCAGAGAAGTAAGCGAAGTGCTGAACTCGTAATAGAAATACTTCTCACCATCCTCATTATAGTTTCGAACGGTAAACGCATTATCCTTATCCACAGAGAACGCATGGTCACCGATGGTGACATTGTTTCCAATGACAACAGTCTTCAGCTTCAGACATTCGGTGAATACACCTTCAGGAAGGATCATGCCATCAGGAATATTAACAGAGACAAGATCGGTATGAGAGAACGCATATTTATCGATAGATGCGTCAGCGGCCATATCGGGAAGCGTGGTGATCGCAGTCTCAAAGAAGCCATACGCACCAATCTGCGTCAACGTGCCAAGGCTAACAGAAGTCAGCGCAGTGGAGGAACCGAAGCCGTACTCCCCTACCGATGTGACATCAGGCAGCTTGACAGAACTGATCTTTGTATTGTGAGAGAATGCACCCTTGGCAACCGCAGTAACAGCTGCGCCACCGATATTCTCAGCAGTAAACTCACCGCGGATTGTGGGAGCAACAGCAATCAAGGACGTACCGTCAACAGACAGTACATAGTTAGCAGACTGCACCTTATAGGCCTTATTGCCAGGCTGTACCTCAAAGGTCTCCACCGCAGTAGTGCGGAAAGCGAAGGGGCCAATGTCATTGACATCGGGACCGATGGTGACCTTAGTCAGACCCTCGCATTCATAGAACATACCTTCGGGCAGCACGGAAGCGTTAACATAGAAGGAGTTCAGAGCCTTGCAGCCTGTGAAGGCATAAGCACCGTACTTGACCTTTTCGGAAGTGATGGTCACATCCTTCAGGCTCTTGCAGCCGGCGAAGGCATACTGGCCAATGGACAGCAGGCTGTCGTCGGTGACGATACCCTCAAGATCCTGGTTGCCCGCAAAGGCATAGTCAGAAATGACACAAGCACCGGTCATATCGATGGTGCCCTGCAGGTCACAGCCCTCAAAGGCACTCTGGTTGATAATAAACAGATTATTCTCACCGCTGAAGGTGATCTTCTGCAAAGAGGAGCAGCCGTAGAACGCGCCATACTCAATGGACTCCATAGTGGACGGCAGAACAATCTCTTCCAATGCGGTCAGGTTTGCAAAGGCGTAAGAGTTGATCTTCTTTACACCCTCAGGAATAATGACCTTCGTGATGGTGTTTTCACCGATGTACCACTGCTTGCTCAGAGAAGCATCATCAATCAGCAGTTCCTCTTCCGTCTTCATCACATAGTCGAAATTGGAGAAAGCGAAAGAACCGATCTCTGTCAGGGACAGGTCAGCAGGGATGGAGACCAATCCGCCGTTGCCGTAGTAATGACTCAGAGAAGCGCCGGTCGTAACGAACGGATCCTTGACTTCAATGGTCACACTTTCGGAATAATATGTGGACTTGCCGTCCAGCATAACGCGAACGGAGACAGAGGCAAAGCCCTCACTCTTGGCCGTAACGACACCGCTTTCACTGATCGTGACGATGTTCTCGTTACTGGACTCATAAACGACCTTGGTATCATTGGGGAAATAGGCATCCAGACGGTGCGTCAAGGACACGGACTCGGACGGATACATGGACAACGCGTAGCCATCACTGAAGAACCGGGTATCTCCGGTATCACCCAGAAGCTTATCGTCGCTGCTGACCATATAGAACGCCTTCACCGTGTCATAGCCGACCAGCTCAAACACGTCCGCGACCGGCTTATCGTACCGGCGGTATCCCTCGTCCCCTTCTTTCAGAACCGTGACCGGGAATGTCAGGCTCTTGTTGGTGGCGGGATCACGCACCTTAATGGTTGCGCTGCCGCTGCCGCTTGCAACGATCTTATTGTTGACAACGCGGACAACGCTGGGTCTGGAGGAGGTGAACTCCAGCAGTTCAGACCACTCGGTTGTGGGATAGACCAGGGGCTCCAGAGAGTAGACCTCATTGGGGCTCAGAGTCAGACCCTCTTCCAGTCCATCGAAATAGAAATCGATGTAGTCATCGGGCAAGCCGATCTCATAAGTAGCCAGGTTCAGCGCATAGTCATAGACAGTCAGGACAAAGGAATTGGCATTCAGAGAGTTTTCCTTGATCTCATAAATGTAATCCGTCAGCTCATAGGTCACATAGGTCGTGCTGTTGCGCTGAGAATACACAGGGGTCATATACTGATCGAAGGCCTTCATGACAACGCTGCTGTTGCCATCATCATCCGTACCCATGGTCACATAGCCGAGCTGAGAAGCCATAGAGAAGTGATTGTCGTAGATACCGACTTTGGCATACAGGCGGTTCTTCTTCTCAGTCTTGTCGTACTCATAATAGTACTGAACATCGGTAACAGCGGGAGCCTCGAAGTCGACCACCAGGGGGAATTCGAAAACGTTGCGCTCGTTGGTTTCAACGCCGCCGTCGCCATAATCCAGGAAGCCCTCCAGACGTACTGTGTACTGGGTGTTGTTGGAGAGGTTGTAGTCCATGGTGTCGAACTCAATCTCCACATTTGCAGGATAGATTGAACCGCCGTCGCCGTAAGACTTGCGGACATCGGTATCCACCGTCTCATAAATCACCTCACCGGTGGTATCGTCCGTAATGGTAATGACGATCTTCTGAGCATTACGCAGCAAGCCGGCCCAGACAAAACGCAGAGAGTGGATCGTACCCTCCTGATTGGACAGGGCGATATAATCCTTGTTGGCAGAAATGATCATGTCATCGGGGTTCTGAATGAAATAGTAGGAACCCAGATAGCTGACATAGTCGTCAGACACGCCGCCGATGGGACGGCTGGGGTAAGCATCCGCCAGGTTCTTATCTTCCACAGCAATGGAGTCATCACGCTCGTCGGCATCGGTTTCAAAGTACTCCAGGTCGAACAGAGGCGCAACGGTCCAGTCACCAAAGTAAGCCAGGTAAGGAATGCTCAAATCAATGTCTGTGCCGGATGTGGCAGTCAGCGTGACATAGCCCTCGACATACATACCGTTTTCAAAGGAGCTGTTCAGGTAAGCCTTGTCTGCGTCAGTCAAGGTGACCTTCACAGTGACCTTGGCATCCTTGCCACCTTCTACGGTAACATTCTTACCGTTAACACTGCCGCCGGAAACGGAAACGACCTCAATCGCGCCGCCCAAAGCGTAAGCTTCCTCGGTAACGGTAGTTTCGCCGGCATTGGTCTTTGTATCACTGACTCCCTCAGTCAAGACATAAGCACCAATATCATAAGACAGTGCGGAAGAACCGAAATTATGAACAGTGAAGCTCATTTCATAGACACCGGTCTTGGCAGGATCATCCCCCAGCTCAAGCTTGGTCTTATCCATGGCGTTGCCATTCTTATCATAAGTTGTGATGTAAGCTTTTGTATTCAGGCAGTTGGTCAGGTTCGCAAGACCTGCACCCTGCTTACGGACAGCGTAAGGCAGGCCATTCTTGTTCAGCGCAATGTCCGCGGTGGACATCATAAGCTTATTGACCATCTCCCCTACCTTAACATTGTCATTCGCAATGTCAGGGAAATTCTCCACAACATACTGCCGCAGCAGAATGGTCACACCGGCCAGGTTGGGGCAGGCCATGGAGGTACCGGACAAACGGTCGTAACCGCCGCCGGTGACGGCGGAGAGAATGTTGCCGCCGTGTGCGGTGATCTCAGGCTTGATGCCCAGGCTGGGAGTGGGACCCCAGGATGAGAAGTCAGAGATGAAGGGACCGGAGGTTTGATTCCGGCTGATGGTCAGTTTGCCGTTACCGGCAGCCACCAGCGTCTCACCGTCATCCTGAGAGATGGAGCAGACAGCCAGCTTCGCGTCGCCGATGCTCATTTTAATGTCACCGGAAACGTTATTGTAAATGATGATACCGGCAGCACCCTGTGCTTCGGCGATCATCGCTTTTTCCTCAAAGGTATTGGAACCGCGGCGGACAAGGGCGATCTTACCCTTTACGTCCAAGCCGGTGTAGTCAGCGCTTCGGCCAACACCGGGGATGACCACATACTCCATTTCCTTGGACTCCGCATCACCCAGCAGGTTATCAACGAAGTCCTGCTCTACTGCCGCGCCGCTGTTGGCTTCAATGAAGTAGATGATGGAATCGCCGTGCTTCAGATAGGGAGTTTCCTCACCGTTGATGGAAGCAACAGACATCACGCCCTGATAAGTACCGGGAGAACCAACGGTGCCGGAGTCGGGGTTGGAGGTCAAAGGCAGGTTGCCGTTCTTCTCAGAGCCGTAAGCAGAGTTATAGCTGTTGGAGGCGGCGACTACAACGGAGATACCAGCCTGACGGATCTTGTCATAAACGCCGTTCATGATCTCTTCGTCGGACTCACGGGCAAAGCCGCAGGCGGTACCCAGGGACATGTTGATCACATCGACACCCAGAACAACGCAGTCCTCCAGAGCAGAGAGAATCCAGCTGCTGATGGCAGAATCATAGACATCGGAGAAGATCTTCATGGCAACCAGCTGCGCGTTGGGCGCAACGCCGGTGATCGTATCATCCTTACCGACGATAACACCGGAAACGTGGGTGCCATGATTATTGTGAGTGGAATAAACGTCAGGGTCATTATCAGCATAGTCGTAGCCGAAAGGAACCTTGTCGTTGATGTACACATCATCCACAGTCAGACCGCCATACATCTCGTTGGCAATTGTCTGACCAATAAGGGCTGCCACATCATCATAAGTCAGGCCCAGCTTGCTGGAGGTGAAATTCTTGGGAGAGAACGCACTGTGGTTGGAATCAAGTCCCGTATCCAAAACCGCAACGACCATGCCGCTGCCGTCGTAACCGGAACCGGAGCTGTTAAAGATACCGGTACCATACACATTAACTTCGTTCTCAACCAGCTCCGTCTCGCACTTTTCGTAGACTTCGCTGACGATGATCCCCTGACCATCGCCAAGGGTCTTGCAGGTGTCGTTAAAGTCCCCTGCCTTGATTCGAAGCTCAAAGCCGCTGAGAAGCGTGTTGTAGTTATCGCCCGTGGTGTAGGCAATTTTCTTCTCATCCAGAGCGGCCAGAACCTTCGCCTTCTCAGCGGAGATCTGCTGGTCGATGTCAGCAGCCTCATCGCTGTGCAGCGCATAGTCCTTGAAGCTCATGGTCTTATCACCGGCTTCGTAGGCATCCAGCAGGTTGACTACATCCACGGTGATGATCACCGAGATTTCTTCATCATCCTTCACATTTTCGGGCAGTTCAAACATAACAGAACTATCGAGATAATCCTGAATGTCCAGTGCAGGAGCATTTTTCATCAGCTCGATATAGGAAGCGCTGTAGCCGGACACCTCACCATTAGGGGTGGTCAGAATGCCGAACACCAACGCAGCCACGAGCAGACAGATCAATGACATCCGCAAAACTTTGGGTAGGGATTTCGTCTTCATCTGTTCAATCGCCTTTCTTATGATGTTCCTATACGAAGTATACCAGAGTGTATTATAGCTCATTTCCGGTATAAATGCAAGAAATTTATTCAAAAACTAATTGTGAACGACCAATTTGTTTGTGTATTTCTAACAAAGACAAGTATAGATACATTTGTATTTGTGTGGTAGACTATCGTAAAATGACAATAAAAATGCCCATCTCAACGATGAGGTGGGCATTTTTAATTGACTCAAACCGATCATTCGGCCGCGGGAGCATCCCAGGTGATGGTCACGTCGTACTGGCCGTCCTCAAAGTACACCTTGGTATTGTCATAGTCAGCAGTGACACCGGCGCTGTAGCCGGACTCCTCAGGCAGCTCAAAGGTAGCAACACCATTGGCATCGGTCATGCCGGGAACACAGCTATCCAGGCAGATCTGAACCATGGCACCGGACACAGCGTTGCCCTGAGAGTCGACCAGGGTGACGGTGTAGGTCTTATTGCCATTGTCAGGCTCCGTCACATCGCTGGGATCGGTCACATTGGAGGGATCGGTGACCTCGCTGGTGCCGGTGGACTCGTTGGGATCCTTGGTCTTGGTATCATCGCCGCCGCAGGCAGCCAGACACAGAACCATAGCCAGAGCCATGATTAAAGCCAGCAGCTTCATCATCTTATTCATAGTTTCATTCTCCTTTTTAATCAAGGTTCGTAAGCCGGAATATATCCCGCGCTTTTAAAGAACTTTTGCTCATAATCATCTGAAATGAAATAGCCGAACATATCAAGGAAGTCCTGTGTTTCCGTAGCCATGCCGGTTTCAATCAAGCAAATATTGCCGAAGCGGTCAATGACCACCGTGGTGGGAAACAAGGAAACCTGCATCAAATTCTTCCAACGTTCATCACACTTCAGCAAGGGGAAGGTGTAACCGTTATCCGCCTGGAATGCAGCCACAGAGGCATCGTCTCCATCGTAAGGGTTCAGGGCCAGCACAGCGATATCATCACCGAGCAAGTCATATGCCTCCTGCAGATATGGAAACTCTGATTTACAGGGTCCGCAGTTCAAATACCAAAAGTTCAGCACAACTGCTTTTTTGGCCTGCAGCAGCTCTGACAGCACATACTCCGTGCCGTCCGCGTTCCGGATGGTGAAATCCGGCATCGCGTCACCGAGAGATAGCTTCGTGCTGTTCAGATCTTCCTCCGTCATCACGCCGGGAGCCAGAACAATGGATGCGCTCTCCCCTTCCAGATTGTAATGTTCCTCCACAGAGTAACCGTCGGGCACTCTGGACACAACTGCCGTATAAGAAGCTCCGGCCGCTGCAGTAAAGGAAACCTGGCCTTCGCTGTTGGTCATACCCTTGAACACCGTTTCTCCGGCATTACTTAAAACCTCTACGCTGCACTTCGACAGCGGAGTCCCCGCTCTGTTTGTGACCGATACGATATAGTCAGTCAGCGTCACAGTCGGCTCTGTCTGTTCAGGCGCATCTGCGCATCCGGTCAGCGCCGTGACCATGGTAACCGCCATGATCACGGCCACAAGCCGAATAAATCCATTTTTCAAAATACCCATGATCTAATCTCAGCCGTTGGGACCAAGGTAATCATAGTAGTAGCACAGCTTGGTCCAGGAATGATCGACATTCTCAAAGGTATACTTATCCATCAGCTTCTGCAGAATCTCAGCCAGTTCCTGATCGACCTCGACACAGCCCACGCGCTCCTTGGCAGAGCCGTTGTACATCTTGGACAGATACTTGCTGATCTCGTCGGTCAGATCCTCGCCCTTGCCGTGATACTTGCCCGCCAGAACATCATCGACCTGATAGTTCTTCGCATTGGCGTCGTAATCCTCGCCCCACAGATCCTTCAGATACTTCTTAGTGGCATCTGCATCGTTGTTGCACTTCTCCAGGATACCCAGAACGTACAGGTCTTCCTCCGTCTTGCTGAAGTCGAAGCCGCCCATATCGATCATACCCTTGATCTTGACGATGTTGCCATTGCTGTCCTTGATCACGTTGCCATTCTCGTCATAGGAGTTGACCGTCGCGATGGGGTTGGAGAACAGGCTGGTGATACCGGTGAAGTCAGCATACAGCTTGCTGCCGCGCTTGCCGTTGCCCAGATCCTCGTAGTAGTAACCATCAGGTCCCAGAACCACATCGATACCGCCCGCGATCAGGTGATACATTGCATCGCCGGTGGCGTTGCTGTCATAGGTGAAGTAACCGGGGGATGCCAGGCGGAAGTGCTGAAGCTCACTGGCAACGTACTCGATATCGTAGTAGATGTAACCGGCCTCATAAACATCCCAGAAGGCAATGTCAATGTAGTAAGCCTCGCCAGCCTTCATGTAGAAGACCATAGAAACTTCGTCGCTGTCGTTATACATGCGCTCATCCATCTCGTAGGTCAGCAGCTCCTGGCGGTCGCCGTTGAAGATCCAGCCGTCAACGCCCTGCG
This sequence comes from uncultured Clostridia bacterium, assembly GCA_947367115.1. GTDB lineage: Bacteria > Bacillota > Clostridia > Oscillospirales > Oscillospiraceae > Faecousia. Next base: position 2,593 of record CANBCW010000013.1, on the reverse strand, counting down.
TGGACTCCGATCTGGAGGTGATGCGGTAAACACCGGACTTGGTGGGAACGAACTTCGCCAGCTTGCCTCTGGGGATAATGGCGGTTTCGTAGTAGAAGTAGTTGGTGGAAACGTTCTTGCCCAGCTTTGCCTCGTATGCGGAGAAGGGAGCCAGACCCTTGATGGGATCCTCAAGCTGCTTGGCGTTCTTACCGTAGACCTGGTAGTACTTGCACATCTTCAGCCATTCATTTTCATCATCGCTGAAGCCGACCAAATCGGCCACTGCCTTCAGATAAACTGCCAGTTCCTTATTGACCGTGCAGTAGCCGTTCAGGGAGGAATTGGAGGCGTAGGAGAAATAGTTGACCATCAGGTCATACAGGCTCTGGCCATCCAGCATCAGGGCATCGTCATAGACCAGATTCCACAAGGTCTTCTCTTCGTTGAACTCCGTGGTACCGGCGGTCATGTTGACCAGCAGCAGGGGGCCGTTGGCGGAGCCAACATGGTAGTAGCCGTCCTTCTCGTTATAGACGATATCGACATAGTCATATTCGAAGCCATCGGTGCTGGTAGCAGCCTGACGAGGCAGATAAGTGTCCACATCGATATCCGCAGCAGTGCACACGCGCATATTCTTGATGTACACGGTGTCGTCACCATCATCGGTAGAGTCGTCCTTGATGTAGCACAGCGCAACCTCATAGGTGCCGTCCTTATCAGCGACCCAGGGGAAGGCGGACTTCCACGCTTCCTTATCGGACACACCGGAGATGGTGTAGATAGGCTCGTCATTGACGATGACGTGCAGCACATCCGCGCCCCGCTCGGAGGAGACCAGATAGTCAAATCCAATAGCCTCACCGGCTTTCAGGGTCACATCCGCGTACAGGATGGAGTAAGAACCCTCGATCAGAGAGTTGGAAGCCTTCACGCAGGGAGTGCCGTTCTTATCGGTGATGATGAAGGGCCAGGAATACTCATCACTGTCCTCACCGCGATAGGTCACCTGAATGTCACCGCTGTTGATCACGCTGCCGATCTCATCGGAGCTGGGCATTTCATAAGTGGGCTTAATGGTGGTCACGATCTCATCCATGGAGTGAACGATTTTCTGCTTATAATCGTCACCGGTGAAGTGCTCAAACATGCTGGTGAAAGGACGCAGGCTGGTCAGACCGCCAACCTCGATCATGCAGATCACGCCGTAGCGGTCGACAACGATGGAGGTGGGATAGCCCTGGGTGCCAAACAGCGCGAACCAGGTGGGAGAGCAGGTGGCCATGGGGAAAGTCAGGCCCATAGTTTGCTGGAACACTGCCACAGTGTCATTATTGTCACCGGCAAAGGAGTCCAGGGCGATGATGGCTACATCATCCTTGTACATCTCATAAGCCTCATGCATGTAAGGGAACTCATTGACGCAGGGGCCGCAGGTGGTGTAGAAGAAATTGATCAGCACCATATCCTTATCCTGAAGCTGCTCGGACAGCTTGATCTTCTCACCGGCGGGGGTGGTGACCTCAAAGTCATACATCACATCACCCAGACCCAGAGAGCCAGCTTCAGACAGGCTCTTGCCGGTGATCAGAGAAGAGTTCAGGGTGATCACCGCGGCATTACCGGTGAAGGTGTAATAATCCTTCACGTCGTAGCCCTCGGGCACGCCCTGCAGATCGATATAATATGTACCGTCCTTGGCCAGATTAAAGGTTGCCTTACCGTCGGCATCCAGCTCGCCGTAATCCTTCAGATCGGTCAGGGCTTCATTGCCGTAAACATAGGCGGTAACATCCTCCAGCACCATGCCGCCAGCGGTCTTAACACTGACGGAATAACTGCCGGTCTCACCTGTGGAGACGGAGCCGCTGGGATTCGTACTGTCTGCAGGACTTTTACTTTGATCGCATCCGGCAAACATGGAAACCAGCATTGTCACAGCCAGCAGCAGTGACAGCAGCTTCTTGAGTTTCATTATTGCATTCCTCCTGATAGTTTTATTCACGAAATATTCACAAAACAGCTTCATACCTAGCCATTATCTTAGATATATTACCATATTTGCAAGATGCCGTCAATAGAAAATTCAATTTTGCTCAACTTTTATGTTAAGACAGATATACACAGCCCCCGTCTCCGGCTTGACCCGGTGACGGGGGTGTATATGGAAATTAGAGTATGTGGAAAATCAATTAGATATCGATCTCAGGGAGAACGTCCTCCTGACCGCCCGCGCACAGCTTAACGGAGGTAGCGATCACATCCTCAGCGGAGAACTTAACGACATCCATCTCAGCATTCTGGTACAGTTCCTTCATTTTTTTCACCTCAATTTTTAAATATTTTCGTTTCATAGTCCACAGCCTGTAAGCCGCAAACTATATTTACTATATTATACACCACATCATACGATTTGGCAAGTATAAAAATTCAAAAAACCTCTGACAAAAAAGCCTTATTTTCCCAGGAAGTAGAGCTTTGCGTAGTCGCAGTAGACCACAGCGGCTTCGCACAGGGTCTGGCATGCCGGCAGCGCCGTGCGCAGGGCATCGAAGTAGGTGTTCAGGTTGTAGGAAATCACACCGGTGGTGTAGGTCACGCCGTTGGACTC